>JAFUPR010000089.1 GCA_017481145.1 Alistipes sp. | reverse complement strand
CTTCCGATCTATCAAGCATGCAGTCATTTGATTGATAGTCTATTAGTATGCGTGAGATAAAGCTGATTTTACTCGATTTTGATGGTACGCTTGTGGATACTCGGCGAGCTAATGCCTTGGCGTATATAGCTACACTCGAGGAGGCTGGTGTCACTCTTAGCGAGGAGGAATACCTTGCGCGCTACTTTGGGGTGCGTTGTATGGAGTTTATGCGTATGCTCGGCTTTGATGATGCGGCGACCATCGATCGGTTAAGACATCGTAAGGTGGAACTCTATCCACGCTATTTTGATAGCGTACGGCTCAACGAACCATTATGGGAGTGGTGTCAGATGCTTCGATCGATGGGTGCTAAGGTATGGATTGTCTCTACTGGTCATATAGATAACATAACTAATGTGATGCAATACTTGAATATTATGTCGGGTATTGATGGTATTATATCAGGCGACGATGTTGATCGTCCCAAGCCCTATCCAGATGCCTTTCTTAAGGCGATGGAGCGCGAGGATGTGTCGCCCGAGCAGACTATAATATTTGAGGATTCGGAGGTGGGTATTGAAGCGGCGCGTCGAAGTGGCGCTGCTTACGTGAGGATTGTGTTGCAGAAATAGCTATTTCGGTTGAAAATATTCTCTACATTTTGGAGGATTCGATTTTTTTGCTTAATTTTATCGTCTGAAACCTCTAAAACTGATATTATGAATAGGGTTATATTGACACTCTGCACTTTGATGTGCTCGCTATACGCCTATGCTCAGGAGCCTGTTGCGCCTGTAAGTAATCCTGTAAAGGAGTTTTTGTCGAGTTTCTCGGCAATCAATGTTGATGCTCCCATTAAGCTTGAGCTTGTGAAGATTGACGTCAGCGAGGCTCCCTATGTTATTTATGATACTAAGGGTGTTGAGACCTCAAAATTCTCGGTCGAAGTAGATAGTAAGAGTAAGACGCTTAAGATAAGTGAACGCTCTGATCCTAAGCGTGAAAGTGTTACAGAGGTAAAGGTATACTTTAGTGAACTTACGGATATTTCGATATCTAAGGCTAATGTTACGGTAGAGGGTGTTATTGAGTCGCAGTTGCTCGATTTATATATCTCGAACGATGCCCATTTTGTCGCCGAGGTGGATGTCTTAGACCTAATGACCACAGCCGCAGGCAAGAGTCGCATCATGCTTATGGGTAGTGCTCGCTATCAGACTGCTGACATATCAGCGTCGGAATATGATGCTGGGCGCCTTGAGACTATTTCTACGATAGCCGAGGCATCGCACAACGCTGTAGTCAAGGTAAATGCAGAAGAGCGCCTTGAGGCAAAGACTGCAACAGGAGGTAAGATATTCTATACTATTCGTCCTGTGATACTTAGAAGTGAGATTACGCTATTCGGCGGAGAGATTACTCAACTCTAAATAGCTACCCTATGCAGACATTTCAACAGGAGCTGGCAAAGATGCTCCTTGATAGGTGTGGTGGTGATTTATCCCAGTTTGTCGTGCTCTTTCCCTCGCTTAGAGCACGCACATTTTTCAATGATGCAGTAGCGCAACTTACCGAAATCCCCGTATGGCAACCATCATGGATGTCTATAGACGAGCTGATGGAGCGTGGCTCGGGATTGATGCGCGGCGAGCGAATACGTCTTATCAGCGAGCTTTATGAGGTTTATAGCAAGCATCATCCTTTAGAGACTTTTGATCGCTTCTATTTCTGGGGCGACATGCTTATCTCGGACTTTGATATGATAGATAAGTATCTTGTTGATGCCTCAATGTTGCTGCGTAATATCGAGGACATCAAGGAGATAGAGGCTGATGTATCATATCTTAGCCCCGCGCAAGAGCGCATCCTAAGTTTTTGGAGCAGCATTGGCCCCAAGGAGTCGTTGAGTGTGCAGAAGCAGCGTTTCTTAAAGGTATGGCGCACACTGCCCGCAATCTACGAGGAGTATCGTCTGCGACTCCGCGAGTTGGGCATTGGCTATTCGGGTATGATATACCGCGAAACGGCTGAACGCATTATGCGTGGTGAGGAGATAGACCTCCCTAATAAGCGCTTTATTATCGCGGGATTTAATGCTCTATCTAAGAGTGAAGAGGTTTTGTTTAAGTATCTATCCACCAGTAATAATGGCGCTGAGTTTATATGGGATTATGATGGCTACTATGTGGATAATGAGAGCCATGAAGCTGGAATGTTCCTTAGAGATAATCTGAAGACGTTCGGCTTATCGGAACATGTCTCGCATAACAACTTCCGCCAGGTGGATAAACATCTACGTGCTACGGCTTGCGTATCGAACATCGTGCAGGTGAAACATGTGGCGGCAATACTTGATGAACTACCCGACGAGGAGCTTGACAAGCGTACGGCCATAGTCCTCACGGATGAAAATATGCTTGTGCCACTGCTCCATGCTCTGCCACCGAAGGTTAAGAGCGTTAATGTCACGATGGGTTATCCGCTCAAGACCACGCTTGCGTACTCATTAGTAGAGCGCCTCCTGGCACTTCAAACACATGCGCATTGTCGCAATTCGTTTTACTACCATCAGGATGTGACGGGGTTGTTATCGCATCCGTATATTGTTGACAGCTGCGGTGATAGAGCCTCGTACTTTGTGGCGCACATCACCAAGAATAGGATTACCACGGTCGATGGTGCGATGTTCGAAAACGAGAGCATCTTATCTGATATTTTTACCTGTAGACCAGGTGATTGGAGGTCGTTATCTAATTATATCATTGATATTATTGGCGCGATCTTAGATGCTATGGGTCATGATGATGTGGCTCAGTATGAGTATCTGCGTGTGGTAATGGAGGAGATTCGCAAAGTGTCGCTTTCGGTGGCACAATGTAGCACTCAGCCTACAGTGGAGATATTTACTTCGTTGCTGCGTCGCCATCTGCAAACTCTTACCGTACCATTCGAGGGTGAACCGTTAGAGGGTATTCAGATTATGGGTATTCTCGAGACTCGAAATATAGACTTTAAGAATGTCATTATTCTCTCGATGACTGACGCCACCTTCCCAGGCGACCGTACCGAGCAACCATCGTTCATACCTTATGGTCTGCGTTTGGCGTATGGTCTACCTACGCCCGAGCAACATGAGGCGATGTATGCCTACTACTTCTATCGCCTACTACAGCGTGCCGAGCGTGTCGATATGCTCTACTGTTCAAGAGCTGACGATAAGAGCACTGGCGAGCGTAGCAGATACATATATCAGCTTGATTATGAGTCGCCTTATCGAGTTGCTAAGCGCTCTGTTGGCGTTGACCTTGGCGTTACGCAGCAGTTGCCAATAGAGGCTGTGAAGGGCGAGCGCGAGATGGCTATTTTGGCAAGGTATATCGATCCAAATAGTGGATATAGCCTCTCGCCAACATCGCTCTCGAAGTACGTCGAGTGTCCAATGAAGTTCTATTATGCGACAATAGCTCACCTTAGAACGCCCGACGAGTTGAGCGATACGATTGATGCTCTCACCTTTGGTAACATACTTCATGAGTCGATGCAGTTGCTCTATGATGATGAGATTATCAAAAAGGAGAACCCTACTTCACTCATCCGCCAAATCGACCGTAAAAGGGTCGAGGCGGTTGTTGACGAGGTAATTTGTAGATTGTTGCAGAGTGGTCGTAGTGTGGCAGTGCAGCAATTTTCGGGCGATACGATACTCGTACGCGACATAATCATTAAGTATATCATGCGAGGCATCCTGCGCTATGATGCTGGACGCGAAGGTTATACGATTGTTGCTTTGGAGGATGATGTAGCCTATGGCTACCCTATCTCTGGCGGGCGTATGGTCAATCTATCGGGACGAGCCGATCGTATCGATAAGCTCACCAATGGTACGCTTCAAATTATTGATTATAAGAGCGGAAGATATCCTCACCTCGAGTGCGCGAGTATCGAGGCACTATTTAATGGTACAGCGATGGAACGTGTGCCAAACATCATACAGACGTTGCTCTATTCGATGATGTTGCATCATAGAGATGGCGTCGAGACAATGCCGTCGCTCTTTTATGTTGCGCGAATGGTGTCTGAGGAGTATCAACCTGCGATTGTCAATAAGTCGACGGGGAAGATTATTGAGAGCTATTCTGATGTAGCTGAGGAGTTTGAGGGCGAGCTATCATCTATCCTTGAGGAGCTCTTTGACCCCACGGTGCCCTTTGTGCAGGCTGAGGATGAGGCAGCATGTACCTATTGTGATTTTAAAAAGATATGTAGACGATGAAACGAGCGAAGATACTGAGTGCAAGTGCTGGCTCGGGTAAGACATATCAGCTGGCATTGAAGTATATGTGTGATATTGTCGAGCATCCAGAGTGTTATCGCAACATCTTGGCTGTGACCTTTACAAACAAGGCGACGGAGGAGATGAAATCGCGCATATTGAACGAGATACATGTGTTGGCATCTGGCGCTAAGAGTAAGTATATTGACAACATCTCGCGTATGCTGGGGATGTCCGAGACGATGATTCGTGAGCGAGCGCTCAAGGCTCGTACGCGTATATTGCACGACTTCTCGCGCTTCTCGGTGCTCACGATCGATCGTTTCTTCCAGCGCATACTACGCGCCTTTATCAAGGAGCTTAGTCTCGACCTGAACTACAATATAGAACTTGACGCTACGCAGCTATTAGAACGTAGTGCCGATGCGCTTGTCGAGAGCATAAGTAAGGATTCGGATGTGAGGCGATGGTTGCTCGACTTTGCAGAGGAGCGTATCGCCGATGGTCGCAAGTGGGATATGCGAGGTGAGCTGTGTGAGCTTGGTGCAGAACTCTTTGGGGAGAGTGGTGCAAAGCTTATGAATATGTCGCAGAGTAAAAGCGATATACGTCGCGCAGTTGAAGAGGTGGTTAAGGAGAGTGAGCGTAGATGTGATGAAGTCAAGAAGTTGGGCAAGCAGGCTATGGATATCCTCGATGAGTATGGCCTCGTGCCGTCTGACTTCTACAATAAGAGCCGTAGTTTTGTACATTGTTTTGTAGCCTATGCTGCTGGCGAGCTTAAGCCTGTTAACAATACGATGCGAGCAGCCTGCGAGGAGCGCAGTCAGTGGTATGGAACTAAGGGTGCCTCGGGTAGTGTTGTGACTGCCACAGAGCGTCTTATACCCATACTCCAAAAGATAATATCTATAGTACCAGATGCTATCAAGTGTGCAGGCACGGCAAAGATCATTAATTCGGGATATCGTAGCTTTGCGCTCTTGGTAGACCTTCAGCAAAATATCAATCATATATGTGACGATGAGAACACTATGATTCTCAGCAAGACAAAGGATATACTCTCGGCGTTTATCGACGATAGTAATGCACCCTTTATCTACGAGAAGGTTGGCAGTCGTTATGACCACTATATGATTGACGAGTTCCAGGATACATCGGTGCGCGAGTGGCGTAATCTGCTGCCATTGCTTAAGGAGGCTCTTGCCTCAAATGATAAGGCGTCGGTGTTTATCGTGGGCGATATTAAACAGTCGATATATCGTTGGCGTGGTGGCGACTGGCGACTGCTTAATAGCGTGGCTATTGACGACCTCGGACGCGAAAATACGGAGGTGATACCCCTCAAGGAGAACTATCGCAGCCTGGAGAATATCGTCAACTTTAATAAAGAGCTGATTAGTAGTGTCGTAAAGGCTGATAATGAGCATCTAAACACTCTTGTCACAGACGCTCTTAAGGCTGGGAACATAAGTAAGAGTACCTATTCGACACTCTATGACATTCTGCACAATGCCTATCTGGGACATGAGCAAAAGTCCGTAAGTCGCGATAGGGATAAGGGCTATGTGGAGGTGTGCGCCTATAATTCGTCGCAATGCGAATCGCCATTTATCGAGGCTATTGAGAGTGCTATTGAACGTGGATATAAGTATCGTGATATTCTGATACTTGTGCGCAAGGGCTCTGATGCAGAGAGTGTTGCTAATGTATTGTTTGAGTATAAGGATAGAAAGTTTAGCGCCGTCGGCCAAGCGGGCTTTAACATCCTACTGCCCGATAAACTTACACTTGAGAGCTGTGATATAGTCGAGTTTGTCATCGCCGTATTGCGTCTCTCGGTTAATCCGCGCAACGACGTTGAGCGTGGGGTCTACAACCGATTCCTTGGCTATCCCATAGATTACACCTTTAGTGATGCGGAGCAAGATCTTCTGCAGCGTGTTGTACACCTCTCGCCAATGGAGGCATTCGAGCTTATAGTCTCTTACTTTAAACTATATGAGCGTAGGCAGAGCATAGCCTTCCTTCAGGCGCTACACGAGCAGATAATAGCTTTCACGACATCGCGTATGGCCGATATACAGCATTACTTAATATGGTGGGAAGAACGCGGTAAGAAAGAGAGTATTAAGGTTGAAATGACGGATGATACTATTGAGGTTACCACGGTGCATAAGGCCAAAGGACTTGAGCGAGCAGTGGTCATTATACCCTATGCGCGCTTTACGCTTGAGCCGTCGCCCAACTTAAGCCCTATTGTGTGGTCGCAAACGACGGGGTCTACCATAGGCAACTTCCCCGTGTTGTATGGTAAGTCGATGGAGACATCTACATATTCGGAGGATTACTATAAGGAGCGTGTCATGAGCCATGTCGATGGAATAAATATTCTATATGTGGCTATAACACGAGCCTCGCGCGAGTTGTATATGTATATACCTGCAAACCTTAGTGGCAAGGGGCGCGGTGAGCCAGTGCCCTCTACCACGCCTTTGATTCTAAATGCTATGCCTAAGTTATCTTCCTCTTCGGAACGCATTGTAGAGGATGATGTGGTGCTCTATGAGAAGTATAGCTATGGTGAGCTAACAAGTAGCGTTTGTGAGAGTGATGGCGATGAAGATACGGAGTACACACTACTTGAGGATTACGTTACCAATGAGCCTACAGTCAAGGTGCGCTACCCATCTTCGCGCTTTGTTGACGAGGGAGTCAAGCATGTTGGCACATCACTAAATACGGGTATTCGCCTACATCGCGTCTTTGAACGAGCTAAAAACGAGGCCGACCTCCGCATGGCTATACGACGCATGACGCTTGACTGTGTGATAGACGAGAATGAGGCTATCACGCTTCAACAAAAAGTTGATGAGGCGCTTAAACAGCCTCATATCAAGGAGTGGTTTAGTGACGATTGGGATGATGTGAGACTTGAGGCTGAAATATCGTGTCGCGACACTAAGTCGCGTAGGCCTGATAGGGTTATGATTAAGGGTGAGCGCGCTGTGGTTGTCGACTACAAATTTGGTGAACGTCAGAGTAATAACTATAAACGCCAAGTGGCGAGTTATATGTCGCTATTGTCGTCTATGGGGCGCTATAGTCAAATAGAGGGATATGTGTGGTATATTATGCGAGGTGAGGTCGAAGAGGTTAAAAGTGTTATGGATTAGTTATATTATGCTAAAATAGTCGTATATTTGCACCATGAAAGGTCTGTGGGATATAATACCTGAGAGTTATCGTCGCCGTGCTATTGGTGTCACTGCGACAATATTTCTGCGCGCACTTCTCAATTTTGTGGGAGTGGCTATGCTTATCCCTGTGTTGACACTTATATTGGATAGCAATAATATCGCCTCAAGTGAATATCTATATGCTGTGTATAAAGGGCTAGGGATTAATAGCTATGAGTCGTTTGTTGTTATTGTATGTTCGACAGTGGTGGCTGTTATCCTCATAAAGAATATCGCCATCATCGGGCTCTACCGCTATGAGCGCAACTATATATATTCGCTCTATCGTCATCTGTCAAGATCGCTTTTTGCAGCCTATCATAAGCGTGGCTATGGTTTTGTAAAACAGAACAACTCGGCAGTGCTCACGCGTAATGTTAATGTTGTGAGTTTGATGTTCGTTGCAGGGGTGCTAAAGCCTATTGCAACGATCATTGGCGAGGTGTTGTTGCTCGCTCTTATCTTTATTGCACTCTTATGGTATGCTCCTATTGCCGCACTCCTCGCTGTCGGCCTTTTTATACCTATCGTCGCGGTCTTCTATCTTGCTCTGCGTCGTCGACTTCACGATATTGGCGAGAGGGAAAATGTCGCTCAGCGTACTAAGAGCCGCATCGTTGCAGAGTGTTTCCGTGGTTATGCGGATGTTGAGATAGGAGGTGCTTTCCCAGTGATGTTCAAGCGCTTCGAAAAGGCTATGGAGGAGGTGGTATCACTCAGAAAGCAAAATGCCACTATAGGCATGCTCCCACAGATGTTTACCGAGGTAGGCTTAGCTGTAGGCTTAGTTGCAATAGTGATGCTCGGAGCATTATATCATAGTGATAACGTAGCCTTGATGTTCGGAGTCTTTGCCGTTGCTGCAATACGTCTTATACCCTCAGTGCGAAGCATAATGTCGGGATGGAGTACGATACGCTACAATAAATATACGATTGACACACTTGCAGATGTAGACATTTCGGAGGATTACAATGTGAATGCCTCATTGGAGCGTATGAGTTTTGAACATAGCATAGAACTCCGAGATGTAGATTTTCGCTTCGAGGATGCTACGGCCAACACTATTAACCAACTGTCACTCACTATAAACAAAGGTGAGCGCTTGGGTATCCGTGGCAGCTCAGGTGTGGGTAAGACTACCCTATTTAACCTTATTCTTGGACTTTACCGCCCGACACGCGGAGAGATATATGTGGATGATGTGGCTCTCGACGATAAGAATATTCGTTGTTGGCAGAATACTATTGGTTATGTGTCGCAGTCGGTATTTATCGCAGACATGACACTGGCCGAGAACATAGCCTTTGGATGCAGCTCCGAAGCTATAGACTATAATCGTGTAAAAGAGGTTATTGAGCTTGCTGATCTTAAGGATTTTGTAGCGACACTTGCTGATGGTATACATAGCCGCATAGGCGAACAAGGAAGTCGTATATCTGGAGGCCAGCGTCAACGTATAGGGATAGCGCGTGCGCTATATAAGGGGTGTGATGTGCTCTTCTTTGATGAGGCCACATCGTCACTCGATGGAAAGACGGAGGAGAATATTAACAATGCTATACGCAGGCTGTCGACCAATAATCGATCGCTGACGATTGTTGTTATCGCCCATCGCGATAGCTCGTTGGAGTACTGCGATCGCATAATAACACTTGAATGATTAATTACGATTATGTTATAGCCGACCTGCGCCTACGTGCCGATAGAGATCTTGTCGAGGCTGGTATTCGTGGCTTTCGACCCTTTGCTGTGGAGGCTGAGGGTGAGGCCGATTGCTGCATTAGATGTGTTGATAACATAGACATCGAGTCTCTATGCGTGCGTCGTAAGCTCTCTACGTCCTACGTCGCTGAGGCCGATGCTAATAGTTCGTTCTCGCGCACAAAGAGTGGATATATGTACTCGATACAACGCAACAAGCTGGGAAGCCCGATGGTAAACTTCTATATTGAGCGAGAGAGTGGCCAGGTTATCACCGATATTAAGACGACGGACAGCATCGATGTGTCGATTATGCGCTTTGGCATATGGGTTATGTTTGGTGTGGTCATGGCTAAACATGGCGCCATAGCAATACATTCGTCGACAATCGTGGCCAATGGACGTGGAGTTCTCTTCCTCGGCGAGTCTGGAACAGGAAAGAGTACACATACGCGTCTATGGCGCGAGAATATCAAGGACGCAAAACTCCTTAATGATGACTCACCAATCATACGTGTTGTTGACGATGCGTTGCGTGTGTATGGCTCGCCCTGGAGCGGTAAGACTCCATGCTATAAGAATGAGTCTTACCCCGTAGCAGCCTTTTGTCGACTGGCACAGGCTCCCGAGAATGTGATCATGCGACTTGGTACGATACATGCTATCGGAGCATTGTTGCCGTCATGTCCTCCGATATTTGCTCATGACGAGTATCTTCAGGATTGCATCTGTACAACGCTGGATCGAGCTATTGCCAACACCCCTGTGTTCCGTCTCGAGTGCCTACCCAATGCCGATGCCGCAAAGTTGTCGTACGTCTCAACAATAGTTCTTACGGGTGATGTTAACGGAGGTCGCTAAGGATAATATCGAGAGTCTTGTTGACCCTGGAGAGAGCTTCAAGATTGTCGTCACAGGCTACAGCATGTTGCCACTGCTGGGCTACGGTCGTGATACTATCGTCGTCCGCCGCACCTATAGCGATGAGCCTATAGGTGGTCGCATCGCTATGTTCCGTGCTAAGGATAGACATATCATCGTACACCGTGTCATTGCAGTTGATGGCGACAACGTTACCTTCCAAGGCGATGGCAATCCATACCAGAGAGAACATTGCAAGCGTGGTGATGTCGTTGGTGTTGTCGATGAGGTAATCCGCGAAGATGGGCGTACGGTAAGCTGCATTACGCGACGATGGCGCCTTAGGGAGTGCGTATGGCTATGTCAACACACACTCGTGCGTCGCTACGCTTTGGCTATACTGCGACGATTGGCAAATTGTAAACGTAAAAATAGAGGATAATCATGGATATACGAATAGGACACGGTTTCGATGTTCACGCCCTTGCTGATGGCTTACGCCTTGTGCTCTGCGGCGTCGAGATACCGCATACTAAGGGGTGTGTTGCACACTCCGATGGTGATGTGGCAATACACGCCATCTGCGATGCTCTGCTTGGCGCCTTGGCCCTGGGTGATATAGGCAAGCTCTTCCCAGATAGCGATCCCCAATATAAGGGTATAGACTCTACAAAGTTACTTCAAACTGTTATTGATATAGTGCGCGACAAAGATTTTGATATCAATAATATAGATTGCACTATTGCCATGCAGCAACCTAAACTACGACCCTATATCGACACGATGCGCGAGCGTCTATCTGAAGTCCTCGGTATCACGGTTGATAGAGTATCGGTTAAGGCCACTACTACCGAACACCTTGGCTTTGAAGGTCGAGAGGAGGGTGTCTCGGCCACGGCTGTTGTGCTCATAAGTAGATAATAACATGAGCATCGAGGAGATTCGCGACTACGCGCTGTCGCTACCCAACACCGAGGAGTGCAGACCTTTTGATGATGACACGCTTGTATACAAGATTGGAGGTAAATGGTTTGCCGTTGTAGACCTCATAGATAACGATAAGGTGGTTGTTAAGTGCGACCCCGATGTGGCTATAGAGCTGCGAGATTTGCACGAGGAGGTGACTGAGGCGTGGCACTTCAACAAGCGACATTGGAATGCTATACGACTAAATGGCGACATAGGCAATAGCTTTATATTCCGACAAGTATACAACTCCTACATGCTCGTAATTGAGAAGAGTGTAACCCCCAAGACCCTACGTGTTGAGTTGCTTGATGCTGCCCTGCGCCACACTGTTAAGCCATAGAAACATAAAAAAAAGAGGCTGAATAAAAAGTGTATTTTGTCGTTATGCTTGCCCTCAAAATGCTACCGCATTTAGAGTTATGCTTACAATCCCCCTAAATCCCCCTTTGAAAAGAGGGGACTTTTAGGTAGACGCTGAGTAAACTCCGCTTTTTTCGGGCTTCGCATGCCTAAAACTACATCTTTGGCTTAATGGTCAAATATGAGACCTGCTCTTATCTGTATCTACAGATAATATCGTCGCTGCACGCATGTTTGAGCTGGATTTTACTTATATGCCATTAGCGAGAATAGGTCTCCTAAAATTATAACATCACTTAAATTATT
>JAFUPR010000088.1 GCA_017481145.1 Alistipes sp. | reverse complement strand
GCCGAGCGCAGTAGTTCGCTGGGCATATATAGCCTCTCTCTATCAACCGAGAAGGCGTACGCGCCCCTTGCCAACCTGCTATATCCCTATAGCCATAAGGCAAACACCTCGCGTTACTTCCGCTTGGTAGACTTTATAGATTACAACTTTACCACAACGTTCGTTCTATTCGAGACGGCGATAGAGACGAGCAACTGGTAGGTAAGACTTTTACTCCTCCTCGGGGTCAATAATCTCGCGGCCACCACCAAGTGCCGCATAGAGCGTGATAATACCCTCAATCTCCTCATAGCGGTCGCTAATCTGCGAGAGACGACCCGTGAGGAGATTTTGTTGTGCGGTGAGTACCTCGAGGTATGTTGTTGAGCCATACTGCATAAGCATCTCTGTGCTCTCCACCGCAAGTTCCAAAGCCTCAATTTGCTTCGTACGCCACTCATGCTTTGCCTGTGCAGTCTGTATCTTTGCCAAGGCGTTGTTTACCTCAGCTCCAGCATTCAAGAGCGACTGACGGAAGCTAATAAGAGCCTCCTCCTGTTGAGCCTCAGCAATCTTAACATTTGCACGCGCCTTACCTGCATTAAATATGGGCGCCACGAGTGAGGCTGTTGCCGAGAGCAGCAGCCCTCCTGGATTAAGGACAACGCTACCAGCACTATTAGTCCAGCCAAGAAGTCCACTAAGCGTAAGCGTCGGGTATAACGCCGAGCGAGCCGCCGCCGTAGCATAGAATGCCTGCATCAGGTTATACTCCGCAAGACGCACATCGGGGCGATTTGACAGCAGTTGCACAGGTACTCCCGTGGCAAGCTCCTGGGGGAATGTCTGTCCAACTAACGACGAACGCTCAATGGTATGAGGAGTTTCGCCCAAGAGAGCAGAAAGACCATTCTCCACCTCACGTATACTGAGATCTATGTCGTAGAGCGACGCCTCGGCCGAGTGTGCCGCCGCCTCCATCTGCGCCACAGCAGCCATATTGGTCATGCCAGCATCCATCATGGCGCGCATGGTCTCAGCACTATGGCTGAACGACTCGGCTGTAAGACGCGTAACCTCGCGCTGGCTATCGAGCATAAGTAGTGTGTAATAGTAGGTCGCCACGGTCGACACCACTTGAGCATGTACCGCCTGTCGATACTCCAATGACTGCTCATACACAGCCTTAGCCTTGCGCTTAGCGTTGTTTATACCTCCGAAAATATCTATCTGCCACGATGCCGAAATGGGCGCAGAGTAACTCCATGAGCCAGCGCCACCATCGAAGCTCGACACACCTCCAGAGGGACTCACATTGAACGAAGGTAGAAAGGCTAAGCGTGCCGACTTGAGTGCCGCCTCAGCCTCCTTAATACGCCATGCTGCAGCTTGCATGTCGCTATTGTGCTCAAGCCCCTTGGCAATGAGTTCCTGTAGGTGGCTATCGGTGAAAAATTCCTGCCACTCGACGGCAGCAATAGACGTCGTATCGGCGGTCTCATGCTCGACACCATAGAGGTTGTCGGTAGAGACCTCAGGGCGACTATAGGGTTTATATATGCCACAGCTAATGGCTGTTAGCGAAAGAGCTATAATGACGATATACTTTTTCATGTATCTAACCATTTTAGGGCTATTCTATAATTTTATCAACCTCCTCCATCTCGCGTTTGATGGCGGGCTCAGGGTCAGGGTTAACATCCAACGGATGTATCTTCTCCTGCAGCCACTGGAATGCTACAAAGAGTCCTGGCACAAGGAATAACAAAGCCAAGGTGCCTATAAACATACCACCAACGACACCCGTACCGAGCGACGAGTTACCATTAGCACCCACACCCGAAGAGAACATCAGCGGGAGCATGCCGAAGATCATCATAAGCACGGTCATAAGGATAGGACGCAGACGCGCGCGTGCAGCAGCCAGGGCTGCCTGCTTCAGCGACATGCCAGCACGACGGCGCTCAGAGGCGTACTCCGTAAGTAGGATGGCAGTCTTGGACAATAGGCCAATAATCATAATCATACCAGTCTGTAGGTAGATATTATTCTCAAGACCCATGACACGGGCGAACAAGAGACAGCCCATAAGACCAGCTGGCACAGCCAAGAGTACGGCAAAGGGGATGAGGTAGCTCTCATATAGTGCTGCTAAGAGCAGATAGATGAGCAAGAAGCAGATACCATATACCACGATAGCATTGCTCGAAGTACCCTCCTCCTCACGCGTGAGATCGCTGAACTCAAAGCTATAGCCTCGTGGCAACACCTTCTCTGCAGTCTCCTTAATTGCACGAATGGCATCACCCGAAGAGTAGCCCTCGGCAGCCTCGCCATTAACGGCAATAGAGTTATCCATATTAAAGCGGTTGAGCGTTTCAGGACCATATATCTTCTCCAGCGTAACAAACTGGCTTACAGGGGCCATTTCACCATTGACACGAACATATACATTGTCGAGCGACTCGATATCGCATCGATCCTCAGGGGCAGCCTGAATCATCACGCGGTAGACCTTGGAGAAACGGTTGACATCCGACACATACTGACCACCATAGTAGCCACCGATAGTCGAGAGCACATCTGCTGGCGAGATACCAGCACGCTTGCACTTCGCTGCGTCAACATCGACCATATACTGCGGGAAGTTAACATTATAAGTGGTATAGGCCATGCCAATCTCAGGGCGCTCGTTAAGGGCTGCAATGAACTGCTGTGCCACCTTATAGAAGTCGGTAATATCACCGCCATTGTTATCCTGAAGATGCATAGAGAAACCGCTGGCCGTACCATAACCCGAGATCATGGGTGGCACGATGGCGATGACCTGTGCATCCTTGATATCGGCACACATAGCCATAATCTTCTGGCTTAGGTATGCTACATTATCCGTATCCTCGGGGCGCTCATCCCAGTTCTTTAGGCGGACGATAAGCGTACCATAAGACGAACCCTGACCCGAAAGAATACCGAAGCCCGAGATCTTACAGAATGAGTCGATCTGCTCGAGCGTCTCCACACGGGCACTCACCTGCGACATTATCTTATCCGTCTGCTCAAGCGTTGATCCTGGCGCAGTGGTCACGTTAACCATGATAGTACCCTGATCCTCCGACGGCACAAGACCCGTCTTCGTCGAACTGAAGAGGTAAACCATGGCGACAACAGATAGCGCCAGCGTGCCCCACAATACCCAACGACGCTTGACGAAGAAATGCACACCACGCTGATAACGTCTCAAAAGCGCATCGAAGGCCGTATTGTAGGCCTTACCGAAGCGTTGCATAAGTGTTGCACGCCCCTCAGTATTCTCCTCGTGCGGCTTGAGCATCATAGCACAAAGTGCTGGTGAGAGTGTGAGGGCATTGATGCCCGAGATGCCAACAGCGACAGCCATCGTGATACCAAACTGCGTGTAGAACACTCCCGACGTGCCACCCATCATCGAGACTGGGATGAACACTGCCATAAACACGAGCGTAGAGGTGACAATGGCAGATGATATGCCTGTCATAGCATCAACCGTAGCCTTATATGGAGAGCGGTAGCCAGCCTCGAACTTTGCCTGCACAGCCTCCACGACGATAACGGCATCATCCACAACAGTACCAATGGCCAACACCAGCGCAAAGAGCGTAAGCATATTGATAGAGAAGCCCAAGACGACAAGCGCAGCAAAGGTGCCTACCAACGATACGATAATCGAGATAAGCGGGATTATCGATGAACGTACGCTTTGGAGGAAGATGAACACAACGAGGATAACGAGGATGATAGCCTCGATAAGCGTATGTATAACCTCATGGATAGATGCGAAGAGGAAGTCGTTAGTATCCATGATGCTTACAAATGCTACATCACGTGGAGCTTTAACCTTTTCCTCTTCAATAAGTTTATCTATATTGCGAAGCACCTCTGTTGCGTTAGAGCCTGGCGTCTGGTATATCATCGCAACAACACCCGTCTTGCCGTTTACCTGGCTAGTGTAGGCGTAGGTCTCGTTGCCAAACTCCACACGCGCTACATCCTTAAGACGCAATACTTCGCCCGTGGGCAACGACTTCAAAACAATATCGCCAAATTCCTCGGGTGTAACCTTACGTCCCGTATAACGCATCGTATACTGGAACGTAGAGCCCGAATTCTCGCCAAGGTTACCAGTCGACGACTCGATGTTCTGCTCTGCAAGGATGGCTGTGATATCTGATGGTACAAGGCCATATTGAGCCATGACGTCGGGCTTCATCCAAATGCGCATAGAATACTTCGAGCCCAATGTCGAACACTCACCAACACCATTGATACGCAACAGTTTAGACTTGATATTATTGTTAAAGTAGTTAGACAAGAAGGTCTCGTCGTATGTGCCTTCAGGCGAGTATATACCGATAGACTTGATGATTGATGTCTGCTTCTTTGCCGTCTGCACACCCACGCGCGTAACCTCAGCTGGGAGTACCGACGAGGCTCGTGATACGCGGTTTTGCACGTTCACGGCAGCCATATCTGGGTCAGTGCCCTGCTCGAAATATATCGAGATAGAGACATTGCCAGTGTTTGACGCCGTAGAGGTCATGTAGGTCATATTCTCCACACCGTTAATCTGCTCCTCGAGGGGTGCGATGACAGCCTTCTGGATAGTCTCGGCAGAGGCTCCAGGGTAGGATGTAGACACGTTGATTGTTGGCGGTGCAATATCAGGATACTGCTCAACGGGTAGCGATACCAAGCCGACAACGCCTGCGAACATTATCGTTATAGATATCACCGTCGAGAGTACAGGACGGTCGATAAATCTCTTTAAATTCATAGTCTACGCATTAATGGGTTAGTTCTCTTTGGGCGCATCAGCCTCGCCACCCTGCTCCTTAAGTTCCACCTTTGCGCCCTCGCGCAGCATGGCAACACCCTCAGTAATAATAATGTCGCCAGCATCAAGGCCACTCTTTACGATGTAGTTGACACCATCGTAGTTGACCACATCCACCATCTGCGAAATTGCTCTACCGTCAATGGGCTTATAGACAAATATCTTATCCTGCACCTCGTAAGTGGCGATACATGGGATTATGATGCAATCCTTCTGCTGGTATCTGAGAACGACATTACCCGAGCTACCACTATGGAGCAAGCGACCAGGATTGGGGAATACAGCACGTAGCGATATAGAGCCAGTTGTCTGGTCGATAACGCCACTGATAGACTCAATCTTGCCCGCATGCTCATACATCGAACCATCGCTCAGCATAAGTTCAGGCTCGGGAAGAGCCTCAATAGCCTTATCCATAGAGCCATACTGACGGGTAAGATTTAACAACTGTGTCTCGTTCATCGAGAAGTAAACGTACATCTCAGAGTTATCCGACACGGTGGTAAGTGGCTGCGACATGGTTGAGCCTACAAGAGCTCCCACGCGGAATGGTATTGTACCTACTACTCCATTTGCAGGAGCCTTGACAACAGTGTAGCTTAGGCTATTGGCAGCATTTACACGCTGTGCCTCGGCCTGTGCCAAGGTGGCTTTGGCTGTGAGCAACTGATTCTCGGCCATGCTAAGATCGTACTGCGAGATAACGCTACGCTCGAAGAGTTCGCGCTTACTATCGAGCGTCAACTGCGCTGTAGCAACACTTGCCTCGGCAGCCTTGACATTAGCCTCCGCCGTAGTAAGCGCCGCCTTGAACGGCACCTGATCGATGATAAAGAGCGTCTGTCCCTGCTTCACAGTCTCACCCTCAGTGACACACACCTTAGATATAGTACCACTAACCTGAGGCATGATGTTGATGTCCTGTCGGCCACGTATTGATGCGGAAAATTTGCTTGTAATCTCGGCATCGGTAATAGTTACCGTCATCGACTCATAACTAGCAACTGGCTCGACCTTGGGCGCCTCGTTGCACGATGCCAAACCGAGTGTAAATGCGAGGGCTACACTCCAAAATTGCGATCTCTTCATACTCTATGGATATTATCTTGCTTGCGTTCTACTTATGTTAGTACATTCATCCGCGCAAAGATATATTTTTTTTCTGTTTTTCTAACTATTTTTTACACATTTATGCAAATAAAAAGATGGGGATGGCTAAAAAGTAATTTAGCCATCCCCTGTTCCTTAAGAGGTTGAATAAAAAGATGTAGTTTTAGCATAACCCTAAATGCAGTAGCATTTTGAGGGCGAGCAAAACACTATTTATTCAGCCTCACCATTCTGATAAACTATAATGCTATAGGGTCAACTCCTCATACTCGAGCCCCCACGCCTCGGCAACAGGCTTATAGACGACCTTGCCCTCGACGATGTTAAGGCCCTTACGAAGCTCCTCATTGTCGCGGCATGCCTCGCGCCAGCCCTTATTTGCCAGCTGAATCATATAGGGCATTGTGGCATTAGTGAGTGCCAAAGTAGAGGTATAGGGTACAGCACCTGGGATGTTGGCAACACAGTAGTGCAGTATGCCATCAACATAGTAGACGGGATTCTCATGCGTCGTGGGATGCGATGTCTCGAAGCATCCACCCTGATCGATAGCTACGTCGACCATGACAGTACCTGGCTGCATATCCTTAAGCATGTCGCGTGTGACGAGTTTAGGAGCTTTAGCACCTGGAATAAGCACCGAGCCGATAACCAGATCGGCAGTTTTAAGCTCCTGGCGGATATTATACTCTGACGACATCAATGTCTTGACATTCTTGGGCATAACATCTGCCAAGTAAGTAAGACGTTGAAGTGAGATATCGCAAATAGTAACATCAGCGCCCGTGCCCGCAGCGGTACGTGCAGCAGCCGTACCTACGACACCCGCACCAATAACGAATACCTTAGCTGGCTTAACACCTGGAACACCACCAAGCAAGACACCCTTGCCGCCACGTGGCTTCTCCAAGAAATAACGACCCTCCTGCGTAGACATACGACCAGCAACCTCTGACATTGGAATGAGCAGTGGTAATGAGCGGTCCTTACGCTCTACAGTCTCGTAGGCACAGCATATAGCACCACTATCGATCATCGCACGTGTCAATGGCTCGCTACTTGCAAAGTGAAAATATGTGAAGACAAGCTGACCCTTGCGAACAAGTTTATACTCAGGCTCAATAGGCTCCTTCACCTTAACTATCATTTCAGCTATAGCATAGACATCCTCTATCGTAGGAAGAATCTCTGCGCCCTGCGCGACATAGTCCTCATCCTTAAAACCACTGTTCTCACCAGCGGTAGACTGAACATAAACCTTGTGGCCACGGCGAACCAACTCCATGGCACCTGCGGGAGTAAGAGCAACACGATTCTCGTTGTTTTTAATCTCCTTGGGAACTCCAATAATCATAGCTTAAAGTATTAAGGTTATACAATTCTGCAGGCAGTTTAATCAAAAACCAACCATTTGCGACCACTAATATAACACTTTTTTAGTAAATAGAGTACTAATTATCGATTTTTTTACTAACGCTACAATATTTTTCTACTACAATTGCCAAGAAGAGATATATCGCACCAAGGAGAGTGAGTCGTAATAACTCGCTCGAAGTGTCGCTGAGCGAGGCACCCATCGTGCCAATCTCGACAAATGCCCGCACGGCAATACTACTCGGCAGCAACTCACCAATAGCATAGAGCCAGCCAGGGAATGCCTCCTTGGGTAGTGATAGCCCTGCTAATAGAAGTATTGGAACAGAGCTCCACAGAAGCAACAAGAATGGAGCTTCGCGCCTACGGAACAGATGCGATAGCGAGAGCCCAAGTGATGTTGCGGCGATGATATACATTGTCATCATCACAACGACATCGAGTGTTTGTCCAGCGTATGGAAATCCAAAGATTGGCCATACTACACCTAAAATTATGGTTAAGCTAATGCCATATATAATAATGTAAACAATAATTTTAGCCAATGTTATCTTAACTGAAGTCCACAGAGTAATATTAAGGATTATATGGTCTCTATCTCGTCGCCTAACATTAATGAGAGCTAAGCCTATGAACAGCGTCTGCTGTATGATAACGATAAGAATTGATGGCATCACAAACGACCCATATCCGAGCGACGGGTTGTACATGACATGTCCATCATAGACAACTGGTTGAACCAGGCTTGTAATGTCTGCTGCACTCATATTGTTCGAGACAAGGCGCTCGACCTCGACATTCGCACCAGTAGCCAGAATGTCTGCCACGGCCTGCTGAAGCACCTGTCGATAGACAAGCAGATGGCTACCATCAAGCACAACAGCAACATCTGCCTGGCAGCCATCAAGGAGCGACCGCTCGTAGCCCGAGGGTATGTATACAACACCATATATATCATTGTTATAGAACATATCTTCTGCATCTTCAGTTGATATGGGATTATACCCTACCGTTGTATTGGGCCCCGACCGCAACCCATCAATAAGCCGTCGACTTGATGGGGTATTATCCTCGTTAACGACGCCTATAACCACGTCGGTCACAACCTCACGGCCATAGGCCACGGAGTAGACAACGGTGTAGATGAGTATGGCAAAAACGATTAGAAGCATAGCACCTGCATCGCCAAACACTGCACTAAGCTCATTCTTAATAGTTGATATAAAGATATTTCTACGCCCCATATCAATCTTTTTTAAAGTACGTTTTATCACTCACTACCCTCTTAAAGCACCTCCAAATAATGGGAACAAGTAGCAAAAATATGGCGAGGGCTACAAGTTCCCATATACTTCGTACAGCCCCCACACCACGTGTCGCCTGGTCTATAAAGAGGTCACTAAAGTATGATAAGGGGAAGAGGTGTGCAAATGCACGAGCAAAGCCATACATCGACATCGTCGGGAAGGTAATGCCCGAGAAGGTAAAGGCCATAACAGCATATCCGCCACCGAGCGATAGGGACAATCTAAGGTTTGATGTAAGCGCAACGATAAACACTGCAACAGATTGATATGCTGTAATTAGCAACAAACTACCTAATGTCAACATCATGTAGCTGCCACGGCAGTCCATACCCATCACCACAAACAAAACGAAGAAGACGAGTTGCATAAAGATAGCCATCACAATGGCGATTGGTAGCAGCTTGCCTATAAGTGCCGCGCCAACCATCCCAGACGCCGAAGATAACCATTCGGGAGCAGTTGCATAGTGCAGCTCTCGACCCACGGCGTATATAGTCATAAGTACCGTAAATATTACAATGCCCATAAACATAAATACTGGAGCGAGGTAATAGCCATAATTAAGATAGGGATTAGATAGAGTGTAAGTATGAAAGTTAACTGGCATTATATCAAGGAGTGCTTGATTATAAGATAGTCCAGATGCTTGTAGTCTATTAAGCGCTACGCCCGCCGAAAAAGTCCTTACAGCCAGCTGCACATCACTCTCAACGACACCCGCGGCAGAGACGCTCGCACCCGATATATAGCACTCAACACTTGTTGGCACACCGTGGTATATGTCAGCCTCGAAGTCGTCGTCGATGTATAGTACCGCCGATACCCGTCCAGACAGCATAAGAGACTCGGCCTCATCCATCGATAGCACCTCATAGGCGACATCTACGCCTCGCGTGGCGTTGATCATGGTAATCACACGTCGCGACATGACGCTATCACTCCTATCCACAACAGCGATAGGGAGCGATACGATAGTACCACGATAGAACATCACCACGAAGAAGAGAATCATAAGCACTGGCATAACGAGTAGCGACGTGAGGTATAGCCTATCATGTATCACCTCATGTACTTCGCGCTTAAACGATGATAATATGTTGACAATTATGGACATCCACTACAATCGTTTACCGTATACAATAACGCTCATACCTGGGAGTATACCACTCTGCCTATCAATAGCGCGAGCTCTAAGTTCAAATGTGCGGATATCGAAGCCACCACGAGCTCGCGTTGCATTCCATGTGGCAAAGTCGGCCTCCGATGCTATATAGTAGACCTCAAACTCTAAATCCTTGTCCAATGCTGGAACATGCCCAAGAAAACGATACCCCACATCAATGCCATGTAGATCGCTTTCACGAATGTTAAAGACAACCCAACAATCGTCTAAGTCGAGGATAGCAACAACAGGAAAGCCCGTTCCGACAAGCTCGCCAGGTTCAGATGACACATCGGCAATGCGCCCCGACACTGGAGCATATACGCGAGCATCGTCGATATATGAGCGCACCTCCACGACAGCACCCTGAGCCTCACGTACCTTGGCACGTGCCGCCTCCTTCTGCTCGCGCGTAGCACCATCGAGCGCGAGATCATATTCAGCCTTAGCTGCTCGCACCGTTGCGTTCATAGCCTCCATATTAGCCAAAGCCTCGTCATATTGCTGGCGTGGGACTACTCCCTTTGCATAGAGGTTGCTGACACGCTGAAAGCTACGTTCAGCGAGCTCCTTGCCAGCTATAGCCTTCTGCCATAGGCTGCGTGCCGCCTCAATCTGCTGCTTGCGAGCACCATGGTCGACCTCCATGTTTAGTGCCTCAGCCGCAGCCTCGAGCGCCGTCACCTGCTGGAGTTTGGCATTGAGTTCTGGGGTTGTTAGGGTGTATAGCAGCTCGCCCTGCTCCACCCAGTCACCCTCCACGACAAAGAGCGAATCTATGCGTCCAGGGATCTTTGACGAGGCACGATAGGTGCGACACTCGACAACGCCCTGAATGACGGGACGGTTAATAAGCGTGTAGTGCCTAACAGTGAATAGTAATGCTAAGAGCATAAGACATAGCACGATGATTAAGATTGTATATGTATACTTGTGTTTCATATAATTATGGTGATTATATTAACCTATTTAGATATCAATAGCCATCCCTTTGTCTATAATAAATATAAACTCAGAGCTCAAGCCCGCGGCCTCCAATAGTCGAGCTAAAGAGAGAACAAAATTGTAAGCAGCATTTAGGTATTCAACCTTTGCAGCGGCATACTCCACACGGGCATCCTCGAGCTCGGCAGAGGATGTTACGCCCTCACTAAAGCCCTCAGACATGGAGTAGAGATAACTCTCAGCAAATGTCATAGAGCTACGACAGCTCTCAACAGACGCGAGGGAGTTAATCGTAGTATAATACTCCTTTTCAACGAGTAATAGTATTTCATCTTGAGCATTTTCAACCAACTCACCTACTTGCTTAGCCTTGAGTTTCGCAGCATGAAGACGTCGCTCCTTGCCAAGGCCATCGAATAGCGTCATTTTAAGACCCACTCCCAGAGCCCAACGTGGAACTATACCACTTAAGTTATAGGAATATATCGAACCTCCTGCCATGGCCGCAATCTCAGGCAGTAGCTCTGCACGGGATAGCTTAATACCCTCATTGACGAGTAGCTCTTCTGTCTTAGCACCACATAAAATAGGGTTTAGATTAGTCGCATTATCAACATAATAATCAAGACTATGTATGCCATTAAGTATGAACATTTTCCCCGAGGGTAGAACTTCGCCATTGACATTTACCGTGTTAGCCAATGCCCGCTTCGCTATCTCGAGTTGATGCTCCGCCTCCACAAGGTCACGCTCAGCAGTGGAGCGGCGATACTCTACGTAGAGTATCGCGCTATGAGCAAGCAAACCCTCCTCCTCCATCGCAATGGCATCATCAAGATGCTTAACTACGCCACGAAGTACATCCCTACGCACGGCTACAACATGTTCAGCAAGCACAACGCCATAATATCGCTCGACGAGCTGCGTCAATAGAGCGTTCTCCGTAGCATTAAGCCTGTAAACATCTGCATCAAGCCTTAGTCGTGCAACCCTATTAGCCACGTTTATACGACCACCCATGTATATAGGCATGGTGAGCGTTGCACCTACAGTAGCAAAGGAGCGCTTTTGTAACGTATAGCGCCAGTCTAATGACGTAAGCGGAGCAAGGCTGCCACTAAGAAATGAGGCTGCATCAGGTGAGATATACCCAGCCTTAAGGCCATCTCCTATCAGACCCTCTATAGAGCTTGTAACCACACCTTTAGTTCCTCCCAAATCAATGTCTACATCACGTTGAAGAAGAGCATAGCCACCAATGAGGTCTATGCGTGGCGAGCGCAAACCGCGGGCTGCGCGCAACTCCTCCTCGGCAGCATCAGCGCTATAACGAGCTCCTTGGAGCGCCCGATTGTTGGCAAGCATAAGCGCCAAAGCCTCATCGAAGCATATACTACGCTGAGCGGCAACATCCACCGCCAAGGCGATGGCTATGATAGTAAATAGAACCCTCATAAGAAAAACACTTTTCTCCGACATTAGCAAATATCGGGCAGTACGAGGTTGAAGGCCGCAAAAACTGGAGTTTCATTTGGCATATTAGTTGCGATTAGGCGCTACGACATAACACTTATTTATAACTTAAATCGAACAGTTATGAGAAAAATGAGACTATTGGCACTTGCTGCGCTGATGGTTGCGGCAGGAACACTTTCATCAAGAGCTCAGGAGACTCGCCATGCACATCATGAGTACTCGCCTACAATCTACATGATTGCTTCAGGTGACACAATGAAAGAGCATGACCCTAAGGAGCATAGAGAGCGCGTCATAGATGACTTTAAGGAGACTAAGCGTTGTGGTTTCCAGCAGGCCCCCAATCCACAATTCATCTTCTCCACGCCTAACAACCGTTTCTCTCTCGGTATAGGTGGCATAGTCAATCTGCGCACGAGCTTCGACTTTAATGGTGCAATGGGAAATATCGACTTCATACCCTACGATATCCCCATGACCAAGAGTTACAACAACCGCCAGCGCGTGATGATGGACGCCTCGACATCGCGGCTCTTCATGAAGGCAATCGTAAATAGCAGGATGCTTGGCCGCGTGGTGGTCTTTACCGACATGGACTTCCGTGGTGGCGAAGAGTTCTCGTACATTCCACGCCTACGCTCAGCATACGTCGCATTTAAGGGTTTTACTTTTGGCCGTGATGTAACTACCTTCTGCGACCTCGGTGCTGCACCTACGACGGTGGACTTCCAGGGTCCCAACGCCTACAACTTCGCCTTCAACGAGATGATACGCTATGAGCACAGCTTCCTCCGTCGTCATCTAACGGTGGGCATTGCAGCCGAAATGCCCGTAGTGAATGCTACCTACGGCGAGCACTTCTCCGCGATATACCAACGTGTGCCAGATGGTATTGCATACGTGCAGTTCGCCTGGGGCGAGAACCGTGCGAGCCATATTCGTGCATCGGGCGTGATACGCGACATGTACCTCCACGACAACGTGCGTGGCAAGAATACTACGCAGCTCGGCTGGGGCGTACAACTTAGTGGCCATATAGACATCGGACGATGGGTCGACATCTACATGAATGGTGTGTATGGACGTGGTATAACGCCTTATATCCAAGACCTTACTGGTGCGCCCTACGACTTCACATTCAACCCCAAGAACCCCGAGAGCGTACAGACCATGCCCATGTGGGGCTGGCAGGCAGCAGCCGAGATAAACCTTATGCCTGGGCGCTGTTGGTTGACTGGAGGTTACTCAAACGTACATCTCGAAAAGCACAATGGCTATCTCACGGACAACCAGTACAGTAGAGGTGAGTACATATTTGGCAATGCCTTCTGCAAAGTGACAAAGAATTTCACATTGGCAGTGGAGTATCTACATGGTAGCCGCAAGGACGTGAACGGCAAGAAATGTGCATCAAACCGCGTGAGCCTCATGGCTGAGTACAACTTCTAACACTCTAAAAACTATCACTTTTGATAGGTCGGCACTGCATAATAGTGCCGATTTTTTTATTATCTTTGCGCCGCAATTATAGATATATAGGTATGGAATTACACTTTACAGGATTAATTATAGGCATCGCCACCTTTCTAATTATAGGCATCTTTCACCCCATCGTCATCAAGGGCGAGTACTACTTCGGCACGTGTATATGGTGGCTCTTTCTTCTAAGTGGCATAGTGACGGGCATCTGCTCGGTGCTTGTTGCCGATGTGTTATGGTCAACACTTCTTGCTGTGTGGGCCGCCTCGTCGCTCTGGGGCATAGGCGAGCTTTTTGAGCAGAAACGACGCGTGGAGCGAGGATGGTTTCCTGCACGTCCCGAGGGAAAGATTAGGCTTTGGAGCGGCAAAAAGTAGAAAGAGAGAGAAAAATGATGGTTGCGATGTTATATTTCGCAACCATCATTCGTTATATAAGCAAACAAACGCCCGAAAGAGTTGGAAACAGAACACTATAATAGGCTAATAGTCGAGCTTAGAGATGCGATATACCGCATGGCTCTCGGCATTCTCGGTAATAGCGCCGAGGCTGAGGATGTCGTGCAGGATGCGTCGGAGAGAGCATGGAGGGCTCGTGATGCAGTGCTCAAGAGCCAGTATCCCCGCGCCTACATCTACCGCATAGCACGCAACATAGCCATCGACAAGTTACGACAGCGGCGACTGACATCACCCGTCACAAGCCTTAGAGAGGTGGGTGACGATGGCGATAAGGCGAGCAACATGAGCGATATAACGTCATTAACACGCAGACTTATAGCCGCACTCCCCGAGAAACAACGCCTCGCCATAGAACTGCGCGACATCGAGGGGTATGAGATTGAGGAGATTGCCGCCATCGTCGAGAGCGACGCGCAGAGCGTGAGGATGAACCTATCGAGAGCTCGAAAGAGCATACGCGAACAACTAATAAAAGCAATGAATCATGGAGTTAGCAGATGTTAAAATACTCATAGAGAGATATTACGACGGCGAGACGACACTTGCGGAGGAGGCCGCCATTGCCGACTACTTAGCCACACATAGCGATCTTCCAGCAGAGCTTGAGGCTACACGCGTGATATTATTGACTACGAGCACCATGCGCGAGGTAAAAGCCCCAGCTGCACAACATAGGAGTTTAACACTAAGACGAAGAGTACTGCTCGGCATAAGTGGCGTTGCAGCAGCGGCCGTGGCACTCTTTGGTATAATGCTCGGCGTTGATAGCACACCTCAAACGATCGTAGCCGACGACCATAGCGTTATTTGTTACAAAGATGGTGTAGCACTTGACAGCGAGGAGGCGGTGATGGCCGAGGCCAGCAGAATACTTGGTGGTGTGAGCGCTGATGTACAGGTAGCGATGACCAAGATAGAGAGATTGAACATTTTAGCAATAGATTAAAAAACAGTATTATGCAACGACTAACTATACTAATGCTTTTATCACTCCTTGCACTGCAATACGTCGCAGCTCAAGAGGCAAATAATGACAACACGATCTACATCAATAGTAGCGGAGACAACGTCACCACGAACAAGGATGGCGGATTGGCACTGACACTCAACGGCATGCGTATAAACTTCGGCAGCAGCCACATAGAGATGGCCGAGCAGCGGACCAAGAGGGTGGAGTTTGGATGTTTCGGTATCGACTCGCCTAAGTATAACCACTTTGCAGCTATAGAATTAGGCAGCAACCTTTTCCCAGCTGCTAACTACTCGATGTACTCTGACGAGGAGGCCTCGCAGTTGGCTTTTACGCAAAGTAAGTCGGTATACTTGGCGCTCAACGTACTTACAATGAACGTGATACTCACCAAGAGTCGCTCGTTAGCGGCATCGATGGCTATAGGCTTCACGTGTGAGAACTTCGTCTTTGCACGCGACTACACGATGGAGCGTCGCGACGGCATGATGCACGCCGTGGCACTCGACCCTAACATCAAGAAGTCGAAACTATCGACATCGTCGATACATATACCTATCACACTCGACTGGAATATAGGCAAGGGTTGGTTTCTGTCGGCGGGCGTAAATATCGACATACTAATGTCTTCAAACATGGTGTACAAGAAGCCAAGAACTACCATCGAGGGTGTTGCCACGCTGCGCCCCGTACAGGTGGGAGTCACCGCACGTGCTGGATGGCGTAGACTCTACGGCTTTGTAAACTACTCTCCCATGGAGATGTTTAAGCCTGGTACAGGACCTAAGATATATAAGATGTCGGCAGGTGCAGGCTTCTGGTTCTAACGTAAATAGAGGTTGATATGAAAAGGTTTATACTACTTATAATGTGTATCTTGCCCATGGCTACTAAAGCGCAAGATGGAGCCTTTACAGAGCTTGTAAACAAGTACTCCACGATGCAGCACTGCACAACCATAGAGCTATCAAAAGATATGCTCCAAAGCATGGATGTGGGCGCAAATATCGACTCACTGACTGCCATATCAGTTGAGAGCAGCGATCTAATCGAGACATTTAAAAAGGATGTGGCAGATGCAATTGTCGGATACAAAACCCTCCTCACGGTAAACAATAGTGGCGAGATGGTGAGGGTACTTGGACAAACTGACGATAAGGGACATATAGTGGTGCTTGTCGTCGTAACCATATCCAAAGACGAGGGCGTCATTGTTAAGATTACAGGAAGAGATATATCGCTAAGCGATGCCTCGTCGCTCGTTTCGCTATAACGGTGAAGAATGTTACACTTAAAAACAAGTTTATATGAAGAAGATTATCATGTTGATTGCGATGCTATTGCCCATGAGCGCCATGGCATCTATCCCTGAGCTCACAGCTCTGATGGAGAGGTACTCTACAAACGAGAACGCCACGGTGGTAAACCTCAATGGCGACATGCTCAAGATGGCCATGGCGGAGAGTGGCGAGGCTGATATTACAGGTTTAGAGTCACTCAACGTGCTCAACACTGAGCATGCGGAGCTCTCGGCAGAGATTGCCACCGCAATGGAGACACTATTGCAGGGCTCACAGCTCACCACGCTCACTGACATTACGGCCGATGGTGCGCATGTGAAAATACTCGCCAACAAGAGCGGCGAGACGCTTGGCGACGTAGTCGTCTACGTGCGTGAGGGTGCAGAGTTAGTCGTTGTACACATCTCGGGCACGATACCCGAGAGTATGCTCTCAGAGTTGGTGGGCGGCATGGTAGAGATGTAAAAGTAACGTGAGTAACGCAGAGGTACGCCCCTGCGTTATTCACGTTACCAACGTCATTCACTACAAATCTCTACTTCGTACGCTTGATCGTCACCTCACGTACTACGCAGCCAGGCATAATGCGGTTTGAGCCGCTCGTAACCTTAAAGGTTGTCGCCTCCAAATAGGCATTACCACCCTTGGCATCCTCGTCGGCCTTAGCATCCTTATCGGCTGCAAGAGCCTCAGCATCCTCCATAGCGCCAAAGCGGTTATCCCAAATCTTACCCTTCACTGGGCGCACCTGACCTATCTTGGTGTATGAGATACGCCCCATCTCGTCCTCCACGGGCATCAGCACGTCGTACTCCGACTTCTCGTTCACACCCTCCTTGAGGCCTATCTGTATATCTACAGTGCCATCGTCGTTTATGCGGTAGATGGGCACGTTGACCTTGAAGTCCTCATACTCACGCTGAAGCTCAACGATAGACTTATCAATGGCGCGCGTACACACCTTGAGCATCTGCTGTGCCTTAGACTGCGAAGCAAAATACTTCGAAGAGAGGTTGCCCGCCGTGGTTGTTGTCTTACCGACATACTCCAAGCGGAAGATGGGATCAGAGCCCTGGATAGAGTTGTAGAGGTCGCGCGCAGCGATACGCTGATCGTCAGAATAGCTATGGTCGGCATAGAAGCGCGAGTAGAAGTCCCACAGCAAATCCTCGTCCCAAGCAAGGCGGTAGAGGTATGACGTAA
Source organism: Alistipes sp. (assembly GCA_017481145.1). Lineage (GTDB taxonomy): Bacteria > Bacteroidota > Bacteroidia > Bacteroidales > Rikenellaceae > Alistipes. The sequence continues at coordinate 867 of JAFUPR010000088.1, read as the reverse complement.
TGTTCACACGGAAACCGTCAATGTCGTTGATAGCATTTGCCGTCATGTCTGTAAGGTCACTAACATCGACACCCACAACGGCACCTGCCAAAGCGCCGAAGATACGCAATCCAGTAGCCACACCCGACGACACCTCGCCATTATCGATGAAGGTGATATCGTTGACCATAACGAAGGTGTTGCCTATGAGCTTATCACCCATATCGGCAAGCTGAGCCTTACCGCGCAGACTCTGCTCGGCAAGACGTATGTCGAGCTGAGAAGCATCGTAGTAGCCACGCTCCGAGATAAGATTCATGTCGCAAATACCCGTGCTCGCATCGCGGTTGAACCACTTAGATATGAGCGCCTTAGCCACAGCCTCGCGAGTGAAGAAGTTGTTAATATCCTCGAAGTTGACCTTATCTTTCTTATCGCTCTTAGCCGCCTTCTTCACCTTCTTGGCAGACGACTCGAACGAGCGGTTAGCGAGGTTATGGTTATTAAACTTATCAGGCATGGGCATAGCCATAAACGCTGAATCAATAGACTCGCCATAGGGTAGCTGCGAGTGCTTGATAAGCACCGTATAGAGCGAACTACGGTGATACTTTGCCAACGAGTCGAGCTGGCGCTGTGCCGAGGCCGTGAACGACACGGCCACAAGGCAGATGAGTAGAAATAATTTTTTCATTTGTGTGCATTAGTGTCCCATAAAAATTAGGGACTGGTTAAAAATTAAATAAGTCTGGTTCATTAAAGCCGAGAAGTTCTTTGTCATATTGAAATTTAGTTTTGTCGAAGAGGTCTTTCAAGTGCGTTTTGTCGGTTAGCGAAATGCTCAAAATCTGCAAGATTTCATAAATACTCCTATCGAGTTGCATATCG
>JAFUPR010000087.1 GCA_017481145.1 Alistipes sp. | reverse complement strand
GTGGACACCTAATTTTACGCTTTTTTGCCATAAAAATAGAGATTAGTAGAAACCGATTTCTACTAATCTCTAAAATATCGCTGTAATTTGCAAATATATAAGCACTTATCTTTTTACCAAAGCGCCGCTTTTTGCATCATTGCCTTTTCACTCAACCACTAAAATTCATCATCCGACGCCTCATCTGCAGCATCTGCCAACTCGTCAGCACCCTTAAGATCATCCTCATCATAGTAGCCGTCGTTATCGTCGTCGCTACCATCATCGACCTTAACGTCAATCTTAACCATATAATAAGTATCCTCCGTCTCGTAGGGCACGGTATAGAAGAATGTGCCATCGGGCTTATCGAAACGCATCATTACCTCGTTGAATCCCAAAGGATAGAGTGCCTTAACCTCGGCCTGCTGTTCGGGTGTTAGGTTGTTGTAGCTTGTAATCAAACGTCTCTTCTTATTCTCAGTAGCCATAGATATATTATTTGTTCTTTATTCGTACCACAGCGTAGCGATTATCAATCTACGCCAAAATTTTCCGCAAATGTAGCCACAATTTGATAATGTGCAAGCATTGCGCGATATTTTTTTTATTTTTTCGATTTTTCTTCGCCGTTCAAAACAAAATGTGTACCTTTACGAGGTATTATGCATATATAAGAGATATGAGCGACAAGAACGATATACAACGTATGCGCGAGTTGGAAGAGGTAGTCGAGTATCACAGCCGCAAATATTATGTCGACAACGCCCCAGAGATTTCGGACTTCGAGTTCGACGCCCTGCTGCGCGAGCTCCAGGAGCTGGAGGCACAGCACCCCGACGAGGCAAACCCCAACTCGCCCACCAAACGTGTAGGTAGCGATATAACAAATAGTTTCAAAAGTGTGGAGCACCGCTCCCCCATGCTATCGCTCGCAAACACCTACTCTTCGGAGGAGCTCGGCGAGTGGATAGACCGCATAACACGAGAGATTGGCGAGGTGGAGTTTGTCGCAGAGCTTAAGTTCGACGGCACAGCCATATCGCTCACATACGAAGATGGAGCTCTACTACGCGCCGTGACACGTGGCGATGGTCGTCGTGGCGACGACGTCACAGATAATGTGCGAACGATAACATCCATACCGCTACGTCTTAGTGGCGAGGGCTATCCTCAACACTTTGAGATACGCGGTGAGATATACATGCCCTACGCCTCGTTTGACAGGCTCAATGCCGAGCGTGAAGCTGCGGGAGAGCCATTGCTTGCTAACCCGCGTAATGCTGCAGCAGGAACACTCAAGCAGCAGTCGTCGCAGGTGGTAGCACGCCGAGGTCTCGACTGCACGCTATACCACATTGCGGGCGACAGCCTACCCTCGGATACACACTACGGCAACCTTATGGCGGCACGCGGATGGGGTTTTCCCGTATCCAACCATATCAAGGTATGCCATTCGCGCAAGGAGATAGAGGAGTTTATCGCCTACTGGGACACGGAGCGCAAGAGCCTACCCTATGCCACCGACGGCATCGTCATCAAGGTAAACAGCTACACACATCAGCGCTCCCTCGGCACTACAGCCAAAGCACCACGCTGGGCCGTGGCATACAAATTCCAGGCAGAGCGCGCCCTCACACGACTGCTGAGTGTCGACTTTCAGGTGGGGCGCACGGGTGCCATCACGCCCGTAGCCAACCTCGACCCTGTACAGCTTGCAGGTACCGTCGTAAAACGCGCCTCAATACACAATGCCCAGCAGATAGCGGCCATAGATATACGCCTTGGCGACATGGTCTATGTCGAGAAGGGTGGCGAGATAATACCCAAGATTACGGAGGTGGAGTTCTCGGAACGTCCTGACGACAGCAAGTCTTTTGAGTATATAACCCACTGCCCCGAGTGTGGCACGGAGCTTATCCGTGTGGAGGGTGAGGCCAAGCACTACTGCCCCAATAGTGCGGGATGCAAGCCTCAAATCATCGGCCGCATAGCCCACTTTGTGAGCCGTAAGGCGATGGATATCGAGGGTCTCGGAGGTGAGACAATAGAGCTACTTTGGGAGAATGGTATGTTACACGACATTGCCGACATATACTCCCTCGACCCCATACAACTTGCCTCGCTACCGCGCCTTGGCGAAAAGTCGGCAGCAAACATAATAGAGGGCATACGTCGCTCGAAGGATGTAGCCTTTGAGCGCGTACTCTTTGCCCTCGGCATACGTTTCGTTGGCGAGACAACGGCGAAGTATCTGGCAGGGCACTTCCTATCGCTCGACGCTATAGCTGAGGCTACGACCGAGGAGCTTGCCGAGGCCGAGGAGGTGGGGGCAAAAATAGCTGTTGCCATCACCGAATACTTCTCCGACGAGCACAACCGCAACATCATCGAGCGACTGCGCAGTGCTGGGTTACGCTTCGAGGCCGACGAGCGAGTGCTACAATCGGAGGTACTCAAGGGTAAGAACGTAGTCATATCGGGAAAATTCTCGGGGCGCTCGCGTGACGACATGAAGGCATTAGTCGAGGCGCATGGCGGCAAGTGTCTTGCAGCCGTATCGGCCAACGTGGACTTCATCATTGCGGGTGAGAATATGGGGCCTGCGAAGCTACAGAAGGCCGAGAAGCTCGGCATTACCATCCTCAACGAGGAGCAATTCATGACACTTATTGCCGACGTAAACACGGAGCATAACACCGCAACAACAGCAGCAAAGAGTACAGAACACGAGACGGCTGCTACACCTATACAAGGACGACTATTTTAGACACACAAACAATATTTACTATGATACAGGAGAAAATCAAGGGTGTAGGCGTGGCGCTCATCACCCCCTTCAATAACTACAACATCGACTACGAGGCTCTTGGCCGTATGGTCGACCATGTAATCAATGGTGGCGTGGACTATATCGTAGCCCTCGGCTCGACGGCCGAGACAGCGACGCTATCCATTGCCGAGCGTAAGCAGGTACTACGCTTCGTCGTTGACCGTACAGCGGGACGTGTGCCCATAGTTGCGGGCATGGGTTCGAACGATACACAGGCGTTGGTCAACCACCTCAAGGATTTCGACCTCTCGGGTACGGTAGCCATCCTTAGCGTCGTACCCTACTACAACAAGCCCTCACAGGAGGGCATCTATCGCCACTACATGGCCGTAGCCGAGGCTTCGCCCGTGCCCGTCATCATCTACAACGTACCTGGCCGCACGGGGGTGAACATGACAGCCGAGACGACGCTACGCTTAGCGCATGCCACAGATAGGATTATAGCCGTAAAGGAGGCCTCGGGCGACATCAACCAGATGCAGCGCATCATCGACGAACGTCCCGAGAACTTCGTTGTCCTGTCGGGTGACGACGGCATCACCGTGGAACTCATAAAGCGCGGTGGTAACGGCGTTATATCGGTAGCGGCAAATGCCTTCCCCGAGAAGTTCTGCCGCTGCGTTCACGATGCTATGGCGGGACGCATAGCCGAGGCTGAGATGGCAATGGAGAGCTTTGCCGAGCCTATATCGCTACTCTTCAAAGAGGGTAACCCTACAGGCGTTAAGACGATGACGGCAGCGATGAACATCACACGTCGAGAGGTGCGCCTACCCCTTGTCGAGGGTAGCGATACTCTCATGGAGGCAACCAAAAGCGCCGTGGAGAGATACGAACTACGTTAGTCGATGCGTTAAGGAGGTAAAACAAAGCGATGAGACGATACATTATACCCCTTGCACTGATATTTGCGATACTGCTACCCTCGCAGCTTATGGCCGAGGAGACAGAGCCACGCGTGCCCAACGAGGATAACATCCTGCGCCAGACGCTGTCGACCTCGTCTCCCTACTACTACACCAACCTCATGCTCAACTACCGCAATGGCAGTGAGCCTTTAGATGCCGACGGCTACTACTACCTCTACTACGGCTTTGCCTATCAGGAGGATTACCGTCCCTTTGTCGAGAACGAGGCATTAGATCTCATGCTCGACATTATGGCTGGCATAGACCCCGAGCTACCCACCGTGGGACAGCTTGAGGCACTCATTGAGCGTGGTATCGAGGCGATGGAGCTCGACCCCTTCAACCCCAAGGTACTCAACATGATGGCCTACGCCTACGGTGCACTGGGCGACACGAGGCGCGAGGAGCTATACTTCACCCACCTGAATGGTATACTTCATGCGATAGAGTCCACAGGCACGGGACTTCAGGAGAGGTCGCCATGGCACATTCTCATGTTCTCGCACGCCTATGACGTAATAGCAGCAAAGGGATATATGTACAACGAGGGACGTATCATTAGCCGCACGGTGGAGTTCGTGCCCTTGGTGCGTAAGGCTCACGATAAGACTAAGGGCTTCTACTTCGACTACAGCCGCGTATATCGCAACAAACCCGACGATGTGACTATCAAGCGTGACCGCACATGGCAGATAAACAATCTCCCACCAAGAGAGTACAAGTAACAACACACGCCGATACTTAGAATATTTATTGTATCTTTGCACCAAAGATATTTCAACACAAGATGAGATTACTAAACAACATTGTAACAATACTAATCGCACTCACAACACTCGTTGGATGCGATAAGGAGACGGGCAAGATCTTTAACATCAACGTCGAGAAGCAGCATAGTTGTAGCTTTGACCGCCAGACGGTAGAGATACAATATAGGTTGATGGGCATAACGGACAATGATGCCTACCCTAAGGTGTCGGCCACGGCGAGCGACAGCTGGGTAATCGACATAGACAGCTCGGAGCAGGGCAGCATCATGGTGGAGGTCGAGGCTAACAATGGAGCATTGCGCAGCACGACAATAACAATCAGCGCCCCAGGCCATGTAGCTACCAAGGTGACACTCACGCAGCTAAGTGCACCGTCGGATGCTTCGCATACACTCATGTTCTACTTCTTTGGCACAAGCCTCAGTCGCTACTTCGACGACAATATCGCCGATGCCAAGACGGCCATAAGCACTGGCATCCTCGGCGACAACTGCCGCGTGCTGTACCTCCGTCAGAGTGGCAAGCACACAGCTCATATAGGTGAGCTATGCTACGATCCCGTGAACAAGAGCACTATCGAGCGTATCATCACCGAGGATATAACCATTGAAGGCTCAATCATCAGTCCCGAGGCCATGGGACGTCATATCGCCATGTTGGCAGAGGAGGCACCAGCCGATAGATATGGCTTAATACTCGCTGGCCATGGTCATGGTTGGCTCACGCGCGACGCCCTGAATGGCACGTCGGACATATCACTACAGAGCGCTGGACATAACCCCTGGCAGCCTGCATTGGGTGCTGAGGTCACACGAGCCTTTGGTGAGTACAACGTGCAGGTCGACATCCCCGAGCTTGCCGAGGGCATTGAACTCTCGGGCGTGGAGCTTGAGTATATACTCTTCGACGCATGCTTCATGTCGAGCGTCGAGGCCATCTACGACCTACGCGAGGTTACCGACTACATCATCGCCTCACCCTGCGAGATTATGGGCCGTGGCTTCCCATACCACCGCACACTACCCTATCTCTTTGCTGCAGGTGGAGCCTCGAGCGACCTTAAGGGCGCTGCTGAGAGCTACTACCGATACTATCGCGACGAGTATACCAGCTCGGCACGATGTGGCTCTATCACCCTCTACGACTGCGCCGAGATGGAGGACTTGGCCAAGGCTACAAAGCTCCTTGCAGCCACCGCAACCAGCGACTACGACATAAGCACATTGCAAACATACGAGGGTCAAAGCACACATATATTCTACGACTTCGGCCAGTGGGCCAATACCGTTGCTACGGACACAGCAGCTCTTGAGGCCTTCAACGATCAGCTCGACCGCACGGTGATAGCCACCTACACGCTACCATCGTTCTACACAGCATACGGCGCATACGGCACATTCCCCATCGACGTAACCGTATATTCGGGCGTAACAACCTCGGCACCAAGTAGCGCCTACCCCAACGAGTGGAAGACTACAAACTGGTATAAAAGGGTCTGGGAATAGGATAATTAATTTTTTTTTATACCTTTGCACTCCAATTAGATAATAATAAAAACGATATACGCTATGTTTGAAAACCTAACCGAGAAACTCGAACGCTCGTTTAAGCTCCTCAAGGGCGAGGGTCGCATCACGGAGATCAACGTCGCCGAGACACTTAAAGAGATACGCCGTGCTCTTATCGATGCCGACGTTAACTATAAGGTAGCCAAGACCTTTACCGACGATGTGAAGCAGAAGGCCTTGGGTCAGAATGTGCTCAACGCGGTGAAGCCTGGACAGATGATGACTAAGATTGTGCGCGACGAGCTCGCAGCATTGATGGGTGGCACAGCCACAGATATCAAGCTCGAGGGCACGCCCGCCGTCATCCTTATCGCGGGTCTTCAGGGCTCGGGTAAGACCACATTCTCGGGTAAGCTCGCCTCGCATATCAAATCGAAGAAGGGTCGTCAGGTGTTGCTCGTTGCGGGTGACGTATACCGTCCCGCGGCTATCGACCAGCTCAAGATTCTCGGCCAGACTGTCGGCGTCGAGGTATATACCGAGCCTGGCAACAACAACCCTGTGGAGATTGCCGAGAACGCCATCAAGTACGCCCGTCAGAAGTCGTACAATACCGTCATCGTCGATACGGCAGGTCGTCTTGCTGTCGATGAGGCTATGATGCAGGAGATTACAGCCATCAAGGCAGCCGTAAACCCCTCGGAGACACTCTTCGTGGTGGACGCCATGACGGGTCAGGATGCTGTGAATACGGCCAAGGAGTTCAACGACCGCCTCGACTACGATGGCGTGGTGCTCACAAAGCTTGATGGTGACACACGTGGTGGTGCCGCTATCTCTATCCGCTCGGTCGTAGATAAGCCCTTGAAGTTTATATCGTCGGGCGAGAAGATGGATGCCTTGCAGGTCTTCCACCCCGAGCGTATGGCTGATCGTATCCTCGGCATGGGTGATGTTGTGTCACTCGTGGAGCGCGCACAGGAGCAGTTCGACGAGGCTGAGGCGCGCAAGCTGAAGAAGAAGCTTATCAAGAACCAGTTCAACTTCAACGACTTCCGCGACCAGATAAACCAGATAAAGAAGATGGGTAACTTGAAGGACCTCGCCTCGATGATTCCAGGCATGGGTAAGATGCTTCAAAACGTAGATATACCCGACGATGCCTTTAAGCATACGGAGGCTATCATCGACTCGATGACCCCTGCCGAGCGAGAGAATCCCGAGATTATCAACGCTAAGCGCCGTGAGCGTATCGCTAAGGGCTCGGGCACTACGCTTGCCGAGGTCAACCGCCTCCTCAAGCAGTTCGAAGATACGCGCAAGGTGATGAAGAGCGTCGCTGGTGGCGGCTTCCAACAGCAGATGCGCCAGATGCAGCGTGGCGGTATGCGACGTAGATAGTTTCGACGAAAATATAAACAAGATGGGTGACTAATTTTACTGTTAGTCACCCATCTTGCTCTTTGGATTATTGTACATTCAATCTATGTAATATATTGCGCACGTTATCGGCGATATAGCTCTCAAACGCAGGGCTGTCGACGATGCGTATATCGTCCATAAGACCCACAACAAAGCGACCTATACCCACATAGTTGCACACCTCCGTATCGAGCAGCCAACGGCCATCGCCCAACGGCGTGATATCGCGCTCCGAAAGAGGGTACTCCTCGACGAGAAGGTTGCGGGCAAGCATGCCGAGCTCCAAGCGTACGCGGTGCTGCTCGAAGCCCGTCATGCGGAAGATGTCGACATAACCACTATTATGCTTCTCGGCATACTCCCACGCATCGTCCATAAGCTCCACGGAGCCAATACGCGCAGTCTTGAAGAGCTTAGTCATACCGCTCTCGGGCTCGTAGCACCACACCTGAACGTAGTTCGTCGTAAAAGCAAAGGGCTCTACCCTTCTATCGCGCACAACGCCCGTATGCGACGAGGCGTAACCCTTGAGCACCACCTGGCGGCGATCGGTGATAGCCTCGACAAGACGATTTACATTCTGAGCATTTGAGCCCCTGACGATGCAGTTGGCCACGGCCGTACAGTCGTAGACCGTCGTCAGCTTCTTGCGTAGGTTGTGTTTGAGCATATTGGTATCGTCGAGGCCGTCGATAAGACGGTTGACGATGTGCGCCTCCTCGTCGGTGAAGTGTACAAGCTGGGATATATCCTTGAAGTAGGGGCTCTCCTTGCCAAGCTTGTAGACACCGCCATCAAGCTTATGCACCACAAAGCCAGCATCTTTGAATGTCTCGATATAGCGATATATCGAGCGATATGTCGTGCCAAGACGCTCAGCAAGGTCGTTGACCGTATAATTCACATTGCCCGTCATCAGCTTCATAAGCAGCAACAGACGCTCCACCTTGGGTTGATCCATATTCTTGAGTTTTACTACCGTAAAGATAGTAATATTCCCCTACATAGTGACAGGATGCGTCAAAAAAATTACCTCGGCACGGGGAAGGAGAGGGTGCGAGCATCGCGGTAGCCCTGGGGCGAGTTAGGCCACGGCATATAGTTATAGGCCGAGCCATTGGTAATGGTAAGCGTCGAGCGAACAGCGCCCACACGCAGTGTGATGGAGTTATAATCCACAAAGCGCGGCACCTTGACCCTCACACGGGGCATCATCTCGCTCTCCAACCATAGAGAGTGTTCGACATCGGGGATGGGTGCGAACTTAGCGCCACGCGCGGGGTGCCATGTGCGTATAAGCCACGTACCACGGTCGAACTCGTGCGGAGGCAGCAGATGCTTATAGCTATCGAGCACCACCATGGCGGCGCTATCGCTCTCGATACGCACACTCTCGCCCTCGGGCTGTTGTGCCGAGGTGACAGATGCGATGCACAGCAACGCCATTATGCACCAGATAGTTCTCATAGTTTATATTCTACCCTTATAACGCAAAAGGTGCAAATATCGTGCGTAAGGGGCAAAATAATACTACATATTACATATATCAGCTGGTTATAAAAAAAGTATTATCTTTGCGGTATGGATTTCAAACTTGTGGCAGCATACACCCCCATGGGCGACCAGCCAGAAGCCATAGCACAGATGGTGCAGGCCGTGGAGGACAACAACAAGCGTGGCACGACGCTCCTCGGCGTGACAGGCTCGGGAAAGACATTCACCGTGGCCAACGTCATCGAGCGCCTAAACCGCCCCACGCTCGTCATCAGCCACAACAAGACACTCGCAGCGCAGCTATACGGCGAGTTCAAGAACTTCTTCCCCGAGAATGCCGTGGAGTACTTCGTATCGTACTACGACTACTTCCAGCCCGAGGCATACATCCCCTCGACGGATACCTACATAGAGAAGGACCTCGCCATAAACGACGAGATTGAGCGCATGAGGCTCAAGACCGTGGCCACCCTCCTCTCGGGACGCAGGGATGTAATAGTCGTATCGAGCGTGTCGTGCATATATGGCTGTGGCAATCCAGAGGCTTTTCACGCCTCAGCGATAGAGCTCAAGGTGGGCGATAGGCATCACCGCAAAGACCTCCTCATCAGGCTCGTAGATGCCCTCTACGACCGTACCGACGGAGAGCTCACACCTGCGAAGTTCCGCGTGACGGGCGAGAGCATTGACATCATGGCGTCGTTTGGCGAGTTTGGCAGCCAGTGTTTCCGCATACTCTTCTTCGACCGCGAGATTGAGGCAATATACACCATAGACCCCGCAACAGGACAAAAGCTATCGTCGCTCGACAGCGTGACGATATACCCCGCCAACCTATTTGTGTCGACACGCGACCAGATACGCCGCGCCGTTGACAACATACGCGAAGACCTTGCAACACAGATAGCATACTTCGAGGGCGAGGGGCGCGAGGTGGAGGCACAGCGCATAAAACAGCGCGTGGAGTACGACATAGAGATGATCAACGAGCTCGGCTACTGCTCAGGCATAGAGAACTACTCGCGCTACTTAGACAACCGCGCACCAGGATCGCGCCCATTCTGCCTCATGGACTACTTCCCCAAGGACTTCGTCACGGTCATCGACGAGAGCCATGTGACCGTGCCGCAGATTCGCGGCATGTATGGCGGTGACCACTCGCGCAAAGAGAACCTCGTAGAGTACGGCTTCCGTCTGCCCGCAGCCCTCGACAACAGACCACTACAATTTGCCGAGTATGAAGCCATGGTCGACAAATCGATATACGTAAGCGCCACGCCCGCCGACTACGAGATAGAGCAGAGCTACGGCGAGATCATCGAGCAGCTTATACGCCCCACACATATCGTCGACCCACCACTCAAGCTACGTAGCGCCGAGCACCCCATGGACGAGGTAATCGAGGCTATTGATGCCGTCGTGCGTCGTGGCGAGAGAGCGATAGTGACGACCATATCTAAGGCCTCGGCAGAGGAGGTATCGCGCTACTTAGGACGCGTAGGCATACGCAACAGCTACATACACTCCGACGTGGAGACACTCAACCGCATACAGATACTCGAAGATCTGCGCGACGGCAGGATAGATGTCATCGTCGGTGTAAACCTTCTGCGCGAAGGTATAGACCTTCCCGAGGTGAGCCTTGTAATCATACTTGATGCCGACAAGGATGGCTTCCTACGCAACGTGAGGGCCATAACACAGATATCAGGTCGCGCAGCACGACATACCAACGGTCAGGCGCTACTCTTTGGTGATGTGGTAACAGGCTCACTACGCGCCTCGATAGTCGACAGCAACCGTCGACGCGCTAAACAGATTGCCTACAACTTCGAGAATAACATACTACCCAAAAGCGCCAAGAAGAGCGGCAGTGGGCAGAGTTCGCTCCTCACACAACACAACAACGAGGCTGCTGAGAGCACAAATATCGTAGCAGAGAGCTTTGCCGAATACGCCACAACAAGGAGTGCCGAGACAGCGAATAGGAGCACAGTGGAGGATGTTAGCGTCACGGCCGAGAGCGTCGATAGACTTATTGAGGAGGCGCGCGAGGCTATGGAGAGCGCCGCAAAGGCTCTCGACTTTGTGGCAGCAGCACGCCACCGCGACCGCATGTACGAGCTACAGAAGCTTCGCAAACAGCTATAATAGATCAACAACCACTACCAGCCCTCTATAAGAGGAAAAACCTTTCGCAAAGTTGCAGTATATATATTCACATTAAGCGCATATAAATGCAATTATATTCCACAAGAGCGATAGGACACATTACAATAAGATGCCTCTAATCTAATAGATATCAAGAGGCACTACGTCATTACATCAGTTACGATCAACACACCACACGATGCAGTTGACCGACTAAAAGGAATCTAACGACTATAACTATCGAAGCTCTTATCGGAGTATAGGATTACGATTCGCTCGACAGTTTTTCCATCGACCGTAGCCTTGGGGAAAAAGTTCGACTGAACATTTTTTGCTCCTTCATTGAGCGGCACAGAATCCGACCTTTCCGAGTCATCAAAGAGCGTAGCTGAAGGAGACTGCAAAGATGAAGGCTGAGTAGTGGGGGCGATAGAGGCAGCGGACACCTCATCACGATAGACGCGCTCATCGCCAAGGAGCAGCCAGTCGGGATTAATATCAGGAAAAGCACGCAGAATTTTAACCACCAAATCGAAGCTCGGCTTGTTACGCCCAGACAAAATATGAGAGATACCAGAGGGCTGTATTTCGAGTAGTCGCGCGAGCGTCGTCGCCGTAAGACTCTTTGTTCGGAGCAAAAATTCGAGTTTTTCCTTCATAATCTATATTTTTTACAAATATACAAACTTTATTTTTGTAATGCAAATTATTATTACAAAAGTAAATCAACAACAATTGTTAATAACTATCACATTTGTAAATTACAAAATTATGGTAAACTGCAAAAATTAAATACAGCTACATTTAAATTAATATGATATATGCTATATCATTATTCTATAGACACTTATAGTATATTACATACATTTTACAAGCAAAATATCGCAAAATTGAATTTAAGGGCTCATTTAACTATAATCAAGTAGATGTAATATTCATATTATACTCATTTTGTGCATTTTAAAAATTATTGTTTAGAAATTTAAATATGTAAAAATTTAAGGTTTAAGCTGTACAGAAATGCTATTTGAATTGTTGACATTTGTAACTATTAACACCATGAGAAATACTTTTATCTAATTACATCTGTAATATCTGACAAGTAATTACAATTGTTAGTAATTTACATTTGTAATTACAAGTGTAAAGATTTTATAAAATTAATGCGAACATGTAAGGGTGAAGTGCGAAAAGGGAGTGAGAGAATATAGGAGAGAATATTATGTTAAAAAATAATAGTGAGGGCAATGTTAACAACTATACACCTCACTATTACTCAATAACTTAAAAGTTATTAACAGTCCAAATATTAGCGTAGAGATTGAGCTATTTCATTAAACTCTTCTGGCGTTAACTGGAGCTTTTCCTTACTGAAATCTACATCTTTTTCGGTGTTCATGGGCACCAAATGTACGTGCGCATGGGGTACTTCGAGGCCAAGAACTACGGTTGCGACCTTTTTACACTGTGTAGTTGCCTTAATTTTCTTCGCAATATTTTTTGCGAATACGATCAGCTCCTGGAGTTCGTCATCCTCCAGGTCGTAGAAGTAGTCAACCTCACGCTTTGGGATAACCAAAGTATGCCCCTTAGCTAAGGGCGCAATGTCGAGGAACGCGAAGAAGCACTCGTTCTCCGCAACCTTATAACAGGGAATCTCTCCTGCTACAATTCGAGAAAAAATAGTTGCCATAATTAAGTTTGAAATTTAGTCCAAAAATATCAATTTTAAGAAGTAGTCATCAACTACCCTATTAATCCAAAAATATATCGCACATAATATCATTCAAGGTGTAAAGCTCTAAAATCTGCACTACAGCCGACCTACGTATTGAGTAGTCGCTTTACCCTATCGATACCCTTAATCTTACGTATGTTATCCAAAAGCACATTCAAGCTATCAATATCCTGAACGTATATACTTATAGTTCCTTCGAAGATTCCATCGTGAGATTGAACACTAATAGCTCGCATATTTATGCTAAAATCCTGTGTTATCAGTTTCGTTAGGTCTAAGATAATTCCCGTACGGTCGATACCACGAATCTCTACAGTAGCAAGATATGAGACTGCCTTCTGCTGCGACCATTTGATATCCTCCTCCTTGATGATATTATCGCCAAACTGTGCAGCAAGACGTATGAGCGTATCGCACGTCGACTTATGCACAATGATACGACCGCTCTGCGCATCGCGATAACCGACAACCCTATCGCCAGGTATAGGCTCGCAACACTCCGCCATAACAAACTCAGGCTCGCTGGCCGAGTCCTCCACAACAGCCGTATCGTCGAGCGAGGCGGCCTCATCGTCGAGGTCTATATCCGTATCCTCCTCGGCGTTACTGCCAGGAATAAGGAGCTTCCAAAACTTCAATATCTTGCGCGACGAGTTCTCCTTAAGTAGCTTATCTAAGTTATCGAGGTTAATGATGCCAGCACCTATCTTACTATACAACTCATCCTTATTACGGCAATCATACGCGGGCATAAGTTTGCGTAGCACGCGTCCACTGAGCGTAACATTATACTCCGCAAGGCGTTGTTGCAGCAGTTCCATGCCATACTCTATATTATTCTCGCGCTCGCGCTTCAGGAAGTCCTGGATAGCCTGGCGCGCCTTACTCGTAACAACAGTATCTAACCACTCAGCCTTAGGACGAGCATTCTCGGCCGTAATGACCTCGACCTGATCGCCACTATTTAGGCGTGCCGTGACAGGCATTGTGCGGTGATTTATCTTCGCACCTATGGCATGGTCGCCAATCTTCGTATGTATCTCGTAGGCAAAGTCGAGCACCGTAGCACCATAGGGCAATGACTGAGGCTCGCCCTTGGGAGTGAAGACTACCATATCGCTCTTATACAGCGACAACTTGAAGTTGTCCAAGAACTCGAGGGCATTTTCCGTTGGGCTATTGAGAGCATCGCGCACCTTCTTAAGCCACTTGTCCAGGCCATCCTCCTCGGCAGCGATAGAGGCATGCTTATACTTCCAATGTGCAGCGAAACCTCGCTCTGCAATGTCGTCCATACGCTCTGTGCGCACCTGCACCTCCACCCATATACCATCAGGGCCCATGACCGTCGAGTGTAGTGCCTCATAGCCATTACTCTTAGGTATGCTTATCCAGTCGCGCAGACGGTCGGGCTTCGGGGTATATATGTCCGTGACGCACGAATATACCTGCCAGCACTGCGTCTTCTCCGAGGGGAAGGGCAGAGCCTTGAAGACGATACGTATGGCAAAGAGATCGTAGACCTCCTCGAAGGGTATCTCCTTGCGACGCATCTTATTCCAGATGGAGTAGACGCTCTTCACACGTGCCGTCATCTCATACTGGAACTTATTTCTATCAAGCACCTCACGAATAGGTGCCATGAAGCGCTCGATATACTGTTGGCGCTCACCTCGCGTATCCTCAATCTTCTGCTCTATCGCGGCATACTCCTCTGGGAAGCGATACTTCATGCAGAGGTCCTCCAACTCGCTCTTAATGGCGTGGAGGCCAAGACGGTAGGCCAAGGGCACAAAGAGGTATATCGTCTCGCTCGTAATCTTTATCTGCTTATTATGTGGCATGGCACCAAGGGTGCGCATGTTATGCAGGCGGTCGGCAATCTTGATGATGATGACACGTACATCATCCGAGAGCGTCAACAACACCTTACGGAAGTACTCTGCCTGCTCCGAGGTGTCGGCATTGAAGACGCCCGACATCTTCGTAAGACCATCGACCATCGAGGCTATCTTAGGCGTGAAGGCATGGGCTATATCCTCCACCGTGTAGTCCGTGTCCTCCACAACATCGTGCAGCAACGCTGCCACCACCGACTTCTTGCCGAGGCCTATCTCGCGCACACATATAAGCGCCACCTCGATAGGATGTATCACGTAGGGCTCACCCGAGCGACGACGCACACCCTTATGCGCCTCCTTCGCAAGGAAGTAGGCGCGGCGCACGAACTGCCAGTCATCATCCCTGCGGCACACCTTAGCCTTACGGCACGCCTCGACAAGCTCCTGCCACTTATCTTCAATCAGTATCTCATCTTCGGGTGAATACTCCATACCACAACAATTTACTACTTAAACATATATACACCGAATCACGACTACCCTACTGGTAGCCGTGTTCGGGCCGTATATCACCATTTAGTCGCGCTACTTATTGCGCGCCTCGCTCATAGCCTCGCGCACGCGGAGCTCAATCTCCTCCATGAGGGCAGCATCACTCTTCAATGCCTCCTTTACGGCATCGCGACCCTGGCCTATCTTCTTGTCGCCATACGAGAACCACGAGCCCGACTTCTTGATAATCTCATAGTCTACGCCGAGGTCTATAATCTCGCCAAGCTTTGAGATACCCTCGCCAAACATGATGTCGAACTCAGCCTTCTTAAAGGGAGGTGCCACCTTATTCTTAACAACCTTAACCTTGGTACGTGTGCCGAGCTGCTCCTCGCCATCCTTGATTACCGACGAGCGACGTATGTCTATACGCACGCTGGCATAGAACTTCAAGGCATTACCACCTGTCGTCGTCTCTGGATTACCATAAACTACGCCAATCTTATCGCGCAACTGGTTGATAAAGATACATACGGTCTTGGTCTTAGATATCGATGCTGTAAGCTTACGCAATGCCTGCGACATAAGACGCGCCTGCAGACCCATCTTCGAGTCGCCCATGTCGCCTTCAATCTCAGCCTTGGGCGTGAGTGCCGCGACAGAGTCGATGACGATGATGTCGATGGCACTCGAGCGGATGAGCGAGTCGGCAATCTCCAACGCCTGCTCACCATTGTCGGGCTGCGACACAAGGAGGTTGTCAACGTCGACGCCGAGCTTCTGAGCATAGTAGCTATCGAAGGCGTGCTCTGCATCAATGAAGGCTGCTATACCTCCCGCCTTCTGCGCCTCAGCAATGGCATGTATCGCCAATGTCGTCTTACCCGACGACTCAGGGCCAAATATCTCGATAACACGCCCCTTGGGATAGCCACCCACACCAAGAGCCATATCAAGCATGATAGAGCCCGTAGGTATCACTGGCACGTCTGTCACCGTCTCGCTCGACATACGCATAATCGAGCCCTTACCAAAATCCTTCTCGATCTTGTCCATCACCGCCGACAACACCTTCAGCTTATCGGCGTTAACCTGTACTTTCTCTGCCATAGTTATCTGTATTTTACTTATCTAACAACTTTACTATCTGGCCAAACGAATCCTTCGTGTCGACCTTCTCGATTATGTGCGTTATGCGAGCCTCACTGTCTAATAGGAATGTCGTACGCACAATGCCCATATACTCCCTACCACACATCTTCTTCAAGCGCCACACGCCCATAGCCTCCGCAAGCGTATGCTCCGTGTCGGCAAGCAACGTGAAGTTAAGCTCATGCTTCTGACAGAAGCTGCGATGCGACTTTGCTGAGTCGGGGCTCACACCGACAATCTTGTAACCTCGTCTTAGTAGTTCCTCTTTACCATCGCGTAAGCTCCTAGCCTCCAACGTACACCCAGAGGTATTATCCTTGGGATAGAAGTACAACACCGTAGGCGAGCCCTTGAGGTCGTTGAGCGTAAACTCCACATCACCCTCTGTGACACACTTAAAAGCGGGAACTACATCTCCAATATTCATCTTATTCATAACCCTTATATAGTTTTTTATTCGTAACTCTTCAATTAACACTCAAAGTTACTTATTTTTTCCTAAACCGAAAAATATAGGCGACACTTTTTATCTATCGACATATAACGAAAAGCTATGCTTCGACCTCTATCTTCACCTGACGAAGGAAGTCATCACTCGAAGTATTTAGCCTTGAACGACATACAGGACAGCGTATGGCACACTCCGTGTCAATGTTGTCGGTCAGATGTCGCACATCTACCATCATCGTGCGACGGTTTGTCGAAGAGCGAAACTCCGTGTGCGTACCGCAGTGCAAGCAATCGATAGTGTAGTTTAGTCCCATAGCTTTGTACTTTTTATCATCGTTATCTTTTGTTTCACGATGCAAAGTAACCACCACTTTTTGACAGGTTGTGTCAAGGAGGATTTTTGGCTTAATGGTCAAAAAAGAGACCTGCGAGAGGGGGTAAAATGTTGAGATATAGTATATTTGCAGTATTTATAATTATTATGGACACAAAAGTGCTCTCGTTGCGGGAGTTCTGATGTGGTCCGTAAGGGCATCTGGCGGGGTTCACAGCGTTGGTTTTGTAAGAAATGTAAGCACTATTTTACAGGTCATCGAGAGTATGATTTTCATGGTCTTTTTGAGGAGTATCTATCGGGGAAACAAACTCTTCTACAGTTAGCCGAAAAGCACTCTGTTTCG
>JAFUPR010000086.1 GCA_017481145.1 Alistipes sp. | reverse complement strand
GAGATCATCGGCAAGCTCGAGAAGGGTCAGGTACTCGAGGGTACTGTCAAGAACATCACAGGTTACGGTGTATTCGTTGACCTCGGCGGTGTTGACGGTCTCATCCACATCACAGACCTCTCTTGGGGACGTATCAACCACCCAGAGGAAGTTGTTGCTCTCGATCAGAAGATCAACGTCGTTATCCTCGACTTCGATGAGTCTAAGAAGCGTATCGCTCTCGGTCTCAAGCAGCTTACTGCTCACCCCTGGGAGGCTCTTGATGCAGAGCTTAAGGTAGGTGACAAGGTTAAGGGTAAGGTTGTTGTTGTTACCGACTACGGCGCATTCGTTGAGGTAGCACCTGGCGTTGAGGGTCTTATCCACGTGTCTGAGATGTCTTGGAGCCAGCCTTTGCGCTCAGCTCAGGAGTTCATGAAGGTGGGTGACGAGATCGAGGCTGTTCTTCTCACGCTCGACCGCGAGGAACGCAAGATGTCTCTTGGCGTTAAGCAGCTCACTCCCGATCCTTGGGCAGAGATCGAGAAGAAGTACCCTGTAGGTACAAAGTGTACAGCTCGTGTACGCAACTTCTCTAACTTCGGCGTATTCGTTGAGATTGAGGATGGTATCGAGGGTCTCGTACATATCTCTGACCTCAGCTGGACTAAGAAGGTTAAGCACCCCAGCGAGTTCACTCAGGTAGGTGCTGAGCTTGAGGTTGTTGTTCTCGAGATCAACAAGGACAACCGCCGTCTCTCTCTCGGTCACAAGCAGCTTGAGGAGAACCCCTGGAACGGCTTTGAGAGCCAGTATGGCGTGGACAGCATCCACGAGGGTACTGTATCAGAGCTTACCGAGAAGGGCGCTATCGTATCACTTGGCGAGAACATCGAGGGCTTCTGCCCTGCACGTCACCTCGTTAAGGAGGATGGCACTACTTTGAAGGCTGGCGATACTGCCGAGTTCAAGGTTCTCGAGTTCTCTAAGGCTACAAAGCGTATCACTCTCTCTCACAGCCGCATCTTTGAGGAGGCTAAGCGTGCTGCTGCAGATGCAGAGAAGAAGGAGCGTCGCGCCGCTGCCGATGAGACTAAGGGTGCTGTTAAGAAGATCAACGCACAGGTTGAGAAAACCACTCTTGGCGACATCGCAGGTTTGGCAGAGTTGAAGGCTCAGCTTGAGAACAAGTAACATTTAGCGCGATAGCGGCGCTTCAATCAAAGCCCCGAATGGGAGTACATCAAGTATATCCCATTCGGGGCTTTCTCTGTCATGCTGAGCGGAGCGTTAGCGTAGCCGAAGCATCTGTCTGCGACTTTTTGTGGCTGCTATACAATATCGCAATTAACTATGTCGTTAGCAATGCGAGTAAAATAGTTAATTGTAAGGTATGACACAGACGAGAATTTCATCATCACTGGAGGCTATCATTGCCCGAACGACATCTAACCTTAACAGTAAGTCGATAACGACATCCTATCGTGATAGGTTGGCACTCGAGCTGCTATCCGATCGCAGCACCTTTGCCTACCAGCTTATAGAGATGTTAGTAGGGGAGTGTGGCATAAACATCATCCTCAGACGCGTAGAGCGTGCAATAGCTACAAATCCAATGCGCGAGCTAGACATGCCTGAGACACACTATGAGGCTATATGTTCTCATATCACGGATCGAATTACAACACCCTGCATATCCACGGTACACATCCTCCACTTTATTGCAGATGACAGCTCCACGGCATTATCTGCCGAGCTTAGTAATTATGGTATTTTATCCGAGGATATAGATGAGGCATTATGTCGCCTAACCACATAAAAGTAGGTGCTGTTCGTTTGCGAACAGCACCTACTTTTATGCGCTCATCACTATTTCGAGCGAATATACTCGTCAATAGCCTTTGCGGCCTTACGGCCAGCGCCCATGGCGAGGATTACGGTAGCAGCGCCCGTAACGGCATCGCCGCCAGCGAAGATGCCCGCACGCGATGTAGTACCCATCTCGTCGGCCTCGATGCAACCACGGCGGTTGATGTTGAGGCCGCTAGTTGTTGAGGCAATAAGTGGGTTGGGTGATGTACCGAGAGCCATGATAACTACGTCGCAGTCGATGGTGAAATCCGAGCCAACCTTCTCCTGTGGCGAACGGCGGCCACTTGCGTCGGGTTCGCCGAGCTCCATCTCCACACAGTTGATGCCTGTAACCCAGCCATCCTCCGAGCCGAGGATACGTGTGGGGTTGGTGAGCATCCTGAACTCGATGCCCTCCTCCTTGGCGTGGTGTACCTCTTCCTTACGTGCGGGAAGCTCTGCTTCGCCACGACGGTAGACGATGACAGCCTCAGCGCCGAGACGCTTAGCGGTACGCACGGCATCCATGGCCACGTTACCACCGCCTACGACAACGACCTTACGTCCCACATATACGGGGGTGTCTGAGTGCTTAGGATCCCATGCACCCATGAGGTTGACGCGTGTGAGGAACTCGTTAGCCGATAGTACGCCGTTGAGGTTCTCGCCCTCGATCCCCATAAAGCGGGGTAGTCCTGCTCCTGAGCCCACGAAGACGGCCTCGTAGCCCTCCTTGTCTAAGAGTGAGTCGATGGTCATCGTACGACCAATGATAACGTCAGTCTCGAACCTAACGCCGAGTCTCTTGACCTCGTTAATCTCGCGAGCCACGACCCTCTCCTTGGGTAGACGGAATTCGGGGATGCCGTATGAGAGTACACCACCGAGGCGGTGCAGAGCCTCAAAGACATCGACCTGATAGCCCATCTTCGCGAGGTCGGAAGCGCATGCTAAGCCTGCGGGACCACTGCCCACGACAGCTACGCGCTTGCCATTAGGTATAATCGTAGGTGTGGCCTCCACCTCGGCGCTATGCTCCAGTGCCCAGTCGCCAACGTAGCGCTCGAGCTTGCCGATAGCCACAGCCTCACCCTTGATGCCGAGGACACATGAGCCTTCGCACTGCGACTCCTGAGGACATACGCGGCCACATATCGAGGGCAGTGAACTGTCGAAGTGTATGGTGTCGGCAGCAGCGCGCATATCGCCCTCGGTGATGTGGTGTATAAACTCGGGAATACGGATATTCACGGGGCAGGCAGCCACGCAGCGCGGATTCTTGCAGTTCAAGCAGCGCGAGGCCTCGAGTGCCGCCTCCTCAGCATTATAGCCGTAGCATACCTCCTCGAAGTTGGTGGCACGAACCACCGGGTCTTGTTCGCGTACAGCGACGCGTGGTATCTTATTTGCCATAGCAGTTACATTTGTGTTCGCGATTATCGTTGTCAAATTTCTCCTGGTTCTTATACATCGCCTGGCGACGCATAGCCTCGTCGAAGTCTACCTCATGACCGTTGAATTCGGGGCCATCGACGCAGGTGAAGAGCGTCTTGCCACCTACCGTTACACGGCAGGCACCGCACATGCCCGTACCATCAACCATAAGGGCGTTGAGAGATACGGTGGTGAGGAGACTCCATGGCTTAGTGGTAAGGCACACGAACTTCATCATTATCATCGGGCCAATGCATACGCACTCGTCGTACTCTCTGCCCTCGGTCTCGACAAGCTCCTTCATAAGCCCCGTGACCATGCCCTTATATCCCTCCGAGCCGTCGTCGGTGGCGATATGTACGTTGCCCACCTTGCGCATCTCGTCGATATATATGAGCATATCCTTGGTCTTAGCGCCGATGATAACGTCGCAATCTACGCCATGCTGTTTGAGCCACTTCACCTGTGGATATACAGGCGCTGTGCCTACGCCACCAGCAACGAAGATGTATTTACGCTTTTTAAGCTCCTCCTCGGCCATGTGTACGAACTCTGAGGGGCGTCCTAAAGGACCTGCAAAGTCGGCCAATGAGTCGCCCACCTCCAGCGCACATATCTTCTTTGTAGAGTGACCAATGGTCTGTGTGACGATGGTCACAGTACCACGCTCAACGTCATAGTCGGCGATGGTTAGCGGTACACGCTCGCCACCCTCGTCGGCGCGAACGATTACAAACTGTCCTGGTAGGGCAGCCTTCGCAACACGCTCGGCGGCAATCTTCATCTCATAGATGTTCTCCGCAATCTTGCGTTTCTCGACAATCTTAAACATCTCTTTTTAGGTTTTATTCGGTTTGTCTTAGTTTGTTTCTAAGCTATGCCCACAGCGGTAGTGCCGTAAGACGTATGGTCTGCATTGGGCGCAAGGGGTCGTTGCAGATAACCATAGCGCGACCGACTAAAGGATTATCCCAATCCTCAATATGCGCGCTACGGAGTATTAGCGTTACGGTAGTCTCCTCGCCTGGTGCTATGCTCATGGCAGTGCCACCCTTAACCTCCACGGCGGGCGTAGTGCACTCTATGGCTCGTATCAATAGAGGCGATGCGCCCTCGTTTTTTAGCGTGACGCTCTGCTCCAATACTACATTGCGGCCATTTACCTCCCCAAATTTAATAATATTTTTTGAAATAGCGAGCCTTGGAGCCGAAATATCGTCACTCATATCGAAATTATCTACCATAATGGCATGCGTCGATAGGTCGTAGCTGCACACCTCGCCATCAACATATAGCCTCATCCTATCCTCCGCAATGCCGTAGTAGGGCTGCTCGCTATGGTTGCTGTAGCGTAGTACGATGTCTCCTGTGGCGTGAGGTGCTACGACGCTCTCTCGTGCTACGTCAAGGTAACCCGATGGGGTGATAATCTCGATGCTTAGTCTTACCTCGCTGTCGGAGGTGTTTATGTAGCCTACGCTGTGCTCTACGCTCTTGCCCTCCTCCACATATCCAAAGGCATGGAAGTTAGCGTCGAGCCTCAACCCTCCACCCATGTCGAAGGGGTATAGCTCCTCTACTGTGCGCTCGCGTGGTTGTACATGCCCCTTGACACGCAACACTATGGGCTCTGTGCTGTCCGATACGTAGACGTATATCTCGCGCTCGAAGCGGCCAGGACGATTCGTTGGGTCGAAGTTTATGCTGAGGCAAAACTCTCCGTCGGGAGCGATGCTGCTATGCTTGTAGCTTGCACGCGTACATCCGCATGTTGCGATGATGTCGTTAATGGTGATGTTCGTGTCGGAGCAGTTCACCGCCGTGAAGCTACATGTAGCCGTACCCTCCGCCTCAAGGATATGCCCGTAGTCGTGGCATAGGGTGGAGAAACGTAGACCAGTAGGCTCGTCGGCTACGGCATACGATAGCGTCGCTACCGTAGACAGTATGGTGATAGCTATATATCTATATAGGTACTTCATGCTACAAAGATATAATTAATATCTGTTTTTAGCGTAAACAGAATTTTTTTGAAAAATTTTTGCCAAAATATTTGCAGAATAAAAAATAATACCTACCTTTGCACCGCAATCGAAAGATAAAGGTTCTTTTAAATGCCTGAATAGCTCAGTTGGTTAGAGCACATGACTGTTAATCATGGGGTCCTAGGTTCAAGTCCTTGTTCAGGCGCTCAAGTGCGAGGGATGCACTAAAGAGGGTGGCAAACGATAAGGCTGCGAATGGTGAGACTGCAAAGTTGAGCCAAGAAGATAAGCAGACGATGCGGTCGAGCTTCGAAAGATGACGAGACTCTTAAAAAACTTATCGAAAAATTTGCAGATTAAAAAATAATGTCTACCTTTGCAGTCCCGAGCCTTAACAAATTGGGAGCATAGCTCAGCTGGTTCAGAGCATCTGCCTTACAAGCAGAGGGTCAGGGGTTCGAATCCCTTTGCTCCCTCAAAGAACCCAGCCACTCAGAAGAGTGGCTTTGTTGTTTTTTGGTGGTGGGAGAGTAAATTTTGGGTCAGCGGATATTTCAGGTTGTTGGGCTGTCACAAATCAAGAATAAAG
>JAFUPR010000085.1 GCA_017481145.1 Alistipes sp. | reverse complement strand
CCGCCCCGAACTTATCGACATGGTGCTGGCATCGCGTCCCGACATCGTGGGACACAACATCGAAACCGTCGAGAGACTGACACCCGAGGTGCGCTCGCGTGCGAAGTACCGCACGTCGCTTCAGACATTGAAGCATATAGCGCAGAGTGGTGCGGTAGCCAAGAGCGGCCTTATGCTGGGTCTTGGCGAGAGCGAGGAGGAGGTGCTACAAACGCTCCGCGACCTGCGCGAGGTGGGCGTTAGCATCGTAACCCTCGGTCAATATCTACGACCTACGAAGGAGCACTATCCCGTCAAGGCGTATATCACTCCTGAGAAGTTCGAAGAGTACCGCTTGGCAGCTCTTGAGATGGGTTTCAGCTACTGTGCGAGCGCACCCCTTGTGCGTTCGTCGTATTTGGCCGATGCCGCACTTGAAGCTGTTAATAAGGTATGCAGGAGGTAGAGATCAGAGATTTACAGAGTATGGCCTATGGCGAGTGCTGGGAGTTACAGCGTTCGCTCTTCGACGCTTTGTGCCGCAAGAAGCTCGATAAGAGCCTTGCAGCCGAGGGGTCGTGTGGCACTATACTTCTGGTTGAGCACCCCGCAGTATATACCCTCGGCAAGAGTGGCGACCAGGGCAATATGCTCTGCACGGAGGAGCGCCTCAAGGCTCTCGGTGCAGAATTCTACCATATAGACCGTGGCGGCGATATCACCTTCCACGGCCCAGGGCAGCTGGTATGCTACCCAATTATCGACCTCGACACAATAGGTTTCGGTATCAGACGTTATATTGATGCACTGGAGCAGAGCGTCATAGACCTCGCCGCCGAGTATGGCATCGAGGCTCACCGCTCGGAGGGCGCCTCGGGAGTATGGATAACCCAAGGTTCGCGCCTGACGAAGCTTTGCGCCGTAGGCGTGCGCGCCTCACATGGCGTCACAATGCACGGTCTGGCGATGAATGTCGCCACCGACCTTAACTGGTTCCACCTCATCAACCCCTGCGGCTTTACAGACCGCGGCGTATGCTCGCTCACGACACTCACAGGCCGTGAGATAAGCATGGAGGAGGTAAAACCCAAGTTTATACATCACCTAACGAAAAATTTAAATGTTAAATATAAAAAATAGAAGTTATGCCCATAGAGAAAAGATGGGTTGTCAAGCCACAGGGCGAGCGTGCCGTGGTGGAGGCATTGGCCTCGCATCTCGGTATGTCGACCGTGCTTACCAACCTACTGGTTCAGAGGGGCATAGACACCAAGGAGAAGGCCGAGAAGTTCTTCTCGCCCGCGCTACGCGACTTGCACGATCCGTTCCTAATGAAGGATATGGAGCGCGCCGTGGAGCGTATCGAGAAGGCTGTGAAGGAGCAGGAAACAGTGATGATCTATGGAGACTACGACGTAGATGGAACCACTGCTGTATCGCTCGTTTACAAGTTTCTTAGCCAGATAGGACACAAGAATTTGTTGTTCTACATCCCTGATCGATATGTCGATGGATACGGCATATCTATCCGCAGCATAGACCACGCCGTCCGCAAGGGCGTAAAGTTGGTCATTGCTCTGGATTGCGGCATCAAAGCCGTTGAGAAGGTGGCCTATGCCAAGCAGAAGGGCGTGGATTTCATCATCTGCGACCACCATTTACCCGCCGAGGAGATACCCCAGGCGGTGGCTGTATTGGATCCCAAGCGCACGGATTGTACCTATCCGTTCGACGAATTGTCGGGCTGCGGCGTGGGATTTAAACTCGTCGAAGCGTATGCACGACGCAACAACATCCCGTTCTCGGAGATCGAGCACCTGCTGGATTTGTTGGTTGTGAGCATCGCCTCCGACATTGTGCCTCTTGTGGACGAAAACCGCATTCTGGCATACTACGGACTACGTAAGTTGAACTCTTCGCCATCGAAGGGTCTGCTTTCGATAATCAAGATTTGTGGCCTTGAGGGTCATAACATCACCATCGACGATATAGTCTTCAAGATAGGCCCACGCATCAATGCCGCTGGCCGTATGCGCATGGACGAGGACGACGAGAATGCAGCACCCTCGGGTGGCCATGCTGCCGTGAGCCTCCTTATCGAGGGTAACGAGCATGAGGCTGCTAAGTTTGGTGAGGTCATCGACTCGTACAACCAAGACCGTAAGAGCATCGACCGCAACGTGACGCAGGAGGCTCACGACTATGTGGAGGCCAACCCCGAGCTTAAGGCCAAGAAGAGCACGGTCATCTACAATCCTAAGTGGATGAAGGGCATCGTCGGCATCGTCGCCTCGCGCCTTATTGAGACCTACTACCGCCCAACGGTGGTGCTTACTAAGTCTAACGGCTTAGTCACAGGCTCGGCACGCTCCGTTGCAGGCTTCGACCTCTACCAGGCCGTAGAGTCATGCTCCGACCTACTGGAGAACTTCGGCGGTCACATGTACGCCGCGGGTCTTACAATGAAGGAGGAGAACGTGGAGAAGTTTACCAAGCGCTTCAACGACTACGTAGAGAAGAATATCGACCCGAGCATCTTAGTGCCACAAGTGGATATCGACTGCGAGCTACTATTCTCGGAGATTACCGACGACTTCTACCGTCAGCTTAATAGCTTCCAGCCCTTTGGCCCTGGTAACCCCGCCCCCGTCTTTATGACGCGCGGCACGAGCAACCGTGGCGACGCTAAGCTTGTTGGCGTTGAGTGCGACCACCTGCGCATGGACCTTATGCAGCGACAAAAGCCGCATACTACCATCCCAGCTATCGCCTTCCAGCAGCCTACGCACTACGAATGGGTACGCGCAGGTAAGCCTATATCGGTATGCTACCAGATTGTCGAGAACCACTATCGCGGCACGGTAAGCAAGCAGCTGAGAGTTAAGGATATCAAGCCAGAAAGGTAGAGTGTAAGAAGCCGTTTAAATATTTGTCAAGAGGGTGCCCATCAAACTTTTGGGCACCCTCATTATATTATTGATTATCAGCAAATTACCTCCCCCCCACAAATAAAATAGTGCTAATTTTTTTGAATTATTTGGGAATTTTTTTATACTTTTGTAAAAGCTACACTACACAGTAGTCTCTGTCCATAGAATACAACAACATAACTTTATACACTGCAATTTTATGAAACGCTTTTTAACTATTGTAAGCGCGCTAACGCTCACATTATTGGCGTCGTGTAGCTACGACGACACCCCATTGTGGAACAAGATTAACGGGTCAGCGGATATTTCAGGTTGTTGGGCTGTCACAAATCAAGAATAAAGTGTAGCGAGTCTGTACATAAAGAACTTTATATCGCTGACACCACGGAACTGAGTTCTGAAAGCCTTTAT
>JAFUPR010000084.1 GCA_017481145.1 Alistipes sp. | reverse complement strand
TGTGGCTGTGCCCATGGCTATTATGACCTTTATCCCGCTGCTCCTGTCGGGTGGCGAGTGGTCGCCATGGTACTTCCTCTTCTACCTCTTCATCGTCTGGGGTAACGATGTCTTTGCCTACCTTGTGGGCATCACGCTTGGCCGTCATAGGCTGTGCGAGCGTATCTCTCCGAAGAAGTCGTGGGAGGGATTCTTCGGCGGCATCGTCGGTGCCTTGGGTGTGGGTGCTGTTGCGGCATGGACCCTCGGGGAGAGCTACCCGCTGTGGATAGGCCTTGCTGCTGTCGTTGCCGTCGCCTCGGTCGTTGGCGACCTTGTGGAGTCGATGTTCAAGCGCGAGGCAGGCATCAAGGACTCGGGAAACATACTCCCAGGCCATGGTGGCATGCTCGATAGGTTCGATGCCCTCATCTACTCGGTGCCCTTTGCTCTTGTCTACCTCATGGTGTTGGAGCTTATAAAAATGTACTAACCTAAACCTATATAGCTATGAAGATCAATAAAGAGGGTTATGTTATAATTGGCACTACGGGACTTATATGTCTTGTTATCTGGTTGATTGTCTACTTCTTCATCGAAACAGAGGGGGCGTGGGACTGGTTTATGGCAGGCTTTCTTGTGGTGTTCTGGTTCTTCGTTGCGGCCTTCTTCCGTGAGCCTCGCCGCGTGCAGATTCACGACGACGAGCTTATCTTCTCGCCCTGCGATGGCCGTGTTGTTGTCACCGAGGTGGTACACGAGGATGAGTATGTCGACTGCGAGATGATGCAGATATCTATCTTCATGTCGGTTACGAATGTACACATGAACTGGCTGCCCGTGGGTGGCGAGGTGGAGTATACCAAGCACCACCACGGTCGCTTCCTTGTGGCGTGGCATCCTAAGTCGTCGACGGAGAATGAGAGGGCTACGACTGTCGTGCGCCTAAGGAGTGGCAGTAGGGTGCTCCTCAGACAGATTGCAGGCTTCGTGGCACGACGCATCGTCACCTATGTCAAGGCTGGCGATAAGGTTGATCAGAATAGCGTCTTGGGCTTCATCAAGTTTGGCTCGAGGGTCGATGTCCTTGTGCCCAAGGACTCGGAGCTCTTCGTGGAGATTGGCGACCCTGTCATCGGCTCGCAGACGCCCATCGCGCGACTTAAGCGTAAGGAGTAACCGAGAATCATAGTTCGTTCGAGGATGACTGTCGAGAAGATTATCAAGAGCGTTGCCACGCTCACGGTCGTTGCCGCTGTGCTCTTTGCCATAGGCTACCTGTGGAAGGTGGTCTTGTATGTCATTGTCGCCGCGGTGCTGGCCATCGTTGGCCGCCCTCTTGTCACCCGCCTCGTTAAGTTTTCTGTTGCGGGGCGCGTCATGTCGCGCTCGGTGGCTGCGGCCATCACGCTTCTCTCTATGTGGATTGTCTTTGGCGTGTTATGCTGGCTCTTCATACCCTTGCTCTTCGGCAAGGTCAACGAGCTCGCTGTCGTCGAGTGGGAGGGTGTCACTGCCGTGATTGAGAGTACGCTCTCGGACTTCGAGCTTCTTGTCGAGCGCATCTTCTCTATCGACATTACGGATATAGGCCTCACGTTCAAACGCTTTGTCCTGGGTCTTGTCGATGTCGACTATGTTAAGACCTTCGCTAACGTAGCCTCGGCTATCAGCTCGGCCGCTATCGCCTTCTTCTCTATCTCGTTCATCACCTTCTATTTCCTCAAGGAGGATGGCTTGTTCTATCGCCTTGTGGCGCTCTTCTTCCCCGACCGCTACCGCACCAATGTGTTCAATGCCCTGAACTCCATTACGACGCTCTTGTCGCGCTATTTCGGTGGCTTGATGGTCGAGAGCCTGCTGCTTATGACCATCATATCCATCGCCATGATGCTCTTCGGCATGGCTATCGGCGACGCTCTGCTCGTCGGCCTCATTATGGGCGTCATGAACCTTATCCCCTATGCTGGCCCCGTTATGGGTTGCATTGTGGCTGTCTCTATGGGTGTTTTGTCGCCCATTGATGGCGATGTGGCATATACGGCCATCATCATCGTCTCGACTATCGTCGTCGTTAAGGTCGTCGACGACTTCGTCATACAACCCTCGCTCTACTCGGCACGTGTCCAAGCCCATCCGTTGGAGGTGTTCCTTGTCATCCTCATCGCGGGCTCTGTTGCAGGTATCTGGGGTATGTTCCTGGCCATACCCTTGTATACGGTTGTGAGGGTCTTTGCTCGCGAGTTCTTCTCGGAGTATAGCCTTGTACGTAAACTAACAAGCCAGATGACTAAGTAACTAACTATGATAGATATCGAAGCAGAGGTTATCCATGGCCGTAAGATAGGCCGCGCCTTGGGCTTTCCTACGGCTAATATGACCCTTGAGGGTCACGACGACATCGAGCGAGGCGTCTACCGCTCGGAGGTTACTATCGATGGCGTTAGCTATCGCGCCATGTCGAATGTGGGCATCCGCCCCTCTGTTGGCGGCAAGGAGCTGTTGCTGGAGACGCACGTTATCGACTTCACGGGCGACCTCTATGGCCGCCGCCTGCGTGTGACTCTCGTTGAGCGCATCCGCGACGAGAAACGCTTCTCCTCCATCGGCGACCTCAAGGAGCAACTTCTTCGCGACTATAACCTTATCCGCCGTGTATAGTAGGGCGTTGTGTCGTTAAGTTTTTATAACGTAGTAACGCGAGTAACAGTCACCCATACCCTGTTACTCGCGTTACTTTTGTTACTTTTGTTACTATTGTTCCCCAATACTCCTCTACTATTACTCATTACTCATTACTCATTACTAATTCCCCAACAGGGGTGTTCGACCGTGAGGCCGAGCATTTCGACGGCGCGTGTGGTGATGCCGAGACAAAGGCTCTCTATATCCGTGGGGCGGAAGTAGAATGATGGCGAGGCGGGGAGGATGATGGCGCCAGCCTCGGTGAGCGTCGTCATATTGCGTAGATGTATGAGCGAGTAGGGTGCCTCGCGGACAACCATGACGAGTCGGCGGCGTTCCTTGAGCATCACGTCGGCAGCACGCTCGATAAGCGTGCGCGACACCCCTGCGGCTATGCGTCCCACCGTGCCCATCGACGCGGGTACGACAATCATGGCATCCCAGCGTGCTGAGCCACTTGCTGCCGACGACCACATATCGTCGTTCGAGAAGCGTGTGATGCGTGCATCCTCGGGCAGCTGCTCACCCTCGGCATGGATGACATCCTCGGCATGGTCGCTAAGTATAAGCCCCACCCTCTCAACAACTGCGTTTGCAAGCAGTAGTGTTAGCGTCTGGCGGGCATATATCGCTCCGCTGGCACCCGTTATGGCGACGAGAATATTCATTGTATATTATAGCTCCAATATCTTACATGTTAGTCCTCTCTCGCGTGCTGCGCGCAGTAGCGCGGGGAGCACGTAGCTCGTATTGCGGAACGACTTGGCGCTGTCGTGGAGCGAGATGATGTCGCCACCACAGAGACCCTTGAGCGTGCCGCGCAGACACTTCTTGGGCGAGAGGTTGCGGTTATAGTCGCGCGAGAGCACATTCCATAGCACCACGCGGTAGCGTTGCGACACCTGGTGTAGCTGTGCGCGTGTTATCTGAGCGTAGGGTGGACGGAAGAGCTCCGTATGTACCATGTCGCCAGCAAGGTCTACATCCTCGATATAACGCTCCAACGACATGCGCCATCCCTTCTGGTGTGAGTAGGTGTGGTTGCCAACCTTATGGCCACGGTCGAGGATCATCTGGTATAGGTCAGGGTATAGCTCCACATTCTTGCCGAGGACGAAGAAGGTAGCCTTAGCGTTGTAGCGGTCGAGGGTTTGCAGTATCCACTCCGTAACACCAGGTGTCGGGCCATCGTCGAAGGTGAGGTATATGCCCTCGGGGTCGTCGATGTGCCATATAACGCCTGGAAACATCCAGCGTAGAAATGTGCATGGGTTTATTCTCATTCGCTCGCTATGTTTTGTTACTATTTTATGACGCCACAAAAGTAACTTTTTTTTTAAAAAAAGAAAAATATCACTATCTTTGTAGGTGTGTAGCCCCATAATTGCTATGGCGTATACCTATTAAACTATCGACTATGAAACGTATTATCTACACTTTTATTGCTGCTGCGGCTTTGATTCTGAGCAGCTGCTCTGTTAAGAGCGATATACCCACGAAGAATACCGCGGGCGAGAACTACGATGTCGTTGTTATCTGCGCTGACGAGGCGTGGCGTGGCGACCTCGCATACGCCGTCTGCGACCTCCTCGAGGAGCCCACACCAGGGCTCACACGCCCCCAAGGGCTGTTTAATATCGTCAAGCAAGTAGCCCCCGACAAGGCGTCAAATATCGATATGATGTATGGTAACCTCTTTGTCGTGAACATCAACGCTACTGCCAGCGAGCCTACCTTTAGTGTCGAGAAGAATCTATATGCCCGTCCGCAGACCGTCGTTATGGTTACAGCTCCCACGGTAGCCTCGGCTGTGGCATTTGTGGGCGAAGCTATGGATGCCATACGCGATGTATTTGAGCAGGGCGAGCGTAAGAAGAGCAATGGCTATTACGCTGCGCGTCCCGCCGAGGAACTCATGGCCGACTTTAAGGCCACCACGGGCATGGATATGCTTATACCTCAGGGCTTCTTCAAGGCTACAACCGTAGATAAGAACCTCACGTGGTATCTGCGCGACTACCCAACCAAGGCGCAGTATATCTTCACCTTCGAGACGGAGTATACCGACCCCGACGACCTTACGGCTAAGTGGATTATGATGTCGCTCGACAATAAGCTCTCCTCTATTACGAGCAAGGGGGCTGTGGGATCATACCTCGGTGTCAACGAGAGTGGCCCTGTCTACACCTCTACCGTCGAGCTTGCTGGTCGCACATGGACCGAGGTTCGTGGCTGGTGGGAGGTGAATAACGACTTTATGGGAGGCCCCTTCGTCAGCTTCTCGTCGCTCAACCCCGACGGCAAAGATATCACGACGATAATGTTTGCCCTCTACGCTCCCGAAGACCCGCAGCGCAATTTGCTTAGAGAGATTGAGCACCTATTCTATACACTAAAATAGAAGGATGTTTATAATTGAAAACGAGGCTGTGACTACCCGCGACCTCGTTTTTATTTATAGATTAGATAGTAAATATTACTCGTGTGAGATAATAGTTAGTCAGCCAGTTCAATCTAAAATGTTACTGACATTCATTGCTTTGTCGATTTCATCAGACACCTTTAGGTGTGCAAGGCATAGCCTTGCCACAAGCCTCCCTTTTCAAAGGGAGGTTTAGAGGGATTGTAAATATAAAAACATATAAAATACAGATGCTTGTTATCTATCAAAGGCTTGAGCCTTTAGGGCGATACCCTCGCCGTCGGGCGTGACAAGGATTACGCCGCTCTCCTCGCGGGTGATATGGCCTATGACATCCACAAGGCCAAGGCGCATGATGGCCTCCTGCTTGTCGAGGGGCACGGTGAAGAGGAGCTCGTGGTCCTCGCCGCCATTCAGTGCTGCGATTACGGGGTCGATGTGCATCTCCTCGGCGAGCTCCGTAGTCTGGCGGGCGATAGGTATGCGCTCCAGATATATGCGTGCGCCGCACTTCGACGAGCGGCATATCTGCCTAAGGTCGGAGGCGAGACCGTCTGAGAGGTCTATCATAGAGGTGGGGTGAATACCCTCCTCGCGGAGAGCGTCGAGCACGTTGACGCGTGCTCGTGGCTTGAGGTAGCGCTCCAAGAGATACTCGTGGCCAGCGAACTTAGGCTCGGGGTTCTCGACATCCTTCAATACGCGCTTCTCGCGCTCCAGCAGATGTAGACCCATATATGCAGCACCGAGGTTTGAGGTGATACATATTAGGTCGTGCTCCTTAGCTCCACTGCGATAGACAACATCCCCCTTCTTGGCACGTCCTGTTGCCGTAACCGTGATGACAAGTCCGTTCATCGAGGCTGTGGTGTCGCCACCAACGATGTCGATGCCAAGCTCTTCGCATGCACGCTCCATGCCCTCGTATAGCTCATCTAAAGCCTCGACCGATATCTTTGCCGAGATGCCGAGGGCTACGACCACCTGCTCAGGGCGGGCATTCATCGCGAGGATGTCATTCACGCCGCGGATGATGGCCTTGTAGCCGAGGTGCTTAAGCGGGAAGTAGCTGAGGTCGAAGTCGATACCTTCGGTGAGCATGTCGGTTGTGAGCAGTAGCACGTCGTTGCCAAGGTCGATGACGGCGGCATCGTCACCCGCAGACATAAGCGTTGAGGTGTTGCGCTTAGCGAGGCGCGAGGTGAGGCGGTCGATAAGACCAAATTCGCCAAGAGTGGCTATCTCTGTTGTGTGTCTATTATTCATAAATAAATTTTTTGCAAAAGTAGCCCTTTGATTGGAAAGTTGCAAAAAAAAACATATCTTTGCCTCAAATTTTTTTTGACAACACATAACATAAAACTTAAATAAAATGTTAAACATAATACTTTTTGGTGCTCCTGGTTGTGGCAAGGGAACACAGGCTGCGCGTTTAGCAGAGCATTATGACCTGTACCATATTTCTACGGGCGAGGTTATTCGTTCGGAGATTAAGCGTGGCACTGAGCTCGGCAAGAGCATGGAGGGTTATATCTCACGTGGTGAGCTTGCTCCCGACTCTATCGTCGTGGAGATGGTGCGCGACTATATGCGAACTCACGCTGATAAGGGCTGTATTTTTGACGGCTTCCCCCGTACCACAGCACAAGCCGAGATATTCGATACGTTGCTGGCAGAGATTGGCTCGAAGGTTGACGTGATGATATATATGGATGTGCCCGAGGATGAGCTTGTTAAGCGTATCTTGCTGCGTGGTAAGGACTCGGGACGTGCCGACGATGCCTCGGAGGATGTCATCCGCAACCGCATCGAGGTGTATCGCGCACAGACGGCCATTGTCGCCGACCACTACACCAAGCAGAACAAGTACGCAGAGATTGACGGTCTTGGTACGATGGACGAAGTATTCGGCCGCCTGTCGGAGGTTATCGATGCCAAGAGGTAGAGGATTGTGATTTAAAGGTAGAATAGCGGGCGGCGCCGATGCAATATTGCGGCTTCGCCCGCGTTTGTAATAGTATGAGAGATAGAGTTATCAGAGGTTTTGTTTTGGCGGTCATGCTTGTCAGCATGATGCCTACGTTTGTTGTTGCGCGCACCTACCGTGTGGGCGACGTCGAGAATGTGCAGCTTAGGGATCGTACGCGCTTTGTGTCTAATCCCGACGGCATACTCTCGCGCGATGCTGTTGCTACGCTCGACTCGATATGTTACTCGCTCAAGGAGCGTGGTATTGCCGAGGTGGCCATCGTTGCCGTGCGTAACATCGAGCCTCGCGACCCCTTCTCGTTTGCGCAGTCGCTCTTCGAGCGCTGGGGTGTGGGCGATGATGACCTGGATAATGGCCTCGGTGTGCTCCTTGTCGAGGATATGCGCGAGATACGCTTTCATACGGGCTACGGACTTGAGGGTGTGCTGCCCGACGTTATGTGCGTGAGGATACAAGAGGAGTATATGCTGCCCTACTTCCGCGATGGCGACTACTCCGAGGGTATGGTTGCGGGCATGCGCGCCGTCGACGTGCTCCTCACCGATGGTGAGCTCCCCATTGCCGAGGATGATGACGAGGGTGTCATGTGGTTAGCGCTCTTTTTGGTTCTATTCGGCGTGCTCCTGCCATTGCTCTTTGTCGTGCGCCATGAGTATATCAAGACTAAGTGCCCTACGTGTGGCAAGCATAAGCTACGCGTCGTGGAGCGCACAACCACGGCAACGGCTATTATCGAACGACTTGTATGCGATAGCTGTCACTCGGAACATACGCGTACCACGCAGCGCGACAACCACCAGGGATCACGTCGTGGTGGCGGCTTGTGGATATTCCCCATGGGCGGTGGCTTCGGCGGTGGCGGCGGGAGCTTTGGTGGAGGCTTCGGCGGCGGCAGCTTCGGCGGCGGTGGCGGTGGCTCACGCTGGTAATGAAATTATTAACTAAAACATCAAGATATTATGAAAAACAAAGGATTATGGATTACCCTTGGCATCGTCGCTATCGTGGTAGTATGGGTTGTTAGTGCCTATAACGGACTTGTGTCGAAGAGTGAGAACGTGGATAACGCCTGGGCAAATGTTGAGACCGTGTACCAGCGTCGTAGCGACCTTATCCCCAACCTCGTAAATACGGTTAAGGGCTACGCTTCGCACGAGGCAGAGACGTTGGAGTCTGTGACAGCCGCTCGCAGCAAGGCTACATCTATCACCATCGACCCCTCGACGGCTACGCCCGAGCAGATGGAGGCATGGATGGCAGCGCAGGATGAGGTAGGCCGTGCTCTTGGTCGTCTTATCGCCATCTCGGAGAGCTATCCCGACCTCAAGGCGAGCCAGAACTTCCGCGACCTCCAAGTGCAGCTTGAGGGCACGGAGAACCGTATATCTAACGAGCGTAGGAAGTACAACGAGGCTGTCAAGGAGTATAACGTGAAGATTCGTCGTTTTCCCACAAACCTTATAGCCTCGATGTTTGGCTTCGAGCGCAAGGCTATGTTCGAGGCGTCGGAGGGTGCTGAGGTAGCTCCCGTGGTAGAGTTTTAATTGATAGAATACTCGTAATGTAAAAATGTGAGGCTGAATAAAAAGAGTATTTTGTCGTTCTTTGTTGTTATAAGTCATCATCTACTACCGCTAACGAATTATCTCGACAATGGGCAGTACGCTGTATAGTACAGCCCATCGTCTCGAAATTCGCCGAGCGTTGTATCTAATGCCTTCAAACAACAAAATGCTCGCTCTCAAAATGCTCATTTACGCCGAGTAAACTCCGCATTTTCGGGCTTCGCAGCGCCACGAGTAAGCGAGGGCAGAGACCGCTTGCGGGCTATGCCGAGCGTGAGTGGTGAAAAGGAACTTAAGTCTAAAACTACATCTTTTT
>JAFUPR010000083.1 GCA_017481145.1 Alistipes sp. | reverse complement strand
ACTAAAGCAATATGCATTTGATTCTTGTGACTCACTGACAAGTGTAACTATTGGTGATAGTGTTACGACTATTGGAGAGTTTGCATTCTCTGGATGTAGTTCACTAACAAGTGTAACTATTGGTGATAGTGTTAAGACTATTGGAGAGAACGCATTTTATTATTGTGACTCACTGACAAGTGTAACTATTGGTGATAGTGTTGAGACTATTGGAGAGAACGCATTCTTTGCTGGTGACTCACTAACAAGTGTAACTATTGGTGATAGTGTTACGTATATTGGAGAGTCTGCATTCTTTGGTTGTGAATCACTAACAAGTGTATATTGCAAGGCTCTAACACCGCCAACAGGTGTGTTTCTTACGTTCGACTACAACGCTTCGGGTCGTAAGATCTATGTGCCTACGGGATCGGTATATGCCTATAAGACAGCATGGGGGTGGAGTGACTATGCAGATGATATAGTCGGCTACGACTTTTAGACGAATTGTTTGATAGTAGCACTGTCAACAGCGCGGGTATTCATGATAATGCCCGCGTTGTTTTTGTTCGCTCCCGTTTCACAGATACTTCGACTGCGCTCAGCATGACAAATACGCGCGTTGTTTGATGGGTTTCTATAAGTTACGATGTTTTCTGTTGTCTGCGACAATCGACCCATTTGACCCATAGGAACTTATAGTTTCACAGATGCTTCGACTGCGCTCAGCATGACAAATACGCGCGTTGCTTGATGGGTTTCTATGGGCTTCGATGAGTTACTATATAGCATTTTGTCATCTTGAACGAAGTGAAAGATCTCGGGGGTTGTGTCAACAATTTTGATGCGGTTGCCGCCAATTACTATCGGCCGAGTGTCGATAACCAATAATTTTTTGTATCTTTACCGCGTTATTTGTTTAAATCGGAAGAAAAGTATGAAATGTGCAATTATAGGCCACGGAAAGATGGGGCGCGAGATAGAGAATATACTCCTGCAGCGCGGCCATAGCGTGGCACTCATTATCGATGAGCATAACAGCGCGGAGCTCACGGCCGAGCGTCTCGAGGGTATAGACGTAGCCTTCGAGTTCACGACGCCCGAGACGGCAGCAGAGAATGTTGCCACGGTGCTCAGGGCTGGTGGTCGTGTGGTGTGTGGCACGACGGGGTGGCTTGCGAGGCTGAAGGAGATGGAGCTGTTGGCCGAGGAGTGTGGAGGTGCTCTCTTCTACGCCTCGAACTTCTCGATAGGTGTAAATATGATGTTTCGCCTGAATCGTCGCTTGGCAGAGCTGATGAACCCCCACGAGCAGTATGACGTGCGCATAGAGGAGACGCACCATATATGGAAGAAAGATGCACCGAGCGGTACGGCCATAACACTTGCTGAGGGTATTATCGAGGGCGTCGAGCGTAAGACATCGTGGGTAAATGCTAAGCCTACATGCAGCTCGGAGCTGGAGATAGAGTCGTTTCGCGAGGGTATGACGCCAGGTATTCATACCGTGCGTTATACGTCGGAAGATGATGTCCTCGAGCTGAGTCACTCGATACTCAACCGTCGAGCCTTGGCTATGGGTGCGGTGCTTGCAGGCGAGTATCTTGCAAGTAAGAGTGGTGTTCACACCATGGATGACTTACTATAAATGGAAGTATTTATGAACAAGATTAAGAGTATATATATGGCCATCAAGCGCTTCGCGACACATCCGTGGACGATGGCTATCGTTATGGGCATCATCGTCTCGGCTTTTGCCCTATGGTATGGTGCTGCGTGGACATTGGTCTTTGCCTTGCCGCTCATCTACGACTACTATGTAGCCCATGGTATACGCAACTGGCATCGTAAGATGTACAAGAAGCATCGCTGGTGGCAGGTGTTGTGGGCTGTGTGGTGTGCTGTGGTCTTTGCCTTGGTGGTGGGTATCATCATCCACATGCTTCTGTTCCAGTGGACTAAGCCCTTTATCTTGAGCTTCGCTGTGGTCATGGCCTACGCTCTATGGGAGGAGCTTAAGGGTCATACGAAGGTATATGAGTGGATATATGGCTGGGTACATGCCATACTCTTCGCTACGGTGGTGGCTACGCTGATACAACTCTACTGGTTTCAGATGTTCGTCATACCCACAGGGTCGATGGAGAGCACGCTTATGGCGGGAGACTATATTCTGGTAAACAAGGTGGCCTATGGCCCTCGTGTGCCCATGACGCCGCTGTCGTTCCCATTTGTGCATAACACCATGCCCATGAATCCCGAGAAGGCGTCGTTTACGACTACGTGGGAGCGCTCGTACCGTCGTCTGGCGGGTACTGGAGAGGTTGAGCGTGGCGATGTTGTGGTCTTCAACTTCCCCGAGGGCGATACCGTTGTCATGGAGTTGCAGGCTATGAGCTACTACGAGCTACTGCGCGATAAGCAGTTTGGTGCAACCGAGGCGGAACGTCGCAAGACCTTGCACGACAACTTCACCATCGCCGTGCGACCATTGGATAAGAAGGAGAACTACATCAAGCGCTGTGTTGCCGTCGCGGGTGATACACTCACGGTTGTCGATGGCCGCGTGTATACCAACAATGAGGAGGAGGCCTTTGTGCCTAAGCGTCAGTATATATACTATAACGAGCTTACGGGCAAGCCTCTGAAGATGGGCATCGACGCCTCGACGGGTGAGTATATGGAGCTCCCCGTTACGGACGACGAGCTTAAGGAGTACACTGCTGCGGGTGATGTTAAGCTTAAGAAGATTGGTGGCGCTATCTCGGGAGGCAGCATCATACCTCATACTGCTGATGCAACTACTAAGGCGTGGACAATCGACGACCTTGGCCCCGTATGGATACCCAAGGCTGGAGAGACTATAGAGCTCACAAAGGAGAATATGGCGATGTATGGCCGCTGTATAGCAGTCTACGAGCAGCGTCTTGTTGAGCAGCGAGGTGAGGATATATACATCGATGGTGAGCTTGCTACCGAGTATACCTTCCTTATGGACTACTACTTTATGATGGGCGACAACCGCCATGGCTCGCTCGACTCGCGCTTCTGGGGCTTTGTTCCCGAGGATCACATCGTGGGTAAGGCGGCGTATGTGTGGTTCTCGGTAGACCCTGCTGAGGGTGGTATTCGCTGGAATCGTATGTTTAAGGCAATAGAGTAACCGTTCAAAACCATCAAACAAGTGGCAGAGGATAGCTATAAGACGATTGCCCGCCCTGCGGAGACGACCTACCGCCAGCTGAGTAGTAAGTTCCTTGTATATGCCTATCCCGTTGAGACGGAGGCGGAGATTAAGGAACACCTCGATGCTCTTAGGAAGCGATGGTTCGACGCCACGCACCACTGCTATGCTTGGCGTTTGGGTGCTCATGGCGAGCGTTTTCGTGCCAACGATGACGGCGAGCCCTCATCTACGGCAGGCAAGCCTATCCTCGGACAGCTATTATCTGCCGATATTACTAATTGCTTGGTTGTGGTCGTGCGCTACTTCGGTGGTACGAAGCTTGGTGTGCCAGGACTGATTGCCGCCTATAAGGAGTCTACAGCCGAGGTTCTATCATTGTGCGAGGTTGTTGAGCGCACGGTAGATGTGACCATTAGGGTCTCATTCTCGTATATCGCTATGAATGACGTCATGCGCATAGTGAAGGAGTTGCAACCGAGGGTCGTCGAGCAGCAGTTCGATAACCTATGCACCATGACACTATCGATACGCGAGAGCGATGCCGAGCAACTTATAGGCCGTCTGGAGAAGGTCGAGGGCGCTACAGTGGAACAAGAAACAGAGTAGGGCGTGGAGAATAAGATAAAGATAAAGGGAGCGAGGGTGCATAACCTCAAAAATGTCGACCTGGAGATTCCGCATAACAACCTCGTTGTGGTCACGGGACTCTCGGGCTCGGGTAAGTCGACATTGGCCTTCGACACTATCTTTGCCGAGGGTCAGCGTAGGTATGTGGAGAGCCTTTCGGCTTATGCCCGCCAGTTCCTCGGACGTGTGGAGAAGCCCGATGCTGACAGCATCGAGGGTATAGCCCCAGCTATCGCCATCGAGCAGAAAGTTATATCGCGCAACCCCCGCTCTACGGTGGGCACGACGACCGAGATATACGACTATCTTAAGCTCCTCTTTTCGCGCATTGGACGCACATATTCACCAGTGACAGGCAGAGAGATACGCTGCTACGAGGTCGATGATGTCGTTGACCATATCCTCAATATGGAAGATGGCACGCGTGTGACTATTGCCGCACCGTTGTTACTCAAGCAGAGCGAGGGTATCGTCGAGCGTATGCTCACACTCATGGAGGATGGCGTTAATAGGGTGCGGTATCGTGGCGAGGTGATGATGGTCGAGGAGTTTATGCCGATGATTACGGCTGACATGCTGCTTGAGGATGTGATGATTATCGTCGACCGCGTGGTGCTCGACCATGAGCAGGATACAATCTCGCGTCTGGCAGACTCTGTGGCACGAGCTATGGGCTATGGCGTGGGTGTCATGTTTGTGATAACGAAGGAGGTTGAGAGCTTTTCGTCGCACTATGACGAGGATGGCATCAGCTATGAACGTTCCACGGAGCACCTCTTCTCGTTCAACAATCCCTTGGGTGCATGTCCTACATGCGAGGGTTATGGTAGGATTGTCGGCATCGACGAGAATCTTGTTATCCCCGACAAGTCGAAGAGCATATACGAGGGTGCTGTGGCCTGTTGGAATGGTGCTACGATGAGCAAGTGGAAGGAGGCCTTGGTGCTCGCCTCGTCGAAGTGTGACTTCCCGATACATACGCCATATCATGCTCTTAGCCAGGAGTGTAAAGATGTGCTGTGGCATGGCAACGACTATATCCACGGCATCGATGACTTCTTCGCCTATGTCGACACGCAGCGTCATAAGGTGCAATACCGCGTGCTCAAGGCTCGATATATGGGTAAGACGCTCTGTCCCGAGTGTCATGGTCAGCGTCTGCGTAAGGAGGCGCTATATGTTAAGGTTGGTGGACGTAGCATCGCCGAGCTTGTGCAGATGACCGTGGGTGAGCTGATGCTCTTCTTCCGCGACCTAAAACTCGACGAACACGATGCTGCCACGGCGGAGCGCGTGCTCACGGAGATACGCAATCGCTTGGGCTATCTGAACGATGTTGGTCTCGACTACCTGACACTCGACCGTCTGTCGTCGTCGCTGTCGGGTGGCGAGTCGCAGCGCATAAACCTCTCGACATCGCTTGGCAGCAACCTTGTGGGATCGATGTATATCCTTGATGAGCCGAGCATAGGCCTTCATCCGAGGGATACGAATAGGCTTATTGGAGTATTGAAGCAGCTACGCGACTTGGATAATACGGTCATCGTCGTCGAGCATGAGGAGGAGGTGATGCGTGCGGCCGACTGGATTGTAGACATGGGCCCCGAGGCGGGCATTGGTGGTGGCGAGTTGGTCTACTCGGGAGTAGCAAAGGATATAGACAGTGCCGAGCGGTCGCTCACGGCCGACTACCTCACGGGTCGCAGACGCATAGCTACGCCCGCGCGCCGTCGTGCAGCGGCGGGAAACGTGCGCCTACGCGGTGTGAAACATAACAACCTCAAAAACATTGACGTGGAGATACCCCTTGGCGTTCTTACGTGTATTACGGGAGTATCAGGCTCGGGTAAGTCGTCCTTGGCCGACGATGTGCTCTATCCAGCCCTTAAACGTCGCCTTCAGGAGACTACGCTTATGCCTGGCGACCATGATGGTCTGGATGTGGATAATCATCTATTGCAGGGTGTGGAGATGGTGTCGCAGTCGCCTATAGGCAAGTCAACGCGCTCAAATCCAGTGACCTATATCAAGGCTTACGACGAGATACGTAAGCTCTTTGCCGAGCAGCCCTATGCCAAGCATACGGGTATAGCTGCTACGGCCTTCTCGTTCAACATGCCAGGTGGTAGGTGCGAGGAGTGTGAGGGTGAGGGCGTCATCAAGATAAGCATGCAGTTTATGGCCGACGTTGAGCTTCAGTGCGAGGAGTGTGGAGGCATGCGCTTCAAATCTGAAATATTGGAGGTTAAGTATCGTGATAAGTCGATATACGATGTGCTCAACATGTCGGTAGATGAGGCTATAGAGTTCTTCTCGGCGGATGCCGCGTGTGCCACATGTAAGCGTATTGTCGAACGCCTACGACCGCTGCAACAGGTGGGCTTGGGCTATGTCAAGCTCGGGCAGTCGTCATCGACCCTCTCGGGTGGTGAGTCGCAGCGTGTGAAGCTCGCCTCGTTCCTCACAAAGGAGCGCTCCTCGGAGAGGGTAATGTTTATCTTCGACGAGCCTACTACGGGACTGCACTTCCACGATATAGGTCGTCTGCTTGGGGCGTTTGATGCCCTCATTGCACGTGGACATAGCGTCGTTGTGGTGGAACATAATATGGATGTCATCAAGTGTGCCGACTGGGTCATCGACCTCGGCCCCGAGGCGGGAGCCGCGGGAGGTAGGGTGGTCGTCGCTGGCACCCCCGAGGATGTGATGAGAACGAAGGATAGCTACACGGGAGAGTATTTACGCAAGCATGAAGGAGTTTCAGACATATAGCCTTGAGAATGGCATACGTTGCATACATCGCCAGGTGCGCAGCTCTGTGGCACACTGCGCCTTGATAGTAAACGCAGGTGCGCGCGATGAACGTAGGGGAGAGTATGGTATCGCTCATTTTACGGAGCATGCCCTCTTTAAGGGTACCGAGCGCCGCAAGGCTTATCAGGTAAACTGTCGTT
This sequence comes from Alistipes sp., assembly GCA_017481145.1. Classification (GTDB taxonomy): domain Bacteria; phylum Bacteroidota; class Bacteroidia; order Bacteroidales; family Rikenellaceae; genus Alistipes. The sequence goes on along the minus strand of JAFUPR010000083.1, from coordinate 40,715 downwards.
TGGAAAACCTCGGTGGTGAGCTTAATGCCTACACTACGAAGGAGGATACCACGCTGCACGCCACGGTCTTACGCCACGACTTTAGACATGCCGTGGAGCTCATTGGCGACGTGATGTTTCGCTCTACGTTCCCCGAGAGGGAGCTTAAGAAGGAGCGTGAGGTCATCGCCGACGAGATAAACTCGTATAAGGACTCGCCCGCTGAACGTATATATGACGACTTTGAGGATATGATCTTTCGTGACTCGGAGCTTGGACACAACATCCTCGGCTCGAAGGCCTCAATTGCGCGCTTTACGACCGAGAGTCTGCATAACTTTGTCGATAGGACATATACCACCGACCAGATGGTCTTCTCCTCTATCGGAAGTTTCTCGGCAGCCACAGCACGTAGCATTGCCGAGCGCTACCTGTCGGACTTTGCCCCCACGTTGCGGAGCTTTCAGCGCGTTGCACCAGCTGAGTATCTACCCTTTGACACTGCGCTTGCGCGCCATACACACCAGGCACACGGCATCATAGGCACACGCGGCTATAGCATTGCCGACGAGCGTCGCCTGCCGTTGGCGCTGCTTATAAATATCCTTGGTGGCCCCTCGGCTAACTCGTTGCTTAATATCTTGTTGAGGGAGAAGCGTGGCCTGTCGTATAATGTCGAGGCGACGTATACGCCCTACTCCGATACGGGCATTGTGGGCATATATTTCTCGTCGGATCATGGCAATGCCGAACAGTGCGTCGAGCTTATCATGGGCGAGATTGAGCGCCTACGCAAGGAGCCTATCACATCACGCCGTCTCTCTATCGCCAAGCGCCAGTTTGTTGCGCAGATGGCCATCTCGATGGAGGCCAACGAGGGTTATATGCTCGGCGCGGGCAAGAGCCTGCTGCTATATAAGGATATAGATACCTTAGAGGAGGCCTATAAGAAGGTTATGGCAATTACGGCTGACGACCTGCTCTCTGTGGCTAACGACGCACTTGGGGCGTTGTCGCGCATGTTGTATAAGTAATTATGGAAAGGTTAGAACAATACATCTTGGATAACACCAAGCCCGAGGAGGAGCTTATGCACCGCCTCGAGCGTGAGACATATCTGCGTGTTATCAACCCGCGAATGATATCGGGACATCTGCAGGGTAAGCTCCTCGAGATGCTCGTTCGCATGATGCGCCCGCAACGCGTGTTGGAGATAGGTACATTCACGGGTTATTCGGCATTAAGCATTGCTCGAGGTTTGGAGGATGGCGCCCTCTTAGATACCATCGAGGTGGATGACGAGCTGGAGGATATAGCGGCTAAATATTTCGATGCGTCGGAGTATGGCTCGCGCATACGTCAGCATATAGGCTCAGCCCTCGACGTGGTGCCCAAGCTCGGCGAGGTTTACGACATGGTCTTTATCGACGGTGATAAGAGGGAGTACCCTGCCTATTACGACATGTTGATGGATGGGGGCTATGTGCGTAGTGGCTCTATACTCTTGGCCGATAATATCTTATGGTATGGTAAGGTGGCAGAGCCTATCGCTCATAACGACCGTCATACGGAGGCTATTGTCGAGTTCAATCGCCGCGTGTGCGACGATCCAAGGGTTGATAATGTGATAGTGCCCATCCGCGACGGAATCAATATGATTAGAGTGAAATAGAATAATGGCGCAGCCCACGGGTTGCGCCATTATTCTATTAACGAGGTGGTCTTACTTCTTCTTCGGCAGAAGCTCTGTGAGTGATCCGAGTGCTCCCACAAGGTTGCTTGCCTCGAAGGGGAGGAATACGGTCTTGGCCTGGTCGCCCGAGCCGATCTCCTTGAGTGTCTCTACATACTTCATAAGAAGCATATATGTTGCAGGGTCGGTCTTAGACTCGGCGATAGCCTCCGCCACCTTACGTATGGCCTCCGCCTCGGCTGTTGCCTGCAAAATCTTGGCATCAGCCTCGCCCTGAGCCTTCAATATCTGCGTCTGCTTCTCGGCCTCGGCCTGGTTTATCTGCGACGCCTTCTCGCCCTCCGACTGGAGAATCATAGCCTCCTTCTGTCCCTTAGCCTCGAGCACCTTAGCACGGCGCTCGCGCTCAGCCTGCATCTGCTGCTCCATGGCGCGACGTACCGACTCGGGAGGGGTGATGTCCTGAAGCTCAACGCGATTGACCTTCACGCCCCACTTGTTCGTCGCCTCGTCTAATACTACGCGCAGCTTCGAGTTGATGGTGTCGCGCGAGGTGAGCGTCTCGTCCAACTCCAGCTCGCCAATGACATTACGCAGTGTTGTCTGCGTCAGCTTCTCGATAGCATTGGGAAGGTTGTCAATCTCGTAGACCGACTTCATCGGGTCGACAATCTGGAAGTAGAGCAGCGCGTTGATTGTCGTTGTTACGTTATCCTTCGTGATAACGCTCTGCTTGTCAAAGTCGTATACCTGCTCGCGGAGGTCTATGCGCGAGGTTGAGCGCATGACTACGCTCTTTGAGCCGTCAGCATAGCGAATCTCGTCGCGCTGGTAGACGGCACGCGGACGGTCGATTATGGGGAGTAGGTAGTTTATGCCCGACTGTAGTGTGCGGTCGTAGCGACCTAAGCGCTCGACGACGCGTGTCTCTGACTGGGGTACAATCTTAAACCCTTTCAAGACGTATATCACCGCGATGATGGCGATGATGATGAAGATTGTTAATGGTGTAATTGCCATGACTATAGTGATTTAACGGTTAATACTACGCTCTCTATGGCTGTGACTTCTACCTTCGTGCCCGAGGCTATAGGCTCGCCTGTGAGCGACGTGGCGCGCCAGTCGACACCCTCGATCATTACACGACCACCCTCACCATTGCCCTCTATGTCAACGCATACGACGCCACGCTTGCCAATCATAGCATGCTGGTTTGTGGCTACCACCTCTTTGCGGTATAGCGTGCGCTTGAGTATGGGGCGTACGCCAAGGAGTGCTGCCATCGAGACGATGGCGAATAGTAGCAATTGAAACTCGATGGTGGCCCCTGCTGCCGCAGCTATGGCACCACCACCAGCACCTATGGCGAGGCAGATGACGGCAAAGCCCGAGGTGAAGAGCTCGACGATAAAGAGTAATAGGGCGGCAATGACCCAGTAAATCCAAATGTCCATAATAGTTAGATTAAGAGGTATGTCAAAAATTCATCTTCAAAGTTATAATTTTTCTGCGTTAATAACAAATTTCTTGTCGAAGAATTTGACGTCGCGTGGTGAATTTGTTGTGATGCAGAAAAAATCGTGCTGTGAAGCGTAAAAATATCGCGCGGGCGCGTGGTTATTGAAAAAAAAACACTACATTTGTATGATACTTTGATTCGAACTTCGAAACCTAAAAATACTTGACTATGATTAGACATATCGTTATGTGGAAATTCCGCCGCGATTTGGAGGAGACGCCCGCAGAGATTGCAAATGAGATGAAGAGCCGTCTTGAGGCGCTTGTAGGTAAGATTGATGGCCTCCTGCGTGCCGAGGTGGGAGTGAATATCAAGGAGACAGACTCATCTTACGATGCTGTGCTTACGGCCGACTTCCCTTCGTTCGAGGTGATGGAGGCATACAAGGTACACCCGCTGCATGTCGAGGTTAGCAACTATTGCAAAAGTAGAAGAGAGCAGAGAGTTGATGTAGATTACGAACTCTAACTCCAACTAAAAATAGAATAAATCAAAAACAACTAAAGAATAAAACTACTATGCAGAAAAGAATTATCGAGTGCGTGCCCAACTTCTCAGAGGGCCGCAACATGGAGACCATCAAGCAGATTACGGATGTTATCGAGGCTGCTAAGGGCGTTAAGCTCTTGGATGTAGACCCGGGTGAGGCGACAAACCGTACGGTTGTAACCTTCGTGGGTGAGCCTGAGGCTGTGTGCGATGCTGCTGTGGCAGCCATCAAGCGTGCTACGGAGCTCATAGATATGCGTCAGCACAAGGGTGCTCATCCCCGTATGGGTGCTTGCGACGTGTGTCCCTTGATTCCCGTGTCGGGCATCACGTTGGAGGAGTGCGCTGAGCTGGCTCGCGCTCTTGCTAAGCGTATCTCGGAGGAACTTGGTGTCCCCACATACTGCTACGAGGCTGCCGCCTTTAAGCCCGAGCGTCGTAACCTCGCGGTATGTCGTGCTGGTGAGTACGAGGCATTGCCCGAGAAGATGATGCACGAGGAGAAGAAGCCCGACTTCGGCGCTCGCCCCTATGATGAGGGTGTCGCTAAGACGGGTGCTACGGCTGTGGGTGCGCGCGACTTCTTGGTAGCTGTAAACTACAACCTCAATACCACATCTACGCGTCGTGCCAATGCCATCGCCTTCGATGTTCGCGAGAAGGGGCGCCCCATGCGTGAGGGTAACCCCATCACAGGTAAGATCATGAAGGATGAGAATGGCAACACCATCATGAAGCCTGGCACGTTGAAGGCTTGCAAGGCTATCGGCTGGTTTATCGAGGAGTATGGCATTGCTCAGGTCTCTATGAATATGACAAATCTCTCTGTCACACCTCTCCATGTGGCCTTCGACGAGGTGTGCCGTGTTGCTGATGCTCGTGGTGTACGTGTTACGGGTGCTGAGATTGTTGGTCTCGTTCCTAAGAGTGCATTGGTAGATGCTGGTCGTCACTTCCTACGCAAGCAGAATCGCTCGACGGGTCTTCCCGAGAGAGAGTTGGTGCGCATAGCTATCGAGTCTATGGGGCTCTCTAACCTCAAGGAGTTCAAGCCCGAGGAGAAGGTCGTAGAGTATATCTTGGAGGCTGAGGAGCAGAAGGGTGTTAAGAAGCTCGTAGACATGACATGCACGGGCTTTGCTGAGGAGACCGCGAGCGAGTCGCCCGCGCCTGGTGGTGGTTCTATCTCGGCATATATGGGTGCTTTGGCTGCTGCGTTGGGTACGATGGTGGCTAACCTCTCGTCGCATAAGGCTGGCTGGGATGACCGTTGGGAGTACTTCTCTAACTGGGCAGATAATGGCATGGGCGTGATGAACGAGTTGTTGTACTTGGTAGACGAGGATACGGCGGCGTTCAACAAGATTATGGATGTCTTCGGCATGCCTAAGGGTACGGATGAGGAGAAGGCTGCACGTGCTGCCGCTATGGAGGCTGCTACGCTCTACGCTACACAGGTGCCCCTACGCACGATGAAGGCTGCATATAAGGCCTTCGACGTTGTTCGCGCCATGGCCGAGGAGGGTAACCCCAACTCTGTATCGGATGCGGGCGTAGGTGCTTTGGCTGCACGCTCGGCTGTTATGGGCGCATGCCTTAACGTGAAGATCAACGCCGCAGGCTTGAAGGATCGCGCCGTAGCTGATGCCCTCGTTAAGGAGGCTGAGGAGATTCAGACTGCAGCACAGAAGGCTGAGACCGAGATATTGGCCATTGTTGAGAGCAAGATTCAGTAATTAACACCTTAAATAGTAACTACAATGACAGATTTCCAGAAAGATATATTGGCAGGTATTCCTGATCCACTGCCCGCGCCTAAGGCCTACGATCCCAATGCCAACCATGCGCCTAAGCGTAAGGATATCCTCACCGACGAGGAGAAAAAGTTGGCATTGGCTAATGCCCTGCGTTACTTCCCCGAGAAGCACCATGCGGAGCTTGCCCCCGAGTTCTTGGAGGAGCTTAAGACATACGGCCGCATATATATGTACCGTCTACGTCCCGACTACGAGATGTATGCTCGCTCTATCGACGACTATCCAGCACGCTCACGTCTGGCTGCGGCCATCATGCTCATGATACAGAACAACCTGGATAAGGCTGTTGCGCAGCACCCACACGAGCTTATCACCTATGGTGGTAATGGCGCCGTATTCCAGAACTGGGCGCAGTATCGCTTGGCGATGAAGTATCTCGCCGAGATGACAGACGAGCAGACCTTGGTTATGTACTCGGGTCACCCCCTCGGATTGTTCCCCTCGCATAAGGATGCTCCGCGTGTGATTGTCACCAACGGTATGGTCATCCCCAACCACTCGTCGCAGGACGACTGGGAGCGCTTCAATGCTATGGGTGTGTCGCAGTATGGTCAGATGACTGCGGGCTCGTATATGTACATCGGCCCACAGGGTATCGTTCACGGTACGACAATTACGGTGATGAACGCTGCGCGTAAGCGTATGAAGCCAGGACAGACTGATTTGAAGGGCATGTTGTTCGTGACGGCAGGTCTTGGTGGTATGTCGGGTGCGCAGCCTAAGGCTGGTAATATCTCGGGTGTGGTGAGCATCACCGCTGAGGTAAATATCGCCGCTGCGGAGAAGCGCCACAAGCAGGGCTGGGTTGATGAGCTCTACTCGTCACTCGATGAGCTTATACCGCGCGTTAAGCAGGCTGTTGAGAATAAGGAGGTTATCTCGTTCGCATACGTTGGTAATGTTGTAGACCTCTGGGAGCGCCTTGCCGAGGAGGATATCAACGTAGACCTCGGCTCAGACCAGACATCGTTGCACAACCCATGGGCTGGTGGTTACTATCCCGTAGGCTACTCGTACGAGGAGTCTAACCGCATGATGGCCGAGGAGCCCGAGCGCTTCAAGGAGTGTGTACGCGAGTCATTGCGCCGCCATGTGGCTGCCGTGAATAAGCTCACGGCACGTGGCATGTACTTCTTCGACTATGGCAACGCCTTCCTTCTTGAGTCATCACGCGCTGGAGCAGACATCATGGCCGAGAATGGTAAGTTCCGTTATCCCTCATACGTTCAGGATATCATGGGCCCGATGTTCTTCGACTATGGCTTCGGCCCCTTCCGTTGGGTATGTACCTCGGGCAAGGAGGAGGACCTCGTCAAGAGTGACCGCATTGCTGCGGAGGTGCTCGACGCTATGCTTAAGGAGGCGCCCGCCGAGATTCAGGGTCAGCTTGCCGACAACCTCCACTGGATTCGTGAGGCTATGGAGAACAAGCTCGTCGTAGGCTCACAGGCACGCATACTCTATGCAAACTCGGAGGGTCGTACGCGTATCGCTTTGGCCTTTAACGAGGCTATCAAGCGTGGTGAGATCTCAGCGCCCATCGTGCTTGGTCGTGATCACCACGACGTATCGGGTACCGACTCGCCTTATCGTGAGACCTCGAACATATACGATGGCTCGCACTTCTGTGCCGACATGGCTGTGCATAACGTCATTGGCGACTCGTTCCGTGGTGCTACGTGGGTATCTATCCACAATGGTGGCGGCGTAGGCTGGGGCGAGGTTATCAACGGTGGCTTCGGTATGGTTATCGACGGCTCGGAGGACTCGGCACGTCACATCGAGGAGATGCTTTTGTGGGATGTGAACAACGGCATCGCCCGTCGTAGCTGGGCACGTAACGAGGGTGCTATGTTTGCCATCAAGCGCGAGATGGAGCGCACGCCGCTATTGAAGGTCACGCTTCCCAACCTCGCAGATATGGAGTTTATCAATAAGGTGTATAACGAAAATAAGTAATAGGCTATGATTCATTATATTAGCGCCGAGCGCCTGACTATCGCTCGTGTTGAGGAGATTTTGACTAAGGGTTATAAATTGGCGTTGAGCGAGGATGCTAAGGCTCGCATCAATAAGTGCCGCGAATATCTCGACCAGAAGACTAAGACGGTTGGTCGCCCCATCTATGGCGTAACCACAGGCTTCGGCTCGTTGTGTAACATCTCTGTTGAGGAGGAGGGTCTTTCGCAGTTGCAGAAGAACCTTATGATGTCGCACGCTTGCGGTACAGGTCAGCGTGTGCCCTCGGAGATTGCACGTCTGATGATATTGCTCAAGGTGCAGTCGTTGTCGTATGGACATTCGGGCGTGCAGCTTGTTACCGTGGAGCGCCTCATAGATATGTTCAACAACAACATCATCCCCGTAGTCTACGAGCAGGGTTCGTTGGGTGCTTCGGGTGACCTCTCACCCTTAGCACACATGTGCTTGCCCTTGTTGGGTCTTGGTCATGTAGAGATTGACGGCGAGGTTGTTGAGGGTAGCGTGATGATGGAGAAGATGGGGTGGACACCCATCACTCTCTGCTCGAAGGAGGGTCTTGCGCTCTTGAACGGTACTCAGTTTATGTCGGCATACGGCGTCTACTCGCTCATTAACGCCGAGCGTCTTAGCCGTTGGGCTGACCATATTGGCGCCATGTCGCTCGATGCCTTCGATGGTCGCATGGAGCCCTTCGAGCACAACGTACACGCCATCCGCCCACATAACGGACAGATTGAGACAGCAAAGAACTTCCGCGAGATATTGGCGGACTCGGAGATTGGCAAGCAGCCCAAGCAGCATGTTCAGGATCCCTACTCGTTCCGTTGCATACCCCAGGTACACGGTGCATCGAAGGATACCATCGCATACGTTGCCAGCGTCCTTGAGACCGAGATTAACTCGGCCACTGACAACCCCACGGTATTCCCCGACACAGACGAGGTAATCTCGGCGGGTAACTTCCACGGTCAGCCTATAGCTGTGGCTATGGACTTCTTGGCTATCGCCGTTGCAGAGCTCGGCAACATCTCGGAGCGTCGTACATATAAGCTTATCTCGGGTGCTCGCAACCTGCCTAACTTCCTCGTTGCCAACCCAGGTCTTAACTCGGGCTTCATGATCCCGCAGTACACCGCGGCATCTATCGTCAGCCAGTCTAAGGGCTTGTGCTGGCCAGCGTCGTGCGACTCTATACCCTCGTCGCAGGGTCAGGAGGACCATGTGAGCATGGGCTCGAATGCCGCTACGAAGCTATGGAAGGTCGTTCAGAACACCGAGCGTGTTCTCGCCATCGAACTTATGAACTCGGCACAGGCGTTGGAGTTCCGCCACGCTATGACCTCGCTCCGCTCGTCGGCATCTGTTGAGGCTATGTTCGAGGCATACCGTAAGGTTGTACCCTTCGTGGACAACGACACGGTTATGTATCCACATATAGCTACATCGGTAAACTTCTTGAACGATTATGAACTTGCTCGTTAAAAATATAGGTGCGCTCGTGGGCATCGACGAGAGCGGCCGTCTCAGGGTTGAGGGTAAGGCTATGGCCGACATTGCAACCTTGGAGAATGCGTGGCTTTTAACTGATGGCGAGCGTATTAAGGACTATGGCACGATGGACACGCTTCCCTCTATGGAGGGGTGCGATGTCCTCGATGCTGAGGGTGGCTGGCTCTTCCCTTCGTTCTGCGATTCGCACACGCATATTGTCTATGCTGGTAGCCGCGAGCAGGAGTTCTTGGATAAGATTAATGGCCTCACGTATGAGGAGATAGCCAAGCGTGGCGGTGGCATCCTTAACTCTGCCGACCGTCTGCACGACACCTCGGAGGATGAGCTATATCGCCAAGCTATGGAGCGCATCGACGAGATTGTCGCCATGGGCACAGGCCTTGTGGAGATTAAGTCGGGCTATGGACTCACGCTGGAGGACGAGCTTAAGATCCTGCGCGTCATTCGTCGTATTCGCGAGACTGCTCCGCTGGAGGTGCGTGCTACCTTCCTCGGCGCTCATGCCGTTGGTCGTGCCTACCGTGGTCGCCAGGCCGAGTATGTGGAGCATGTATGCAACGACATGATTCCCGCCGTTGCAGCTGAGGGTCTTGCCGACTTTGTGGATGTATTCTGCGATAAGGGCTTCTTCACTGTCGAGGAGACGGCAAAAATCATGGCTACGGGTGCGAAGTATGGACTGCGTGCTAAGATACATGCCAACGAGCTCGCTGTGTCGGGTGGCGTGGAGATAGGCGTCGAGCATAAGGCGCTCTCTGTCGACCACTTAGAGTCTATGGGTGACGAGCAGGTTGAGGCGTTGCGCGGTAGCGAGACGATGCCCACAATGTTGCCAGGCTGCGCCTTCTTCTTGGGTATCACCTATCCCCCTGCACGTAAGATGATTGACTCGGGGCTTGCCGTGGCTCTCGCCTCGGACTTCAACCCAGGCACTGCCCCCTCGGGAAATATGCGCTTTGTGGTGTCGCTCGGCTCGATAAAGATGAAGATGACACCTGCTGAGGCTCTCAATGCTGCGACTCTCAATAGCGCCGCAGCCATGGGCGAGAGCCACGACTATGGCTCGATAACACGTGGTAAGGTGGCTAACTTCTACATAACGAAGCCCCTGCCCTCGTTAGCTTATCTGCCATACGCCCACCAGACCCCCATTATTCGTAAAGTGATACTCAAAGGAAAGCCTATAATTTAATACCTTGTTTAGTATGAATATGCTGGTAAAATTAGGCGTCGTGCTTATGTCGACATCCATTTTTGTTGGTTGTTGCGGCGAGAATAGCAAGCAGACAGAGTGCTCTAAGGAGCAGGCCGTTTTGGAGACTATCATGACGCGTCGCTCGGTACGCGACTACAAAGCTGAGCCTGTATGCCGTGAGCAGATGGCTAAGATTATCGAGTGTGGTATCTATGCTCCGAGTGCTATGAATATGCAGCCATGGGCTGTGCGCGTTGTCGATGCCCCCGACTTTATCGAGGGCGTGACGGCCATCGCCCTGGAGCAGATGCCACAGCTTAAGGAGCAGGAGGGTTTCCGTAACTTCTTCCGCAATGCCTCGACGGTGGCATTCATTGCCTGCCCCGAGGAGAGCTATAGCGGTGAGTACGACTGTGGCCTGCTGTCGGAGAATATGATGCTTGCTGCATGGTCTATGGGCATAGGCTCATGCTGCCTCGGTAGCGTCGTTCCCGTGATGAACTCGGAGGCTGCCAAGCCCTATCTCGAGCGCCTAAACCTCCCTGAGGATTATAAGCTTATGGTAGGTATCGCCTTTGGTTATCCTGCGGGTGATGTTCCTACAGCGCCTCAGCGTGATGCGTCTAAAGCTTTCTACATCGAGTAAATTGTTGTGATAGCGGCGCATTAGCGACGCTTCAATCGAAGCCATGAATGGAATGTACGCCAAGTACTATCCATCCATGGCTTTTTCATGTTAGCGCCACTATTGTCGTTTCCTGAAAACGGTTGACTATTTAGTCTTGAAGAAAGGAATAAAGTTAGACTCTGGTTACCCCATAGAAACCCATTAACTTTTATAGTATCTGCCGTCCTAAAAATCATCTACTCTCCAGCTCGTGCCGAGTCCTCCGTGAGGCTATGCGTGGCAACATCCTCGGGCAACGTGCATATACGCTTGGGCGCAGGGGTGGGCGCGGGTGTGGGTTTGTTCATTTGTTCAAAATGATAGGGTTTTTGAACAAATGAACAGAACAGATTACTCTCTTAAAAGATTTATTACCGTAGAACGACTCTTATACCCCAGCGTGTCGGCAATCTCTTGCAGCGTCTTTCCCTCCTCGCGCATGGCGCGGGCAAGGGCTATCTTCGCGTCGTTCTCCTCGTTACGACAGCCAAATAGGTTATAATATTCGACGAATAGTTGTGATTTATCGCGACATAAGTCGAATAATAGCAAAAAAAATCGTATCTTTGTGCGATTTATGGCTTGCCCTGTAGCTCTCGATACCTTTAGGTATGGGCGTTTGTGGGCGAGTGATGGTGTAACAACATAAAAGAATAGATTATGTTTTCGGAGTTGATATCGTTGGAGTGTTACAATACGTTCCTTATTGTTATGGCTGCCATTGCCTTAGTAGTATTTGTAGCCCTCTACTTTGTGGAGGCTGGCTATGGCTACCTCTTTAACCCCAAGTTCGGATTTCCTGTGCCCAATAAGATTGGTTGGGTGTTGATGGAGTGTCCCGTATTTATTGTGATGGCAATATTATGGTGGCTGTCGCCCGCGAAGTTCGAGGTGGCGCCATTGGTGCTGTTCCTCGTCTTCCAGACGCACTACTTCCAGCGTTCGTTTATCTTCCCGATGCTTATCCGTGGTAACTCTAAGATGCCTGTGGGTATCATGCTTATGGGCATGGTCTTCAACACACTCAATGCCGTGATGCAGGGAGGGTGGATATTCTACTACGCCCCAGAGATGGGCTACTACGACGGCTGGATGTCGAAGCCCTATATCTACGTTGGCATCGCCGTATTCCTCTTCGGCTTTATCACAAACCTACACTCCGACTATGTCATACGCAACCTGCGTAAGCCTGGCGACACGAAGCACTACATACCCAAGGGTGGCATGTTCAAATATGTGTCGTCGGCAAACTACTTCGGCGAGTTCATGGAGTGGGTAGGCTTCGCCATAGCCTCATGGTCATGGGCGGGTGTGGTCTTCGCATGGTGGACATTTGCTAACCTTGGCCCACGCTCGGCATCGCTCTACAAGCGCTATGAGAGGGAGTTTGGCGAGGAGTTCACCTCGCTGAAGCGTAAGCGCATAATACCATTTATCTACTAACGACAATAAATAAAACCCAAATATAATGGATAGCAAGAAACGATTGGAGGAGTCGAAACTCTTCACTCCCTACAAGTTGGGCAGCGTGACGTTGCGCAACCGCGTGATACGCTCAGCAGCATTCGAGTCTATGGGTAAGGACTTCGCTCCTACTCAGGCACTCAAGGACTATCATGTTAGCGTGGCAAGGGGAGGTGTAGGTATGACCACGGTGGCATACGCCTCGATAAACCGTAGTGGTATATCGTTCAATAAGCAGCTGTGGCTGCGTGACGAGATTGTACCCCAGCTCCGCGACCTTACGGATGCAGTGCATAAGGAGGGTGCTGCCGTAGGTATACAGCTCGGACACTGTGGTAATATGACACACTGGTCGACGGCGGGAAGCTTCCCCGTGTCGGCATCTAACGGTTTTAATCTCTACTCGCCCACGTTTCATCGCCGCATGCGCAAGGACGAGATACGCCAGTTTGCTAAGGACTTCGGCACGGCTGTAGAGACAGCCTACAATGCGGGCTTCGACTCTGTCGAGGTGCACGCAGGCCATGGCTACCTTATCTCGCAGTTCCTCTCGCCATATACAAACCACCGTCGCGATGAGTATGGTGGCTCGCTCGAAAACCGTATGCGCTTTATGAATATGTGCTTGGAGGAGGTCATGGAGGCTGCCCGCAAGCGTGGCATGGGTGTGTTGGTTAAGCATAATATGGAGGATGGCTTCAAGCGCGGTATTCAGGTGCCTGAGTCTATCGAGATAGCTAAGCAGATCGAGACGTTTGGCGTCGATGGCATCGTGCTCTCGTCGGGTTTCGTATCTAAGGCGCCGATGGCCGTTATGCGTGGTCGCATACCGACAAAGACTATGGGCTACTATATGGGCTGGAACGAGTGGCTGCAGAAGATTGTCGTGACGCTCGCAGGTCAGTGGCTTATCAAGCAGTACGACTTCGAGGAGTGTTACTTCTTGGAGAATGCCAAGAAGTTCCGTGCAGCGCTGAAGGGCCCGTTGGTATATGTCGGAGGCCTTGTGTCGCGCGAGGGTATCGAGCGTGTCTTAGACGAGGGCTTCGAGCTGGTGCAGATGGCACGCGCGTTGGTCAACGATCCTGCCTTTGTCAATAAGCTCAAGGAGGGTGATATGGCCACACGTAGTGGCTGTGACCACCGCGACTACTGCATGGCACGCATGTACTCGGTAGATATGCAGTGCTGTCACAATTGCCAGGAGCACATCCCTGCACGTCTGTGGAAGGAGATTAACTCTATAAAGTAGGCGGTGTAGATATGGGACTTTGTGGTAGAAATAGGGGTGTCGTAGCGCGTGGCTCGGCATGGGCTTTGGTCACAGGTGCAGCCTTGGGTATCGGTCGTCAGTATGCGGAGCGCTTGGCCATGATGGGCTACAACCTTGTGGTGGTAGACATATTACCCGAGATAGAGACCGAGGCCATCGTCATCGCCGAGCAGCATAAGGTGAGGGTTGTGGCTCGCTGCATGGATTTAGCATGCGAGGCTGCCGCGCACGAGCTACATACGTGGACGGTAGCCGAGGGCTGGGAGTTCGATGTTGTTATCAACAATGCTGGCATGTTCTCCTTCTGCGACATATTGAATACACCTGTTGAGCGTCTGGAGAGGGTTATACTCCTCCACGACATGACGCTCACGGTGATGTGCCGCCTCTATGGTAAGGATATGGTCGAGCGTGGTAGAGGTCGCATCCTCAACATGTCGTCATACTCGATATGGATGCCCTTCCCTGGCTTGGCGGCATATAGCGCAAGTAAGGCGTATGTCAAGAGCTTCACGGAGGCCTTCGCCAAGGAGCTACGTAAGACGGGAGTAACCATAACGGCAATATGTCCTGCGGGCATCGCCACTGACCTCTATGGCCTATCTAAGGACTTGCAGCGTTTCGGTGTTAAGTGGGGCATATTGATGTCGCCCGCAAGTTGTGCTCGCCGAGGTCTGAAAGCTATGTTCAAGGGTAAGAAGGTCGTTGTGCCCGACTGGTGGTTCAAGCTCCTTATACCTATATGCAAGTACCTTCCTGGCTTCATAATTCGTCCGCTGCGTAACTTTACGATGCAGTGGCAGAAATAACGATTAATGGCATGAATAAGATTGTTGAAGCTGATAGTAAGCCCAAGCGTAAGTGTGGGTGGTTGCGTTGTTTGCGACGCACTCTCTGCGTGCTTTTGGCACTCGTAGTCCTTGCGGTTGTGGTCGTTATAGCATGGCTTGGCCCCATTGCTGAGCGATATATCGAGAGCCATAGCGTAGAACTCACGGGACGACGTATCGAGATGGATGAGCTAAAGATAAAACTCTTTAGTGGTAGGCTTGAGGTCGATAACCTCGTGATGTACGAGGTTGATGGTGCGCGCGAGTTTGTGCGTGCCGACCATGCCACGGCAGCCATGGATATGGGCGACATCCTCGATAGACATATACATATCACGGGTGTTAGGCTCACCAACCCACGTGTTGCCATCCTGCAACATGGCGATATCTTCAACTTCGACACGCTCATAGAGTATATCCTCGAGGAGTACTTCGACCAGAATGATGATGAGGAGGAGGATGGTGAGGCTTGGCGTGTGACCATCGAGAATGTAACGGTTGAGGATGGTAACCTCTCCTACTACGATAGCGAGATAGACCATTACTGGGTGCTATCGTCGCTCGATGTTAGCACTCCAGAGGTGGTGCTTGGTGATACATATAGCGCCTTTGATGTAAGGCTAAATATTAACGAGAGCGCCGCTATTGCTGGCGCACTTGAACTTAATTGCGACAACCTCGACTTTCGCTTCGATGGTACGATGGAGGGCTTCGACCTTGCCGACACGTATAAGTATTGGACGCCATACCTCAACGTAAAGAGCGTGGCGGGTATCGCTGCGGCAGATGTGTTGCTTGAGGGTAATGTGGGTGATATCTTTGCGATGAACATCAAGGGAGATCTGTCGGCCGATGGTCTTGCTATCACGGGGCCAGATGGTGGCAACCTCTTTAGTGCCACGAGGTTGGATGCTTCGTTCGAGGAGCTTAACATCGATAAGGAACGCTACATCTTTCGTGCTCTTGTGGCTGAGGGCTACGCCACAGAGATGCACTTCCGCAAGGATGGCACTACGAACTTCGACGGACTCTTTTATGACGACCCCGAGGTGAGCGTGGAGACCACGACGACGGTGGTGGGCGAGGATATGTACGACGTCGAGGAGCGTGTGACGCTGACAACAACGGAGGAGGTTGCTCCGCTGCGTAACATGACACTTCGCATCGCCAAACTCGACCTCCAGGGTGGACAGTTGCAATATAGCGATAGAACCATGCATGAGGACTTCGAGTATGCGCTACGTAATATAGCCATCAAGAGCGAGAACTTCGACCTATGGGGTGCTAACAAGTTGACACTCAGGGCTAACCTTCCGAAGCAGGGCTCAGCACTCTTTCAGTGGGAGGGCTCGCTCACAGACTTCTACAACCAGAGCCTTTTGGCTATGCTTACGAATGTCGACATTAAGGGTCTGTCGCCCTATGTCGAGCACTTCACGGCCTTCCCTGTGACGTCTGGAAATATGACCTTCAGGAGTCAGAACATTGTAACCAATGGCGAACTTAGTGGTGTCAACCAGCTGGGTACGTACAAGTTTGCTGTGGGTAAGAAGAATAGAGAACTCGATGCCGAGTACGACTTGCCGTTGAAGTTAGGACTCTTTGTCCTCACGGATAAGGATGACCATATAGATGTAGACTTCCCTATAACTGGAAATATCGAGTCGCCCGAGTTCTCCTATCGCAAGATTATCATGAAAGCCATAGGTAACCTGCTCTTAAAGATTGTCGCAGCCCCCTTCGAGTGGATGTCGAGCGATAAGCAGGACGCCTTCCGCCATATAGACATCGACCTGCTCACTCCAGGTCTCGACTCGGAACACTATGCGCGCTTAGATAAGATGGCCGAGACGCTCCGCGAGGATGGCACGCTCAAGGTGCGCCTCACGCAGCGCGTGAACTACGACCGTGCTGTGCAGCGTCTTGCCGACCTAAACCTCAAGATAGCATACTACAATGCCACGCGTGGTGACGAGAGTGGCTACTTAGATATGGTCGACTTCTCGCGCATAAGTGAGATGAAACTCTCGGGACGCGATGTGGTAGCTTTTGCCGACTCGTTGCTCCTTGGCCGTGGCCTTAATCCCGAGCACATGTCGGCACATCTGAAGGCTAAGGCTCTCTATGGTGAGGAGGCTGCGGCGCAGCTTGGCGACCTCATGCGCCACCGTAACCGTCTCATTGGCGAGTATATCAAATTCCAGCATAGCGATGTGGCTGAGGAGCTCTTTGCCATCAACGACGTTGTTGTCGATGACATGAAGAACTATAGAGGCAAGGATCGCTATACGGTGACGCTTATCATCGACGATGAGGAGGTGGAGATGACCGAGAGTACCGAGGAGGTGCCCCTCGATGAGGATTACTACGATGCCTACACGCTCGAGGATGATGGTGAGGGCACAGATTTTGCTGTTGAGGACAATTTAGGCTCAGACGATGCGTTAGATGTGGAGACCACAGATGCCGATGTTGTGGAGCAGGATGTTGAGAATACATAATCTATAAATCAATAAACTAAACTATTAAAGATGAAAAGAATTTTTACTTTGGCAGTTACGGCTGCCGTGTCAATGACGGTCGTTGCTTGTGGTAGCAACGAGCCCAAGGAGCTCGACTCGTTGTCGTATGCAGTAGGTGCAGACCTCGGCCTTAACCTCAATTTTGGTATGGCTGACTTCGACCTCGACAACGATGTCGTTATCAAGAATATCAAGGAGTTCTATAAGAGCGGCGATGTTCAGGGTGAGGAGATTATGCAGGTACGCAACCGCATGATGGAGTTCCAGTACACACGTCTTATGCCCTATGCTAGCGCCAAGCGTCAGCGCGACATGATCGTTACGGATATGCCCGACACGCTCCCCGAGCTCCCCGTTCTCTACGACGATAACTTCACACGCGAGGAGGTATCTGCTATGATGGGTAAGAATATGGGTGCTTATGTTAAGAGCATGGAGACTAAGTTCGACATGGACTGCCTCGTAGGTGCTATCAACGACGGTCTTAAGGTTGATACTCAGGAGAATATCGACTCGCTCATGCGTATCACCACCGCCCAGATGCAGCAGACACTCATGAACTTCAGCCAGAAGAAGCGCGAGGAGGCTATGGCCGAGCGCGAGCGTCAGATGAAGGAGAATGCTGAGGAGTCAGCTAAGTGGCTTACAAAGATTGAGAAGAAGGAGGGCGTGCAGAAGACTGAGTCAGGCCTCCTCTATCGTATCGACCGCGAGGGTACTGGTGCACAGGCTGTTGCCGACACCGATGTGGTAAAGGTAAACTACGAGGGTAAGACCCGCACAGGCAAGGTGTTCGACTCGAGCTACGAGCGTGGTGAGCCTATCTCATTCCCTCTCAATGGTGTCATCCGCGGTTGGACTGAGGGTATGAAGCTCGTGAAGGAGGGTGGTCAGATTACCCTCTGGATTCCTTCAGGTATGGCCTATGGTGAGCGTGGCGCTGGTGCTGATATTGGCCCCAACGAGGCGTTGGAGTTTAAGGTGGAGTTGCTTGAGGTCAACCCCTAATTTCTTGTGATAATGGGTCATCTTCGACCCATCCCTAAAAATAGAGTGCCATGGGCTGTACGTCTTGTACTATCCCATGTCACTCTTTTTTTTGTGATAGGCCAAATCTAACCCTTTCTGACAAGAAATTAATTTCTCGTGTCAGCGCTCCTCTTCCCCACTATCATGTTGAGCGGAGCGTTAGCGAAGTCGAAACATCTCTTCTAATGTTACGACACGAATGCGATGTACTACCACGTGGTTATTTCTTTTGCGATAGACCAAGCCTAACCCCTTCGAACAAGAGATCGCTCTCGCGTTCTTTGCGCTGGTTGTCCTGCGCGACACACCTATCTTGTCAGTCAGCGTTGCGTGTAATCCTTCAGTACTGCAATAAATTCATCTACCTCGGCGGGCGTGGTAGCCCAGCTGGTGACCAAACGAATCGTGGAGTGTGTAGCTCCGCGAGGTCCCCAGTAGTCAAACGAGGCGACCATGTGCAGATGGTCGATAAGGTCGTTTGGAAGATGGAAGAATTGTTGGTTGGTGGGCGAGTCTACCACAGCATCATAGCCTGCCTCCTGTAGCGCTGCACGTAGGCGCATGGCGAGTGTCACGGCGTGTCGGCCTATACGTTCGTAGAGGCCGTCGCGTAGAAGTGTAGAGAACTGTATGCCGAGTAGGCGTCCCTTAGCAAGAAGGGCGCCATGTTGCTTGACAAGCGAGAAGAGGTTCTTAACGAGCCTGGGGCGCGTGACGACTAATGCCTCGCCGAAGAGTGCGCCCGCCTTTGTGCCCCCAATATAGAACATGTCGGCAAGACGTGCAATGTCTGCAAGAGTGAAGTCTGCACCATCGGCTGTGAGGGCGTAGGCTAAGCGTGCGCCATCGATATATAGTGGCATGTCGTGGTGGCGGCACACGTCGCTTAGAGCCTCAAGCTCCTGGCGCGAGTATATGGTGCCATACTCCGTGGGTTGCGATATGTAGAGCATGCCAGGGGCTACCATGTGGTCGTGGGTGTCGTCGGCATAAAACTCCGTGATATACCTCTCGACATCCTTGGCCGATAGCTTACCCTCGGTGTGGGGTAGTGTGAGCACCTTATGTCCTGAGGCCTCTATTGCGCCAGCCTCGTGTACGGCGATATGGCCACTGTCGGCGGCAAGAACGCCCTCATGGTGGCGCAGCACGCCATCGATAGCCGTAGCATTTGTCTGTGTGCCACCAACAAGGAGCATGATCTCGGCCTCGGGGCACTCCGTAAGGCGACGTATCATACTGCACGCCTCCTTTGTATATGGATCGAGGCCATAGCCTACGCTATGCTCAAGGTTAGTGGCAGAGAGCGCATCCATGACCGATGGGTGCGCTCCTGCAGTATAGTCCGAATTGAGGTATATCATCTTTATAGCTTAAGGGAGGTTCTATAAATTCAAAAGCGACCGAAATAGAGACTCCCGACAACGAAAAAACTTATTTACTAATTTATAGAACATCACTTACTTGTTACTCTCCATCCAGGCGAAGAACTCCTCGGCGGGGCTTGTCATGTCCTCTGTGAGGATGAAGGCGTCGCCATAGTATATCTCGCTGAGGTTGCCATCCTCATCCTCCGCGATGCCAGCAAACAAGAATTTGTCCTGCTCGTCGATGCTGTAGTACATCTGCATAACTGTAGGATTGCTGCTCACAGGGTCGTACAAGAGTAGATCCTCGAGGAATGCCTCGTCGGTATATTCAACCTTTTGCCACTCCTCGAACCACCAGAAGTAGAGCGCAGTTGTGGGTGTTGAGGTCTTTGCCTCGACGATGCCCAAACACTCTGCTTCGCCGATAAACTTGCTGTAGCTGCTGTCGATGGCGAGAATCTCCTTAGCATCGTAGAGCTTAACAAGCTCGATGTCCGTGATGCTCACAGTTCCTGGCACTGCCTCCTTGCTGAAGAATGAATATTTCGTCATGTGGGTTGTAGGCATGTCGTCCTTGATGCCGAAGGCCACGACGACATACTCTTTCGAGGGCAATAGGGGGAAGAGCTTCTCGCTATGCTTGCCTTTAAGGATTGCGGGCTGATAGTACTTAATGATAAGCTCCATGTCGGTGAACTCGTCGTCAGTGCTGGGTAGCTGGTCGGCAGCGATGAATATGCAGGCATAATCGTCGTCGGTCGAGGGGGTGATGTCTAAGTATGCGTAGTAGGAGGTGATGCCCGTCACCTCGATATTGAAGGTCATGTCCGAGAGTGCTGGCTCACCCGTGGAGAAGTGAGCAACGGTAGGTGTAGAGCATAGTAGCGGCATGCGCTCGTCGCTCACAGCAAAGCTGATGACCATATAGTTCGTGTTGGGCAAAAGGCGCTCGGTGAGCGTAACATTGCCGCTATGACAGAAGCTCTCGGGGGCGTAGCCCTCGTCGTTTATACGCTCGTTGAACTCCTCGAATGTTTGGTTACGGCAGATGGTGATATACTCCTCGGTAGGTGTTGCTCCCTCGTATAGATAGAGAGGGTCGGCCTCGTCGACAATATAGTGGTAGTAGAGACCATCATAGTTGTTGGGCGCAATATCTATGGTTACATTGTTGCCGTTGACGTCGCAGTTGATGTCAAACGTGATGTCGAGCATCTGGGGTGTTGTGGTGCGTATAACCTTGTAGGCAACGTCGGTCGTAGGGGTATAGTTGTCCTCGCCCTCGAAAGTCACGCCGTAGCAGTAGACTATGTAATCTGTATCGGGGTAGAGATTTATGGCGCTATAGCCGCGCTTGTCGCCCTTGGCAAGCCATCCCGCGCGCTCGAGGAATGTGTGTACACTCATGTTGTACTCCGAGGCAAACTCCCTGAAATAGACATAGTCGTCCTCGAAGAGCTCCTCTGCCGTGTCTATACGGTTAGCCTGGAAGTGCATGACCTCCGAGATGAATACTATGTACTCCGACTCCTTATCCTCGGGGATGATGTCTACCTTGAGTGATGTGTGTTCCGTGCTGGTATTTACGATGGTAAAGGCCGTAGAGCTTGGATATATGTCGGAGTTATTCTCTCCGCCACCAGTGCCCTCGTTGGACTCCTTTTGACATCCAACAATGGCTATTGTCATCATGGCAATTGCTACAATCTGCAAACAGTGAAGTAATTTAATTCTCATCTTTTCTCGGTTTTAAGGTTATTTAACGCGCAAATATAGTAAAAAAATAATAATGACTCAGAAGCTGTTTTAAATTTATTTATTTCATTACAGGATTACAAGCAAATTCGAACAGTTCCTAATTTGTGGAAGATAATGTTGTGCGATATAATATGTTGAGCTAAAGGCTTCCACGGCAACCGCATCAAAAATACGTAATAAGTGAGTAGGTAGCACCTGCGTGGCGTATGCGCCATTTGGAGGGAATATCTCTTAAAATAATCTTGATGCATTTGTCGTGAAAGGCTTTGGAGATTGTTGCTCGTTTAAAAATAAATATATAACTTTGTGGAGTATACTCCGAACAATTGACTTAAAATTATACTACCATGAAGAGATTTTTTATGCTTATTGTTGCCCTTGTGGCAATAAGTCTGTTAATGCCGTCGTGCGAGGCGTTTAATGACCTTCTGCCGTCTATAGGCGACGACATGGAACTGCCAGGTGAGAATGATGATACTGATGATGGCACAGATAATGGCACAGATGATGGCACAGACGACGGTACTGATGATGGCACAGACGACGGTACTACTCAAGAGCCTGACCATGACCCGTTTGCTGAGGAGGTATGGACGATAGTTGGTGCTTTTAACTCGTGGGGCTTGAGCGAGATGTATATGGGTGTAGAGATACCCGACATACCTATGACCTACAACGAGGGCATATATACTGCTGAGGCTGTGTTCTACAAAGGTATGGGCTTCAAGCTACATAAGGATTACGACTGGCTGGTGTCCAGAGGCTATGCCTACACTACGCCCGAAGAGTTCGACTTCTATTGTTATCTATTGGATGGCAACGAGCAGGAGTTTGATGTTGTTAATCAGGGTATAGATATCTACGTGCCGACGGCGGGCAGATACCTCATCACGTGGAATGCGATAACCGATAAGATGAAGGCTAAATTTTTAGAGGAGATTACGGACGAATGGTCGCTTACGGGAACGTTTGACGGTGGCGATGGTGAGGGTATGACATTCACATGGCTTGGTGCTGAGATGCCACGTAAATATGTTATTGAGGATGTTGACCTTGAGGCGGGTGATGAACTTATCATAGAACATAGGGGCTTGAGCACTACGCTCTATGGCGTTCAGGTATACGAGTTAACATTTGATGAAGAGCATAACTTATACCGCGGCGATGCGCCCAGCATCAAGATTGAGGCCTCGGGTAGATACAGACTTACTCTCGACCTAAATGGTGTGTTGCCAACCATTACGTTAGAGTGTGATGAGCCCATCTACCCCGAGTTGGAGGCCGAGGATTGGAGCATCATAGGTAGCTATTGTAGCTGGTCGTATGATACTCCTATGACCTTTGTTAAGGATGAGGAGTACTACTATGTAGAGTTGTGGATGTCTTCATTGGGCAGCGAAAATGGCTTTAAGATTCGCAAGGATTGTAGTTGGATGGTTAATCGTGGCGTTGCGGTAGAATATGATGAGCTGCCACTTGATAGTGATATTCCTGTTTGTCAGGATGGAGCTAACCTCCCACTTAAGAAGGGAGGCCTCTATCGCGTAGAGTACTACCCAAGGGCTGAGGTTATGCGCGTGTCGCTGCTTGAGGAGAGTAAGGATGAAGACCCCGCGCCCGATCCAGAGGAGTCGGTGATAGAGGTATATGTCGATGTCACGGCTACGGGATGGTCGAATGTCGGAGTGTGGGCGTGGAGCCTTGCGGACAGCTCTATTAATTACACTGGAGGCTCATGGCCAGGGGCGGAGATTGCCACGACGACGGATGTCGACGGCAGAAGATACTATGTGTGGGGCGCTCCGAAAGACCTTGATGGTCAGACCATAGGCTTTATTGCTAACAACCTCTCGGGTGGTGAGCAGACGGTCGACTTGTCGGTTGCGATCAATGCCGAGAACAATGCCTATGTGACGCTCACGCAAACGGGCAACGACGGCAAATGGATGGCGTCGATAGAATACCGTTAGAGCCACGCCTCTGCGCACTAAAAAAATATCGCTACATGCACTGCGATAGCGGATTTTTTATTAAATTTGTAGTGCAAATAGGGTAGACTCTGGCGGTGAGGAGGCTACATGCATTTAGAATATGCCCAAACACTTGGAACGAGATGAACGAAATCTACGCAACCCAGATACGTAATAGCGTGGAGACGCTCTTCAGCCACATGGCAGAGCGTGCCACCGAGGATGAAATGTCGCGAATACGTGCAGCCTACGAGCTTGCTGCTGAGGCGCATAGTAAGCAGCGTCGTAAGAGTGGCGAGCCCTATATCATCCACCCCATAGCCGTGGCAGCCATCGTTGCCGAGGAGTTGGAACTCGGCGATAACCCCGTAATATCGGCCTTCCTGCACGATGTGGTGGAGGATACGCCCTACACGGTGGAGGATATACGCTCGCGCTTTGGTGACGATGTGGCCTTCCTTGTCGATACGGTCACGAAGCGTAAGAAGGATAGCTATGAGCACTCGAAGCAGGTGGATAACTATCGTCAGATACTCGAGTCGGTACACTACGACATTCGCGCCCTCTTGATAAAGTTGGCAGACCGTCTGCACAACATGCGCACGCTCGACAGCATGCGCCCCGACAAGCAGATGAAGATTGCTGGCGAGACTGACTACTTCTACGCACCGCTTGCTAACCGCTTGGGGCTCTACCATATTAAGACCGAGCTCGAGAACCTATCGTTCCGCTACCGCTGTCCGAGGGATTATGCTGTGGTTGAGGGCATGCTTGAGGCGGAGTGTGCGGCCGACCGTGAGCGTTTAGACCGTTTTACAGCGAAGATTGACGAGATACTACGTGCCGAGGGCTTCGATGTGCGCACGGAGATACGCTATCGTAAGCCATACAGCATTTGGCGTAAGATGCAGGCCAAGGGTAGCGACTTTAAGCATGTCGACGGTAAGCACTACATACGCATCATCTATCCTGATGGCTTGGATATAAGCGAGAAGCGCATGAGCCTGCGTATATACTCCGCCCTCACCGACCACTTCAAGGAGAAACCTGGCAGTGTGTCGAACTACATCGATGCCCCGAAGGAGAATGGCTATCAGAGCTTCCATGTTAAGCTTCTGAGTGAGCAGGGCATCTGGGAGGAGATACATATATCGTCGGAGCACATGGTGCGCAACTCGCGCTTGGGCTGTGCTGCCGAGCGTACGGAGGATAATGTCAAGGCGTGGTTGGATAAGTTTAAGTCTATACTTCAGGATGTTGCCGACGATAGCCACGATATGGAGTTTATGGATGGCGTGACGTCGTCGTTCTACAATGATGACATCATGGTCTTTACGCCCAAGGGCCGAGGCGTGATACTGCCTAAGGGCGCTACGGCCTTAGACTTCGCCTTCGAGATACATAGCAAGGTGGGCGAGAAGGCTGTATATGCCCGTATCAATGGTAAGCTGATGTCGTTACGTACGGTGCTACACCGCGGCGACTGTGTGGAGATAGGCACGTCGGAGGATGCCAAGCCCGTGGAGGAGTGGATGGCATGCGTGTCGACATATCGTGCCAAGCGCTACCTCCGTGGCTACTTCGCCACGTTGCCACGCTTGGAGTATGAGCGCTGTACCCACTGTCACCCGCTGCCTGGTGATGAGGTTGTTGGCTTCCGCACCGACGATGGCCACACCGTACTGCATAAGCGCGACTGTCAGGTGGCAATACGCCTTGCTTCACAGCATGGCGACTCTATCATGTCGGTGAACTTCGAGGAGAACGATGCCTTCCTCTATCCTGTGCGTATACGCATACAGGGCATCGACCGCTACCACCTTATGAGCGACCTGATAGATTGCATCACCGACAAGCTACACTTGACGATGTCGTCGCTGAGGACTGAGAATATCGACCGTATAGCCATCTGCACCATCGACTTTGCGGTACACTCGCTCGTGGAGTTGCAGTCGGCGATGGAGAGCATTGCAAAGATTGACGGCATCGACGAGGTGCAACGCATACACTTATAGAGAATAATATATGTACGATTTGATAGTTATAGGCGCTGGTGCTGCGGGTCTTATGGCCGCAGGTACGGCAGCGATGAATGGCCGCTCGGTCTTGGTCATGGAGAAAATGGAGAAGGCGGGGCGCAAGATACGCATCACGGGAAAGGGGCGCTGCAATCTGACGAATGCCCGCCCTGCTGAGGAGTTTGTTGAGAAGGTACGCACTAACCAGGAGTTTTTCTCGGTGGCCTTCGCTGAGTTCAATAATCGCGCGACGATACGTTTCTTCGAGCGTCAGGGTGTGAAGCTCGAGATTGAGCGCGGTGAGCGTGTGTTCCCCAAGAGCGGCAAGGCGTGGGATATAGCCAACGCCCTCGTGGACTTCTGCGAGGATAAGGGTGTGACTATTAAGTATAAGACTCGTGTTACAGGCATTGAGACCATCGGTGGCAGGGTTACGGGCGTGCGTTACATGAATGCCCGCGGCTTTGAACGCAGGGAGGAGGCTGAGCATGTCATCGTCGCCACGGGAGGTGTTAGCTACCCCTCGACGGGCTCGACGGGCGATGGCTACGACTTCGCCGCCTCGGTGGGTCATGCTATCGAGCCAGTGCGTCCGTCGCTCACACCCATTGTGACATCACATCCGCAGCGAGAGTATCTTAACGGTCTGCTCCTGAAGAATGTGGGGGCTAAGCTATATATAGACAATGAGCTTAAGGCCGAGGAGTTCGGCGAACTTGGCTTCTCGGAGCGCGGCATCGAGGGTGCTGTGGCATTACGCCTAAGTCGCGATGTTGTCGATGCTATCATCGACGAGCGCCGCGTGAAGCTCGTCGTAGACCTCAAGCCTGCGCTCGACGAGGAGACGTTGTTGGCACGTGTAGAGCGTGAGATTGCCGATATGCAACCCTCGGAGTTCTTCTCGGAGTTGTTGCGTAAGCTCGTGCCTAAGCAGATGGTCGTGCCCTTGGCTAAGGAGGTGGACTTCCACTCCAAGACATACGTAGGTAAGCTGTCGCAGACGGAGAAGGAGCGCTTAGTGAAGATATTGAAGGGCATGGTATTCCCCATCACCGATTATGCCCCCTTCCAGTATGCTATCGTCACGGCTGGCGGCGTGGCGTGCGACGAGGTCAATAAGTATACGATGGAGTCGCTCAAGGTTAAGGGACTATACTTTGCTGGTGAGGTGCTCGATATCGACGCCAACACGGGCGGCTATAATATGCAGATAGCCTTCTCGACGGGACGTCTCGCAGGACAACTAAAAAAATAATTATATGAAACGCTCAGGACGAACACTCAAACAACGCCTCTATGGCCTCAAGCATATAGGAGGATATGTGCGTCGTGCGCGTTACTTCCGTGGCCATGGCGTACACTC
Organism: Alistipes sp.; assembly: GCA_017481145.1. Classification (GTDB taxonomy): domain Bacteria; phylum Bacteroidota; class Bacteroidia; order Bacteroidales; family Rikenellaceae; genus Alistipes. The sequence continues at coordinate 14,264 of JAFUPR010000083.1, read as the reverse complement.
ACCATACGTCTATGCTATTGTGCGTAAGGTCTTTATGCAGCCTAAGCTGATGGCCGAGGGGCATCCTCTCTACCAGCGGCTTGTGTCGCTCGGCGTGCCACAACGTCGCTCTGTGCAGCTGGCGAATCTTACGACACACTGTGGCTATGATGGCTGGGCGGTGGATACGCTTGAGAGGGTGGCGATGATCGTAGCCACGCTTAATACTACCTATGAGCACCTTGAGGAGTATGCACGCTATGCCCGCGAGTGTGGCGCTACACTCTGCATTGTAGCACCCTATAATAATGCTAATCGCTGGAATGTTGTGAAGACCATTATTGATGCACATCCCTCGACGACAGTGGATAATCGAGGCTACCTGCTTATTTTCAACAATCATCTACCGAAACAACGATTTAGACTATGAAGATATACACAAAGAGTGGTGACGCAGGTATGACGTCACTTATAGGTGGCGAGCGCGTGATGAAGTATGACCCGAGGGTTGAGGCCTATGGCACTGTTGACGAGCTCACAGCATTTATAGCTCTGCTTGCCGACGAGCTTCGTGACGACTCGCGCGCGGAGGATGTCATCGCGGACCTTGAGCGCATAGAGTCGGTGCTTATGACCGTCGAGGCGCTATTGGCCGTGGGCTATGGTGGCGATGGTAAGGTCGCGCCTATCGAGGAGTGTCGTGTTGAGGCGTTGGAGCAGGCCATCGACGCTATGCAGTCGGAGATACCGCCCATCACCAAGTTTACCATCCCTGGAGGCCATCGCGCTGTGTCACTTGCACATGTGTGCCGTACCATCTGCCGCCGCTCGGAGCGTGCCGCCTTGCGTGCTAATGAGGTGAAGAGCATAGATCAGTCGGTGATGAAATATCTAAACCGCCTCTCGGACTATCTCTATACGCTCGGCAGACTGCTTACCGAGCGATTTAAGGTTGAGGAGCGACTATGGCAACCATAATAATAAAAGGTTGAGCATCAAATAATTTTGTCAATACTATTGTATATAGAAAATTATTTTATACATTTGCACGCTAAAATGCTGTAAGGGGCGTTGATAAAGGCAAACAAATAAGATAACAATAAACGCTATAGACTATGTATTGGACATTAGAGCTTGCATCGAAATTAGAGGATGCACCATGGCCCGCAACAAAGGAGGAGCTTATAGATTACGCAGTACGTTCAGGCGCACCGCTCGAGGTGCTGGAGAACCTGCAGGAGATTGAGGACGAGGGTGACATATACGAGTCAATCGAGGACATCTGGCCTGATTATCCATCGAAGGATGATTTCTTCTTTGACGAGGAGGAGTATTAATTTCTTGTGATAAGGCAGACATCTACTGCCGCTAACAAAAGTGCCGTCAATGGGCTGTACGTTTAAGTACTATCCCATTGACGGCACTTTTTGCCGAGCGTTGTATCTGCAGCCTTCTGACAAGCAATTGGACACGCGCTAATTACGCTGTTTGGTCACGTACTCCTAATACATGACCTCACCTAATCCCAATACCACTATTTTTGCAGTATCTCCACGAGTTTAGCCACGGCGCGGCCACGGTGAGAGATGGCATTCTTCTCATCGGCCGACATCTCGGCGAAGGTGACATCGTAGCCGTCGGGGATGAACAGTGGGTCGTAGCCGAAGCCCTCGCATCCTGACTCCTCGGTGGCGATGCGTCCCTCGACGGTACCCTCAACCTGCTGCTCTATGCCATCGCGGATAAGTGATATCACGGTGCGGAAGCGGGCACGTCTATTATCCGTGCCGCTCAACTCGCTGAGCAGCTTGCGGTTGTTGGCCTTGAAGTCGTGGCTATCGGTAGCATAGCGGGCAGAGTGTACCCCTGGAGCACCGTCTAGAGCCTCGACCTCGAGTCCTGTGTCGTCGGCAAAGCAGTCCAAGCCTGTGCGCTCGTAGACATAGCGAGCCTTGAGCGAGGCATTCTCGTCGAGCGTAGCCCCCGTCTCGGGTATATCCTCCGTGATGCCCACATCCTTGAGTGTCACAAGCTCGTAGCCATTGCCGAGCACCGCCCTCACCTCGGAGAGCTTATGTGCATTATTTGTCGCAAAAACAATCTTTATCATAGTCTTAATTGTTAAACAGCTTCTTAGTATTCGTATGTTGTAGTTGTCCCCATCGTCTCGACAACGACCTTGCGCTCGTATCTCAGCATCGTGGCTATGGCGCTATCTGTCGTGCCATATAGAGCATCCTTGGCCGTGATAGAGATCTTACCCTCGCGCATCCATCCGAGGCCACTATAGACAATGTCGTTGATGATGTTCGTGGTTACGGTGAGAGGACGCTTTGCGTCGGCCGAGCTGTCGACCATGACGCAGCCACCGTTATATTGGATTGTGGGGCGGTCGTTCTCGAAGGTCATCTTGCACACAAACTCACCATGGCCCTTCGACTCCTTATTGTAGAGGCTCTCGAAGGTGGCGCGGTAGTTGTCGTCCTCGGGGGTGATGATGAGTCGATAGCCGCTGCCGCCACTACGTGTCACGCACCATGAGGTGTCGTTCATCTCGATAGTCACCTTATAGGTGGTATTGTAGAGTGTACTATAGGTGAGTGTATGTATGTTGTCCTCGATGGTGATGTCATCCGTGCCGAGGTGTACTTGTGCATACTGTTGGCGTTCGGCAGCATCCTCGATGCTAAGCATGTAGTAGTAGTTGGACACAAGCTCGAAGGTGCGATTTATGTGTGTCAGGTCGTCGTAGGCTATTCTCCAGAGTACGTTGCCTAAGTGCGACGCGTCGTGCTTAGTACCCTCCGTCCATTCGCAACTACATAAGGTTAGTATTGCCACCATAGCTCCCCCCACCTTCATGGTTAAGCTATATAATAAGTCTCTCATATTCATAATCTCTTGGTTGGTTAAAATCGTACTCCTATGCCTGCGCGTAGACTGCCACTTATGCCTGCACCTATCTCGGCAAAGCCGTAGACCGAGCGACCGAGCGACATGCCGAAGTATGTGGCGTCGTACATGGGTACTATCAGATTATTGTCGAAGGCTATGCGCGAGGCTATGCCTATGCCTATCGAGGAGTAGAGGCGTACCACATCGCGGCGTAGCCAGTCGAAGCGGAAGTTGAGGAGAAGGCCTATGGCGTAGCAGTTGTCGCGATAGAGTATTTCGTCGGTGTATACGTGGCGGCGTGAACTCCATGTCATGGCGAATGAGGCCTTGCCTCCGACCATAAGCCACGGCTTTAGCCGCTGTCCATACTCGATGGTAGCACCTGGAAAGTAGTAGGTCGGGGTGTTGTAGTAACGCTCATTTGCAAGAGCGGTGCTTGTCGAGGGGTTGTAGCTCGCGTTTGGCTCGTCGAGGGTGCTGGAGATAAATATTGTAGATAACAGTCCTGGGCTGCTCACTCCCACGCGTATGTCATGACGCCAGGGTTGAGCCTCCTTGCTGCTTTGTGCCTTGTTTACGGCGGCATACGATTTGTCGTACGCCTCGTCGCGTGTGGGCAGCTGACCGTATAGTGTTGTGGCTGTCAGCATGATGCCTATGAGTGTAATTAATATCTGTCGCATAGCCCTTACTCTTTTGTTGTAAACCTATATCCTGCGCCAGCGCTTATCGTGCCTCGTGCGCCAGCACCTATATCAAAGTAGCCAAACCAGCGCTTACCTACGCTGATGCCAAAGAAGGTGACGTCGAAGTTCATCTTGAGGCGCACGTCAGCAGGTACACTCAGCTTACGCTCGTAGATGGCTGCCGTAGCACCTATGCCGACGCCCGAGTAGAGCTGCACGATGCCGCGGTTGAGCCACGCAAAGCGAACGATGGGCATAATGGTTATGGCGTTATAGTTGTACGCATCCATGCGGCTACGGTCGACGACGCTCCATACGCGGCTGATGCCTGCTGTCCATGAGGCTACACCTCCGACATATAGCCAACGACGAAACCAGTAGCCATAGTCACCATTTATGGTGTACCAGTGCAAGTTACCAAGGATGGAGTTTGTGGGTCTGTCGTAGGGATGGTCACGCCACTCAATGTTGGGCGCATAGCCATGTGGCGTATAGGGGTTGTAGGCCATGCCGAGGCGTAGCTCGTGCCAGCCAGTGAGGTCGGTGCGCACGCGATTGCGTTCAATCCCCTCGTCGTCATTGACCTCGTGGGGTGTGAACCTTACGCTGTAGGTGCCAAGCGAGTCTTGAAACTTGTATCTCTGCTGCGCGCAGACATCCTCCTTTGTGGTGATGCTCAGCGTGATGCCGAGTAGTAGAATAAGAAGTCTCTTCATACGTTATGGTCTGTTGAAATTCTCTACCGCAAAGATAGAGTAGTTCATGCCATACTCCAAATTTTTCGGTGCTATTTTTTTTCAGCGCTACGTCTATATAACGCCTGTGTATCAGCGAGTTATATATTGTTGCTTGGCGAATTTTTCAACCCTCTGATTTTTAGCATGTTACAAATATTATATCGTAACCATCACATTGATAGGTGGTTACATACTGTCGTTGGCAACTTCCAGTTCGGCAAGACGGTTATCGAGGACAATCTTGTCGATGATGGTTTTTACCACGACATCTATCTCCGAGCGCTCGGAGTAGTCGGCGGGGCACACGTGGTTTACGCGGTTGTCGCGGATAAGGTCGTTGAGGATATGTCGCTGACCTTCGACCTCGGGGTTGTAGACGGCGATGGAGTGGCCACCGAAGTTCTTGACAAGCTTCATACATGGAATGTCGGTTGTTCCGTCGCCGAAGTATATCATGCGGCTAAAGGGTACGGGGCGTTTCGACTCCTCCATAAAGCGGTTGACCTCCTTGGTGTCGAAGACCGACTCTACACCCTTGTTTATCTTAAAGATGAACTGTGTCTTGTTGGTATAGTTTACCGCCACGGCTGGCCAGTAGGCTATGCCGTCGACGTTGTAGAGGAACGAGCATGCGTAGATATTCTTGAACTCGTGTGCTATGGACGTACCCTCGATAATCTCCTTCAGTCCCGACGAGTTGACATAGTGGAGGATGTGTACGCCGCGCTCTTCGGCATATTGGTTTATGCGGCCGAACCACTCCTCTACGCCGCGATAGAACTTGACGTTGCGCCCCGACTCGCGAAAGGCCTCGCGACGGAGCGAAAGACCTTTGGATTTTGCCGCCTGAATCATGCGTGCCATGTAGGTGAGTACCTGGTCGGCATCCTGCTCTTCAGCCAAGGTGTTGGCCTCGTGCCAGAACTCCATGTTGCTCTTACCCACGGCGGGGATAAAGTCGTACTCCTGCATATTCCCTGGGGCAAGCGTGCCGTCGAAATCGTAAATGAGTGCTACGGTGATATTATCCTTCATAATCTTTGGTTGAAAGTAGACAATTTTACGTTTATCGTTCAAATATACGAAAAAAATCACTACATTTGCATAAATCAAGAATAAAATTAAAAAATAATAGGTTTGGGTAGTATGGAGAGAAGATTGCGTCGCTCGCGTTACAATCGTATTGTGGCAGGTGTATGCGGTGGCCTAGGCAACTATATGGGTCTCGACCCTGTGGTTGTGCGCTTGGCCGTTGTGTTGCTTATGCTCTTTGCGGGTATGTCGCTGTGGGTATACATCATAATGTGGCTGTTGATCCCCGAGGAGTAGGGCGATGGATGTTATTAACAATTAAAAATGAGATAATTATGGAATTTAGAGATGTAGTCAGAAAACGTCGTTCCACACGCCGTTTTACAGGTAAACCTGTTGAGATAGAGAAGTTGCAGTCAGCCATGGAACTCGCTTTGCGAGCCCCCTCGTCTAAGAATACACGCTCGACACGCCTTATGGCGGTGACCAACGTCGACAAGGTACATGCCCTTGGTCGTCTGAGAGATTGGGGCTCGAGTCTCTTGGAGGAGGCATCGGCAGCTATCGTCGTGCTTGGCGATGAGGAGGCGAGTCCCATGTGGCAGACCAATGCTGCGATTATGGCTACGGTATTGCAGTTGGCACTGGTGGATGAGGGCTTAGCGTCATGCTGGGTACATGTGGGTGACTATCTGACGCTCAAGGATGAGCCCGAGAGCCAGCGTAGCGAGGATTATGTTAAGGAGCTTCTGCCCGAGATTCCTACGGGATATAAGGTGTTGTGCGTTGTGGCTGTAGGCTATGCCGACTATACGCCGAAGCCCCTGCCTGAGTATGAGGGTCCCGAGCGTCTGTTGTTCGTAAAATAGCCCTATGCGAAGGGTTGTATTACTCCTTGTGTCGATGTTGGTGTTTGTGTCGACATCGGCACAACTTCGCTTCGATGAGCGCGGTGAGCTGAAGATTGTGCAGTTCACCGACGCTCATTTGCGCCAAGATAGGGAGGATCAAGCACAAAAGACCCTCGAGCGCCTAAGGTGGATAATAGAGCTCGAGCGCCCCGACGTGGTGGTATTTACGGGCGATGTGGTCTCGTACAAACATGCTGCTCTTGCATGGCGTAAGGTGCTCGATACGGTCGCGCGTGAGGGTGTCAGCTTTGTGGTGTTACTCGGCAACCACGACCTTGAATTCGACCTTACGGCCGAGGATATTGCGACGATTGTAACCTCCTATCCTGGTTCTCTAAATAGTGCCTCGCAGGGCGTGTTGGATGATATGGCTATTGAGGTGCTATCGTCGGATGGCGAGCGTGTGGCAGCCCTGCTTTACTGCCTCGACTCTAACGATTATTCGATCATCGATGGCGTCAAAGGCTACGGCTGGATAGAGCATGAGCAGATAGCCTGGTATCGCGATATAAGCAGCAGATATAGAGCGATTAATGGGGGTGAGCCATTGCCGTCGTACGCTTTCTTCCACATCCCTCTACCAGAGTATGGCGAGGCCGTCGCCTTGGGTCAGTCGAAACTTTATGGCCTGCGCCGTGAGAAGGAGTGCGCGCCTGAGCTTAACAGCGGTATGTTTCACTCGATGTTGGAGATGGGCGATGTGGTGGCTACATTTGTGGGACACGACCACGATAACAACTACGCCATAGCACACCATGGCATAGCGCTGGTCTATGGTCACTTCTCGGGTGACGATACAGTCTACAACAACCTCTATAGCGGTGTGCGGGTCATACGCCTCTACGAGGGTGAGCGCGACTTTGAGACATGGGTGCGCGACTATCGCCGTAACCATCGTGGCGAATATCGCGACCACCTACGCTTCAATGCTCGCAAGGGGCGATTTGTGGAGGTGTCGGAGCATAAGTAGTGTGGTTTATTGCAATAATCTTCTACGAAGATGCGTTTGTAATGAGAAAAAAATGTATCTTTGCAAGATGATTATGCGAAAAGTAGGTTACATACTCGTTTGGCTTATGACATTTGCCCTCCTTGGATGCTCTGCAACCGAGGGCGATGGCGGTAGAGATAACGTCGATAATGTGGTGGCAAGGGTCGATAAGCGGTGTCTTATGCGTGAGGATGTTGCGCGCGACATGCCCGAGGGATTGGTGGGTGTCGACAGCGTCACATTCGTGCGTATGTATGTGGACAACTGGGTGCTCAGCCAGCTCAAGATGCGTAGAGCGGAGGAGGTGCTTTCATCCTTTGAGGAGGATATCGAGCGCCTTGTTGAGGGCTATCGTCAGTCGCTTATCATGCGCCAGCTTGACCAGTATTATGTAGACCATGCTATCGACGTAGAGATTACCGACAAGCAGCTCTCTGCGTACTATCGTGCCAACTCGGCATCCTTCAAGCTCGACCATAATATGGTGCGCGGTGTCATTGTCAAGGCTCCGCGTACGTTCCGCAATACTACGACGCTGTCGACAGCGCTTAAGGGTGTGGCCAAGAGTGGTACAACCGAGGAGGTGGCCGCTATTGTTGAGAAACATAAGCTGCTGCTTACGGATTATACCCCCGCGTGGGTATCCTATTCCGACTTCTTGAGCAACCTCCCCACTGAGCGTTCGCGCTCATACGTCGACCTCTTGGATAAGACGGGTGTTCAGCAGATGACCACCGACGATGCCCTCTTCTACTTTATCATCGTCGACGTGGCGCGCAAGGGTGAGGTGGCACCGTTGGAGTGTGTCGAGGCAGACATACGTCGTAGGCTCTATGCTGAGCGACGCTCGGAGATTGTTGGAGGCTATGAGGCCGATCTTAAGCGTGAGGCTGTAGAGGCGGGACGTGTGATGATTAAGGATACGGTGCTGCTCAATGCCATGAGCTATCGAGGTGTTGAGACGCAGTCAGATGTTGAGGTACACGAGGCAACGGAGAGCTTCGACGAGGCTGTTGTTGAGGAGAAGATTGAAGAGTAAAGAATGTCTAAATATATGATTAGAAGGATTTCAGCGATGGCACTGTGTGCCATAATGATGATACAGGCGGCGGATGCTGTGGCACAGGAGCGTCGACAGGTTATGCTCGATAAGGTTATTGCCGTGGTGGGTGGCTCGTCGATACTTCACTCCGAGGTTGCGGAGTATGCCGATGCTCTCGTTGAACAGCGACGACAGATGGGCTATACGTCAGATCGTAACCCCGAGAGCGAGGCTTTAGAGGCGCTTCTTGAGCAAAAGCTACTCTATAATCAGGCACTTATTGACTCTGTTGAGGTCAATACCGCCGACATCTCTGGAAGGATAGAGAACTATCTACAGCTACTCATCGAGGAGGAGGGTGGTATTGCTGCGCTCGAGGCTAAGGAGCACATGCCCATCTTCTCCTATCGCGAGATGCTGCGCCAGCAGTACGAGGAGCAGTCTTATGCCCAGGCTATGAAGTCGGAGGTGGTGAGCAAGGTGACGGTTGTGCCTGGCGAGGTGGAGCGCTTCTATAACCATATCGACAAGGATAGCCTTCCGATTATTGGCGAGCAATATGTCTATGCGCAGATAACTAAGTTCCCAGCATCGCTAAAGGAGGCACAGCAGCGTACCAAGGAGCGATTGCTCGATATGCGTGAGCGTGTAATTACAGGACAGACGAAGTTCTCGGTATTGGCACGTATGTACTCGCTCGATGGCTCGGCTATTCATGGTGGCGAGATGGAGCCTATGGCGGCATCATACTTCGTGCGTCCCTTTGCTGAGGCGTTGGAGAAACTTAAGCCTGGACAAATATCGGAGATTGTAGAGACCGAATACGGCTTTCATATTATAGAGCTTATCGACAAGAAGGGTGATAAGTACCATTGTCGACATATCGTTTTGCGCCCGACATTCACGCGCGACGAGCTAATGCAACCATCCTACCAGCTCGACAGTATCGCCGACCTTATACGTCGCGACTCGCTCACGTTTGACGAGGCGGCGTTGCGCTTCTCGGACGATGCCACGTCGAAGTACAACGGCGGTATTGTCTCGAATAGCGACGTGCTGGAGCGTATGGGTGTCTACGATGGTGCGCGCCTCACGGCTACACGTTTCCTTAAGGAGGACTTCAGCGCTCAGGGTGGTAAGTCGCTTGACGACTACAATGCGTTGATGCGTCTTAAGGTGGGCGAGGTCTCTAACTCGTTCCAGACATCCGACCTTATGGGCAATCAGATGAGTAAGATCGTCAAGCTCGTGGAGATAATCCCAGCACATACTGCCTCGCTCAAGGATGACTATATACGCCTCGAGGAGATGGCTCTTGAGCAGAAGCAGTTGAAGGTGTATCGCCAGTGGCTCTCGGAGAAGATACGTTCGATGTATGTATATATAGACCCCGAGTACCGCAGCGACGATTTCGAGAATAAAAACTGGATAAAGTAACCTATGCCAAGAAAGATAATAACCCCTATCGTCGTAATATCGCTCTTCGTTGGTGTCATGTTCTACGCCGCCAGCGGCCGTGACTATGACCACTTTGTCGACTATGACAGTAGCCACTTCGCACCGCAGAAGTCGTCTGATAGACGTATGGTAGATATGACGGCCGATGATAGCTATCTTATAGAAAAGGGCGACTCGACGATATTTATCTTGGTGGGTAACTTTGCAGCGCACCACAACGGTACGGTTATCTTGGCTGATAGCGCTGTGCGCTACTCGAATCAGAGTTTCGAGTGCTTTGGCGATGTGCTTATAAACCAGAATGACACCTATGCTTACGGTGATCGTGCCGAGTATAATCGTGACAATAGCACTGCGACGCTCTACTCCGACCTCATTAAGGTCGTAGATGGCGAGGCGGTGATGTACACCTATCACTGCACCTTCGATACGGCCGAAAATATAGGCTACTTTAGGGGTGGATGCTATGTGGAGAAGGGTGAGAGTCTCCTGGAGGCGGAGCGCGGCCTCTACAACACCGACACTCACGACCTTGTGGCAGTCGACAATGTGGAGATGCGTGATGATACATACCTTATGACTGGTGACTCGGTAATATTCAACACGCAGACCGAGGATGCGCGATACTTCACCAATACGAACATCTGGAACGATAAGGATGAGTACCTATTTGCTAACGAGGGCTCCTATACCAAAGCACGCGATCTACACCACCTAACACGTGATGGTTATATCCTCTCGCCCGAGCGTGAGATCTGGAGCGATACCATCGAATATTTCCGCACGGAGGGACATATCATTGGTCGTAGCAACATACAGATGGACGATACGACGCAGAAGGTGTTGGGCTTTGCCGACTACGGTGAGTGGTGGGATGAGCCTGGCAATGCCCTCTTTACGCGTCGTCCTTCGATGATTAACTACGACCCCGAGCAGCCCGACTCACTCTTCCTCTCGGCCGATACCCTCTGGATGTACACCATCCCCGTGCCTCCGCCAGCAAAGGCTTCGAGCGACTCGTTGGCGTCGGGACGTGATTCGCTTACAACGCAGGGTGCGGAGCGCGATGTTGAGGATGTGCCCTCTGTTGAGCGTGATACGACGACTGTCGAGGAGGTAGATATGCCCGAAATGGAGGATGTAGAGGTGTCGATGCCTGAGGGCGAGGATGTGGCTGGAGCTGAAGCCGAAATTGAAACTGAGGCTGAGACTATGTCTGAAGCTGAAGGTATCTCTACAGCAGCACCTACGTTGCCCGCAAATAGTACTCAAAAGGGTGGGGTGGAGCAGCGCGCTACTCCCGAGCGACCCAGCAATAGAGCTGCGAACAAGGAGCCTAACCGCACGAATGATAAGTCCTCAAATATACCACCGTTGCGTGGTGCTGTGGGTGCATCGACAGATGTCGCTGCAGATGTCGATGTGGATGTGCCACCCACGGAGAAGCCACGTGAAGCTGAGGATGGGGTGGATACGAGTATGGATGCGAGTGTCGATGAGAGCGCTGATACGAGTATAGATGATAGCCTCGTTGCAACAGACACCCTCGCGGTGGATAGTATAGCGACGGATACTATCATTCCGCCAACGAAGAGCCAGCTGCGCTATCGTGCGAAGCTCGAAAAGCGCCGTGTACGTGACTCAATACGCAGTGCCGAGCGCGCCATACGCGACTCGATAAATGCTATTGAGCAGGCTAAGTTGGACTCGGTGCAGCAAATACGCGACTCGCTATTTAGGATAAAGATTGACTCGATAGTGGCAAAGCGTATAGCGCAGAGCTCGCGTCTTGCAGACGAGGAGGCAGAACGCCTTGAGCGCATAAAGCAGAAGAATGAGGAGCGCGAGCGTCGTAAGATAGATAAGGCAAAGGCGCGTGCATTGAAGCGTGGCAAGGAGTATAAGGGTAAGGACTATACGCTCGACACGCTGGCTGCCGACTCGCTCGCAACAGATAGCCTTGCAGATAGGGGTGATATGGCTGATACGCTCGGTAGAGATACGATGGCGATCGACTCGCTTGCTACAGACAGCCTCGCGCGTGACTCGGTGGTGGAGCGCCCCTTCCCCGAGGATAGCGTCTACAAGATGATAAAGGCCTATCGCAGGGTTAAGATGTATCGCACCGACTCGCAGATTGTGTGCGACTCGCTCGTGCTGTTGAATACCGACTCGATAATTCGCCTATATATTGAGCCTATATTGTGGCAGGAGACAAATCAGATAACATCCGACTCTATGGCCATACATACACGTAACGAGCTGATGTCAATGGCTCACTTTATGGGAGACCCGATTATGGGTACGGAGATTGACACGGCGCATTATAACCAGGTGAAGGGCAAGGATATGATTGCCTACTTTGAGGATGGCTCGGTATATCGTAACGATGTGAATGGCAATGCACAGACGATATACTATATGCAGGGCGAGGATGATCCCGAGGTTACTGGACTGATGTATATCGAGAGCGCCTCGATAAGCTTCTACCTCATTGATGGCGCGATAGATAAGATTACATACAAGCAGAATCCCGAGTATGTGCTCTATCCTATAGGTATGGTCCCAGAATCGCAGGTGCGCAAGCTCCCCGACTTCGAGTGGTACTATGAGCGTCGCCCTGGGCGCGACTCGGTGTTTGCCCGCGACATCCGTCCTACGCGCCGTGAGGATGCCTCTATGCGTCGTAAGCCACGCTTCCGCATCACCGAGCGTATCAACTACGACCGTCGTCGCCTTGTTGAGAATCGTATGTGGGAGGATCGTGTTGACGAGCTCACACCCGAGATTATCGAGTGGCGTAACTCACGTGCGTCGTACCAAAAACGTAAGTAGACTATGAGGAGATATGTCAAATATGTCGTTCTGTTAGTGTTGCTGCTATCTGTCGCTGTGGCCTATGGTCAGATGGCAGATGGCGAGCCCCATCGTACCCGCCTTATACCATATCCTACGAGCGATGCGGCAGCCCAGCGCTCGTTGGCTAAGCAGCGATATATGCAGCCTATTGTCGAGTGGCAGGAGCATGAGGGTGTGCTTCGTGGTGAGTTTACTTACCCCTTCTCGTGGGTTGAGCACCGCATCTTCCTGCGTATTGAGCGCGTACACTCTCCCTACGATGTCTATGTCAATGGTAAGCGTGCTGGCGGCTCGACTAATGGCTTTGCTGCTGCGGAGTATGATATAACGAAGTTGTCGAGAGAGGATAAGAATAACGTAGAGTTGCGCCTACTGCCTGTCGATGGTGTCGCTGCTATTGAGTGCTTCGAGGCTCAAGCGCCACACCCCGAGGTCTACATTATATCACAGCCGCGCGTGCGCGTGCGCGATGTCGACTGGCGTGCAACGCGAGGTGTTGGGGGTGTTGTGAACGCCGACTTTAGTGTCGTTATGCACAATGCCACGCTTGGCGAGAAGACGTCGCGTCTCTATTATGAGCTATACCTCAATGATACAATACGTCTTGCCGTAGGGCATCGCGATGTGGTGCTCGGCATGTATGGCGTCGACACTATGCGCTTTGGTGCTCAGCTGGTAGATAGCATGCTCTGGAGTAGCACCTCGCCCACGCAACTTAGCCTGCGCCTCAAGAACCGCATAGCAGGCCGCGATGTGGAGTTCTACGATATGGCTGTGGCTCTTCGCGAGCTTGGATATGAGAAGGGTAACTATAAGATCAATGGCGATGATCTAACGTTAGAGTGGCTTGAGGTCTCTCCTGCAACGACGGCTGATGAAGTTAGAACACTCTATCGCGCAGGACACCGTGCCCTACGCTTCACTGCAGGTGGTGTCGATGATGATATCCTCACGCTCTGCGATGAACTCGGTATGTATGTGGCTCTCACGGCGCCTATTAACTCTTCGAAGTCGGGCATGTCGCGTAAGCGCGGTGGTAACCCCTCGAATAACCCAGCGTGGTCTCGAGAGTATGTGGAGCGTACTACTCAGATGATACATACAACAAAACGCCATGCCTCGGTTGTAGCCTACTTCCTTGCCGACGATAGTGCCAATGGAGTATGCCTCTACGATAGCTACCTCGCCGCTAAGAGTGTTGCTGGTAGCCGCCCAGTGTTCTATATGGATGGTGGTAGGGAGTGGAATTCGGATGATAATAGATAATCCGACGGATTATATGCCCACATTCTTTCGCCGTGATTCATAGCTTGTTATGTTGTGCATGAGCAGCGAAATAAAAAAAAAGTGTAATTTTTTTTGCAAAAAGTTTGGTGGATTAAAAAAAGTGCCTTATCTTTGCACTCGCAATCGAAAGGTTAGCAAATGCCTCTTTAGCTCAGTTGGTAGAGCACGACACTCTTAATGTTGGGGTCCAGGGTTCGAGCCCCTGAGGGGGTACTGAAAGGGAAAAACGAAAGTTTTTTCCTTTTTGCTTTGTATCAACGAGTTAGCACACCCCGCCACAGCCCCACCAGAGGCGCACCCACCGAATTCTGTCTATGTTTGTCTATCGGTTGTCTAACTAAATGGCTTAATGGTCAAAAAGAGACCTGCGAGAGGGGGTAAAATTGT
>JAFUPR010000082.1 GCA_017481145.1 Alistipes sp. | reverse complement strand
TGCTATAATCAACAACTTCGAAGTTGTCTAGAAGTATATCGGGGAGAATGGCGCGAAGTAGTTCTTCTGATTTCATACCGCAAAGTTACACTTTATTCTTGATTTGCGACAGCCCAACAACCTGAAATATCCGCTGACCCATAATTTATTTGTTTCGACATTCCAAACTACGCATGCTTCGTGTGCGATAAATAGGATAAATATTGGAGTATATGGTGGATGTCAGTTGTGAATAGTTAAGTGTGGACTATGACGATAAAAGTCTGCTAAAATGAGGGTGTAAAATGGTGGGTGAAAAAAAATAGTGGAAATGTGTTGGAATGTCGGGGTAAATTTTGTATCTTTGTTGAGTTTTAAGAGGGGATAACACCCCATCTCGGATAGCGTAAACAACAAATTATTAACACTAAATAACAACTGCAATGGTAATTTTGGTTCTTAACTGCGGTAGCTCGTCTATCAAGTATCAGGTGCTTGATGTTCTGGAGTCGTCGCACACGCTTCTGGCCAAGGGTCTTGTAGAGCGTATTGGTCTTGCTGAGGGTGATTTGGTACACAAACCTCAGGGTAAGGATAAGTACGAGGTGTCGTGCCCTATTCCTGACCATACAACGGGTATTCGATTGGTGTTGGATGCACTGACACACCCCGAACATGGCGTAATCAAGTCGCTCGATGAGCTTAAGGCTGCTGGTCACCGCGTGGCTCATGGTGGTGAGTTCTTCCACGATAGCTGCCTTGTAGATGATGAGGTTAAGGCTAAGATCGAGTCGTTGTACTCTATCGCGCCGTTGCACAATCCTGCCAACCTTGAGGGTATCCTCTCGATGGAGCGCGTGTTGCCTGGTATCAAGCAGGTGGCTGTGTTCGACACATCGTTCCACCACACAATCCCCGCAATCAACTACATGTACGCCATTCCCTACGAGTACTACGAGAAGTATCGCGTGAGAAAGTATGGCTTCCATGGGACGAGTCATAAGTTTGTTGCTCGCGTGGGTGCCGAGATGTTTGGCCTCGACTTCGAGAACTCGAAGATTGTGACATGTCACATTGGTAATGGCGCGTCGGTGACGGCTATTAAGAATGGTAAGTCGTTCGATACATCTATGGGCTTCACTCCGCTTGATGGTCTGGTGATGGGTACGCGTGCTGGCTCTATGGATGTTAGCGCTGCAACCTACATCGCCGATAAGGAGGGTATGACATACAAGGAGCTCGACAACATGCTCAACAAGAAGTCGGGTGTTCAGGGTCTTACTGGTATCTCAAGCGATATGCGTGATATCGACGCTGCCTATGATGAGGGTAACGAGCGCGCAATCATGGCTCGCGATATGTACTGCAACCGTGTTAAGAAGTTTGTAGGTGAGTATGCTGCTGGGATGGGCGGTGTAGACCTCGTTATCTTCACTGGCGGTGTGGGTGAGAACTCTCCCGAGTTGCGCGAGTATGTATTGAGCAATATGGAGTTTATGGGTATCGAGTTCGACGCTGTGCGTAATCGTGGTAAGCGTGGTACGGACTACGAGATTTCGGCCGAGGGCTCGCGTGTGAAGGCTGCGGTTATCTGCACTGACGAGGAGTTGGTAATTGCCAAGGATACCTATCGTCTTGTCGGAGCCAACTAATTTGGCTATTTTGGTGTTGTACGAGGGTCGGTAAGTCCTTACATGCGTCGAGTATGCTGCGGTTTTCCTCCTCTCGCACGCCTAAAAATATCTCAAATTATTTGACTCCGTCTGCGGTGTCAGATAGTTGAATAATGAAATTGAAGACTAAACAAATAAAACCTAAAACTATTATGATTAAGCATTTGGATGAACTCGTTGCTGCGGCGGTTGCGCGTGGCAAGAAGAAGATGATTGTGGCTTATGGTCAGGATACTCACTCTATCGGCGCTACCGATATGGCTATTAAGGCAGGACTTGCTGAGGTGACGCTCGTGGGCGATCCCGAGGAGATTAAGAAGTCATGCGAGGCTGAGGGCGTAGATATGAGCCAGTACACCATCATCGAGGAGAAGGAGGATGTAAAGGCTGTTGAGATTGCTGTTAAGGCTGTCCACAATGGCGAGTACGACGTCTTGATGAAGGGCGTTGTGCCTACGGATAAGTATATGCGTGGTATCTTGAATAAGGAGTGGGGTCTTCTTCCCGCTGGCACTGTTCTTAGCCACGTTACAGTACTTGAGATTCCTGCATACCACAAGCTCCTTGTTGTGAGCGACGTTGCAGTTCTTCCTTGCCCCACACTCGAGCAGAAGAAGCAGATTGCTAAGTACCTTCTTGAGACTGCCAACAACCTTGGTATTGAGACTCCTAAGATGGCCTTCATCGCCCCCTCGGAGCAGCTTCTTCCCAAGGTGGTATCGTCGGTAGAGGCTAAGGAGCTCGGCGAGCTTGGTGCTGCTGGTGAACTTGGTCATGGTCTATTCCAGGGTCCTTTGGCTTTGGACGTAGCTATTGATGAGGAGAGCGTTAAGATTAAGAAGCTCACAGGCCCTGTTGCTGGTGATGCTGACTGCTTGCTCTTCCCCAATCTCGAGAGCGGTAACGTATTCTTCAAGGCATGCTCTAAGTTCGGTGGTGCTGAGTTGGCAGCTATGGTTGCTGGTCCTATGGCTCCCTGCGTGTTGACATCGCGTGGTGATACTACCAAGACTAAGCTTTACTCTATCGCATTGGCTTGTTTGTCAGCAAAATAATTAGGCACACGAAACTTGAAAAACGTATAAGAGATGGCATATAACATTCTTACAATCAACCCTGGTTCTACGAGTACGAAGGTGGCGTTGTTCCACGATATGGAGCAGGTCAAGACCCTCAAGTTGAGCCATTCGGCCGAGGAGATTGCTCGTTTTGCTACGGTTGCCGACCAGCTCGACTGGCGCTTGGGTATCATCCTTGATGCTTTGAAGGCTGATGGCATTGAGCTCACATCGTTGGATGCTGTTATTGGCCGTGGTGGCCTTATGCGTCCTATCGAGGGTGGCGTATATCGCGTGGGTGAGGCCATGGTTGCCGACCTCTCGGCTCCTAAGCGTCAGCATGCCAGCAACCTTGGCGCTCTCATCGCCTGTCGTATCGCCGACGCCGCAGGTGTCGAGGCATATATCGCCGATCCCGTTGTTGTAGACGAGCTTCAGGATATGGCACGTGTCAGCGGCCTCAAGGAGTTGCCCCGTCGCTCTATCTTCCACGCTCTGAACCAGAAGGCTATCGCTCGTCGTTATGCTGCGGAGGTAGGTCGCCCCTACGAGGATCTGAACCTTGTCGTAGTACACATGGGTGGTGGTATCTCTGTGTCGGCGCACTGCAAAGGTCGTGTTATTGATACGAACAACGCCCTTGATGGTGATGGCCCTATCGCTCCCGAGCGCGCTGGTACTCTCCCTGCGGGCGATCTCGTAGACCTCTGCTTCTCGGGCAAGTATGATAAGGCCGAGATTAAGAAACTGTTGGCAGGTAAGGGTGGTCTTGTAGACCATGTCAACTGTAACAACGTGCAGGAGTTGAACGAGGTACGTGCAGAGGCTGGCGATAAGGAGGCACGCTTCATGCTCGACACCATGTCGTACTCTATCTCTAAGTGGATTGGCGAGATGGCTGTTGTGTTGAAGGGCCAGGTAGACGCCATCCTTCTCACTGGTGGTATAGCATGGAACGACTGTGTCAATGACATCATCGTTGACTACTGCAAGTTCCTTGCTCCCATTAAGATATATCCAGGCGAGAACGAGCTTGAGTCGTTGGCTGAGAACGCTCTTCGTGTGTTGAAGGGCGAGACTACTGCCAAAGAATACTAATTTTATTGAGATAACGGCGCATCTGCTGCCGCTAACGAATTATCAAGAGCAGAGGGCAGTACGCTTTAGTACAGCCCATCGCTCTGAAATTCGCCGAGCGTCGTATCTGCACCAGTCTATCAATAAAATTTCTTTTTCGGATTTGATATAGAGAGGTCTGAATGAAAATTTTGATTATCAACGGTGCGAACCTCAATCTTTTGGGGCGTCGTCAACCCGAGATATACGGACGTGAGAGCTTCGAGGATTTTCTCGAGGCTCTTCGCGCACGTTATTCGGGAGAAACCATCGACTACTTTCAGTCGAATATTGAGGGCGAACTTGTCGACAGACTACAGCAGGCCGATGGCGCGTATGATGGCGTTATACTCAATGCGGGTGGATATACGCACACCTCGGTGGTATTGCGCGATGCTGTCGCTGCCATAACGGTGCCTGTTGTTGAGGTACACATATCGTCAATCCTTGCGCGCGAGGAGTTTCGTCACGCGTCGATGATAGCGCCTGTGGCATGTGGTACGATTATGGGCTTCGGCATGGAGTCGTATCGTATAGCGATGGACTATTTTGTAAAATGATGTTATGGCCGCAGAGAGGTTGGAACATAAGGTCGTGAGCGGTGTGGCGTGGAGCTTCTCGGAGAAGCTCCTCTCTATGGTTGTGCAGATGGTCGTGAGCATCATTGTGGCGCGACAGCTTGCCCCGTCGGACTTCGGCATTATGGCCATTATGACCTTCTTTACCTCTGTGTCTCTTGCCATTGTCGATAGTGGCTTCTCGCAGACGCTTATACGCAAGCAGAGTCCTACCGATGAGGAGTACCGCTCGGTGCTCGGCTTTAACGTCGTGGTGTCGGTGGTGTTGTACGTTCTTTTGCTTAGCGTCGCGCAGCCTATAGCCACGTTGTATGATGCTCCCATCATTAGTGATATAGCACCAGTATTGTTCCTTGTGCTACCCATCAACTCGCTCTGTGTGGTGCAGACGGTGATGTTCACGCGCGAGTTTCGCTTTGCGCTACTATCGAAGATTGTCTTTCTCAGCTCGCTCGTTAGTGGTGTCGTCGCTGTCGTTATGGCTATTGCAGGATGTGGCATCTGGAGCCTTGTGGCACAGCGCCTACTTATGATGGGTATCAAGGCTGTAGCCTTCTGGTATATCCGTAGGTGGCGTACGTCGGCACGCTTCAGTTGGGCGGCGCTGAGCGCTATGGCACCCTTTAGTCTGCGCCTATTGGCCACCGATCTTATAGCCTCTATATACAATAATGTAGCGCAGCTCTTCATCGGCAAGATGCACTCCACCTCAGCATTGGGTTACTACGCCCAGGCGCAGAAGCTCAAGGATCTGCCCGTCACCTCCACGGTGCAGGCGGTGCAAGGCGTTACGTACCCTGCGCTGGCAAAACTTCAGGACGACGATAAGAAGTTAGCCGATGGTTACCTCCACATTGTTAGGTTGTTGGCTTTCGTGCTCTTTCCCACGATGCTCGGCTTTGTGGCTATCGCCCCCGATATGTTTATGCTGCTCTTGGGCGAGAAGTGGATGCCCACGGTGCCCTACTTCGAGATTCTTGCACTCTCGGGTATAGCCTATCCATTGTCTGTTGTGTCGTACAACATCCTTAAGGTGCGTAGCGACGGTCGTGTGATTCTCCGTCTGGAGATTGTTAAGCGTGTGGTGCAGACCGCTATCTTGGCTATAACCATTCCCCGCGGTGTTGAGTCTGTGGCTTGGGGAATGACGGCTATGGCTCTGGTGGAGTATGTCGTAAATACCGCTGCTGCCCTCCGCTACATCTCTGTCGGTGTCGGCAGACTATTTACTGCTCTTGTTCCGCAACTCATTGTGGCTGCCGTAATGTTTGGTGGGCTCTATCTGTTGGAGCCTTACGTTACGGAGCTGGGTATCGTATTGCGCCTTCTGTTGGATGTGGTTGTAGGCCTGGCTCTCTATCTTGCGGGCTCTTATGTCCTACGTATCAAGGCTCTCAATGTACTTTTTCAGATGCTACGCTCAATGCTGAAGAGTTGAAACTTAGCGTTCTGAAATAATAAAAAAGTTTAAATAATTATTAAAATATTTGTAAAATAAACTATTTTGCACTACCTTTGCTTTGTCAAACTTTAATATTTTAGGTTATGGCAAAGTTAAAAATCATCGGAGAGTGGATTCTCTCAATTGTAGAAAGAGGGATTGTTAGTCGTGTGAAATATGGCTATTTCCCCTACACTGGCTCGGCTGAAATATAGCCGATTTTTTATTTGTACGGCTCTATATCACTCAGAAGTGCTTGAATCCTTCGAAGTTGAACTCTATGGTTGCGTCATTCTCCACCCATCGTAGTTCGCCACCATCGGTTATACGACCTATGGCCGTGAGCTGACACCCCGTAGCGTTCTCAAACTCACGCTTCAAACTCTCGAAACCATCACTTGCCACGGTGAGCAGGAGCTCATAATCTTCGCCACCCGATAGTGCAAAGCGCAGGTCGTAGTCCGTAGGTATAAGGGCGGTGTCTATCTCGGCACCCACCTTCGACTGCTCCATGATATGCTTTATGTCTGAGGCTATGCCATCCGACACATCCATCATGGCGTGAACATCCTCTTGTGTGCCGAGCCATGCACCCTCCGTGGTGCGTGCCTGGGCGTTGCGGTGGCAACGAGCCGCTGTGGTGTCGAGGTCGCCAAACATAATGTCCACGAGACCCTTTGACGATATGCCAAGCTCGCCCGTAACGCAGATAATGTCGCCTATGCGCGCTGCTGAGCGTCGCTTGATATTGGCCTTGGGTGCTCGGCCTATGGCTACGACATTTATCGTTATCTTGTCGCGTGAGGCTGTGGTGTCGCCACCAACGAGGGCCACACCCTCGCGCTCCGACACTTCGTGGTAGCCGCGCATAAAGCCTTCGACCCACTCTTCCTGTGCCGACTCGGGAAGCGAGAGCGAGAGAAGCGTAGCCACGGGCTTAGCGCCCATAGCTGCCACGTCGCTAATATTTACAAGGATGCTCTTGCGCCCCACCTCTTCGGCCGAGGAGGCAGCACGGAGGAAGTGCACATCCTCCACCAACATATCGGTAGTGAGGACTAACGCCTCGTCGCCAATATCGATGACCGTGCAGTCGTCGCCAATAGGCTCGAAGCCGTGGTGGGGTAGTGCATTAAACATCTTTGCGATGTCGCCTATAAACGAAAATTCCGACTTTTTCATACGACAAAGGTATATATATCCCTTTATAAAAACAAATCGGAGCGGTAATCCTGCTCCGATTTGTTTTTATAAATTATAGAGTTTCTACTCCACAAGGAAGCGATATGCTGCACGCACCGTGTAGACCTTATCCTTAATAGGTTCAAGACATACGACGCTGTCGTTCATAAAGGCAACCAACTCAATAAGGTCCTCAGATGTCTCGTTTGACGACCAGTAGTAGGTCGAAACGAAGGGCTCGCCGCCATTGTCGGTGATAATCTTGTTGAACTTAGCCACGCCTGGCGAGTCGAACTCATGTGTACCCTCAGTGATGGCATCCCACATCAGATTAAGTTCCATATATGAGGGCATAAACCAACCCTCGCCATGTGCTACACACCACTGCGCTGCGGGGTACTTATCGGGAGATGTGCCAAATCGAAGCATATCCTGCGTATTCCAGTCGCCACGCTGCGAGCCGCAATTGCAGTATACATACTCTGTAGACCACTGCAAGTCCTCCTCGTCGAGCGAGAATACGTAGCAGTAGGTATCGTAGCCTACGATATTCTCATACGACTCATCATATTTGGGAAACTCCTTGAAGGCGTATACCACACCCTTCGAGCCAGCACACTCGATAACATCGCCGACCTCGTAGTCCGAAATCACTGCGGGGTTGTATGCTGTGACGGTCACTATGTTCGACTCTATGTCGTTGTACGTAGCCTGGAACTTGTACTCGCCGATAGTCGTTGTCGAGAAAGTATTTCCCGTAAGAGACTCCTTGGTCTGTGTGTTGGTTATGGTACACTCGTTGGTCACACTCTCCTCGCCATACATTACCGTGAAGGTCGCTATCTCCTGGCCATTAGCCTTGATGCGTGTTACGTCGGCCTTGAGAGTGAGCTTCTTATCCTCGGGTTTCTCCTCCTTTACGGCATTAACCTCCACCTCGTTTGACTTAACACCCTCATACTCGGCCACGAAGCGGAAGCTACCCGCCACGTTTGAGACGAAGGTGTTACCCTCGAGCGCGATGTTGTATGTGAGGTTCTTGATGGTATAACCCTCGTTTACCACCTCGCCATCCACCGTCACGGTGAATGTCGCAGTGTCGGTCTCGTCGGCCTTAATCTCGTTCTTGTCGACGCTGAGCCCTACGCTCGTCTGGGGCTGCTCGCCCGTTGCGGTGGCTACGATACGCTTAGTCTCCGACGTGGTAGTGCCATAGATGCCTCTGAACTCGTATGTCCCAGCTGCCATCGTGGTGAACTTGTTACCCGCGATGATTGAGTTATCGGCGAGGTTAACAATCTCAGCCTCGCTGGTGCGATCCTTACCATCGACCATGACCGTGAAAGTCACTACATCCGAGCCGTTGGCTACGATTGTCTCCTTATCGGCATTGAGTACAACAATGGGTGTTGTCTGCTCATCACCGCCCTCGGGCTGCTGCTCGCAGGCCGCGAAGCCTGCAAGCAGAACCATAGAGGTGAGTATTGTGAGTAGTCGTTTCATTAAGTTCATTAATTTGTGGTATTAAACTACTCAAACATGTCGGGCGTTATACGTGCCATATATTGAGTTCTCTCGCTCTCAACATTTTCGGCCTCAAACATGATGATTCCATCGAATACTCCCGTTTCAAATGAGAAGGTCGCTCCTGCCTCAGTCTTGGCAGCGGCAAAGGTATTCTCATCTGACGTGCGGAAGACTATGAATGCACGGATGCTATTGCAGTCCTCAGGGTCGTACCATTGAGCGACATTGTCTGTCCATTCAGTTGCGCCGTAACGAAGAACAATGGCGTTATTATCAATGGCTACATTAAACTTAACGTTGTATCCAGTGCTGGTCTTCTCTACTACTGGGCCCTGAACATCCATCTTAACCTTTATGTTTGCATCAGCCTCTTTTGTGGTGAACTCCACAGCAACGAATTCGTAGTCATAAATATCTGTTGGGTCGGTAACATCAGGACTCATATAGAACATCGCTACTACATAGTCTGACGCTGGTCGAAGATTCTCGTATGCTGTTATCTGCTTTGAACCATAATGTCCCATATACTCCTCGCTCGTCACAAACTCGTTAAATGTGACTGTGGGGATGCCATGAGCTATACAATATTCTTGACGAAGACCATAGAGTCCAAGGTAAGCGCGCATAACTACGGCGTTGCGGCTGCTTGCTATGTAATTGTCGTACCACTGCTTCTGGAAGATGTAGTATGACCATAGCTTATCCTCGCCCTTTACAGGTGTTACGTCCAATGAGAAGGTGTTAACGCCGATATTGAGATTCTCATAGAGAAAGAGCGTGTCAGGATCTACCTCGGGAGCATCAAGTGTTGTGAACTCCTGCTGGAATATTTCAATAGGAGCAATGCCTGCAATCATGTCATCATAGAGATCTGTGTTGAAGGCCACAGCGATGTACTTAAACTTTGCTGCGAGGTTCTTGCTCTCAATTGTGCGCTCTCCCTTTGCAACATAGTCAATATGAGAGGGGTTGCTAATGCAATACTCCATTATCTGCTTTGGCGTTGTACAACCACTCTCCTTCAACTCAAGCTCTGTGATGACGCGGAAGAAGTAGTTAACATCATCTCTGGTAGGCGTGGCTGTAACAATTGCCGAGTTGTGAGTTACGTTTGTAACCTTGAGTGTGAGGCTGAAGGGGTCATCCTCAGCACCAGGAGCATTAGTGCGGATATTGAGCTTCGTCACCTTAGCTGTCTCGCCCATATAGAAGGCGATAGCCGTATAGTCGGTCTCAGGCTGAAGGTTCTTAGCAGTGATGAACTGTACGCCTGTGAACATGGTGAGCTTCTGGATATACTCAGTGATGATTGCGCTATCATCCTTGCCTGCAAGCTCGCTTGCTGCAACGATCCCTGCGAAGTAGTTAGACGCGGTGTCCGAGGGAACGATACCAACCTCGATGGTCGAAGAGGTCACGGTAGGCTCGCCGAAGTTCAAGGTGTGGCCATTGTTACCGCCCTGCTCATCATTCTCGCAGCCGATTGCAAACATTGCCACGAGAGCGATGCTGAAGATTGAAAGTAGTTTTCTCATAGACTTAAAAAAATAAAAAATAAATAAATTATTATAGTTCCGTTTTTAAAATTCTCTGTCAGGAATACCATACTAAATATCCCCGCCCGCAAATATAGTAAAAGATTCTTTAGTTAAAATATAAAGAGATAAAAAAAATGCACCGATGCTCTTTTTTTTAACATTAATTTGGATGTTAGCCCCATTTTGCTTACTTTTGTATGCACAAAGACAATAATGGAGAATTAGTTTGCGTTAGTCGTGAGATTAGAGAACACTCAACAAAAAAAGACGATGAATCAAAAGACCCAGCGCCTTTCTATCATACGTAAGATTATACGTTCGGAGTACATATCTTCGCAGGAGGAGCTTGTAGCTCGCCTTGTGGAGTGCGGTGTACAAGTTACCCAGTCTACCCTGTCGCGCGACCTTAAGTTTATGCACGTGGCCAAAGTGCCACATAAGGAGAAGGGCTATATTTATGTGTTACCCAATAGCCCGCGTAACGACCTTGTTGTGTCGACAAACATTACCGACAACATCACCGACATAGCCTTCTCGGGTAATCTATGCGTCATAACCACAAAACCTGGCTATGCTAGTGCTATATCTGTGCCTATCGACAGCCGTGGCATTAATGAGGTGCTTGGCACCATCGCTGGCGATAATAATATTCTGCTTGTCCTTCGCGAGGGCTTCGATATGGATAACCTTATGGAGCAGCTCTATGCGCTCTTCCCTTCGTTGAGGATGTTATAATAAGAACAGAACTTCATAAGGAAGAGGCTGAATAAAAAGAGTATTTTGTCGTTCTTTGTTGTTATAATGTCGCTAACGAATTATCTCGCCAATGGGCAGTACGCTGTAGTACAGCCCATCGTCTCGAAATTCGCCGAGCGTTGTATCTAATGCCTTCAAACAACAAAATGCTCGTCCTCAAAATGCTATCGCATTTAGGGTTATGCTTACAATCCCCCTAAATCCCCCTTTGAAAAGAGGGGACTTTTAGGTAGACGCCGAGTAAACTCCGCATTTTCGGGCTTCGCAGCGCCACGAGTAAGCAAGGGCAGAGACCGCTTGCGGGCTATGCCGAGTGTGAGTGGTGAATTGGAACTTAAGTCTAAAACTACATCTTTTTATTCAACCTCTTAAACAATCGGGAGCGACTAAATTACTTTTTAGTCACTCCCTTTATTGTTGTTCAAAATCAGCCTTATAGCTGGCGCTTCGGAAGAAGCACAACAATTACTCATTACTCACTACTCACTACTCATTGAGCATAGCTCACTATCCTATGGTGTGCATGCGTATCGATGCCTTGACAAGGGCAATGGCGCGTATACGGCTCATCTCTACCTCCTTGTCGGCATGGTGCTGGTTCTGGCTTACGAGCTTGATGAAGCCCTCGTGGTCGGACTTCTGAACATACTTCACCGTGATATACTCCTCGCCATCAATGTCTATCGAGAGGAGGTACATGTCTCCCCAAAACACGTCGCGCACGTCGCTGAGCTGCGTGTATAGGATGATGTCACCGCTCTTAAGTAGCGGGTACATCGAGTCGCCCACAACGTATATCGCACCGTCGCACTTCGGTAGGTTGGGTATATGGATAAAGTTAATAGGCTTAGCCGTCGACTCCTCGGCAAAGAGGGGAACAAGACCCGCCGTGCCCTCAATAGAGTAGAGCGGTACGCTCTGTAGCGGTAGCGACTTGTCTGTGCGGTGGAGGTAGGGTGTGCAGTTGGGCTCGGCGTTGAACATTCGCCCCTTGCCAGTCTCTATCCATTCGGGGTTAACATTCAAATCTTGAACCAGTATATTCTTGTTGCGTGTCGATAGTCCAGCCTTGCCTGTCTCGATCATCGAGAGTGCTGCCTTGCCTATGCCAAGTTGCTGAGCTAATTGCTCTTGCGTTAAGTTAAGCTGCTTACGCATAACTCTTACTCGTTCACCAATAGTTTCCATATAAGAAAAATTTATATCAAAAAATTATACAAAACCCTTGACAAGATAAATATTTGAACGTATATTTGCACAGCAAAGTTAAGCAATTTATTGTAATTCGCAAAATTTAACTATGCAATTTATTTAATAAACCCTAAAAAATCAATTATGTACGAAATTACATCATCTATTTATCTTGAGCTTGCCGAGCGTTTGGTAGCTGCCATTGGCGATAGGGAGTTCTATTCTGGTGCGGTGGTATGTTATGATGGCGAGGTGTGTTGTCGCCTGGTCACCACCGTCGTGGTGCGTCGTGGCGAGCAGGTGCATAATGGCCGATTGGTACGTTCGATTGTGGGCATTGTCCCAGTGTGGTGGGAGTTGCATACGACGGTTGGCACTGAGGCTGTTGACAACGACTTCTCGTTTGGCATGTTGAGTAGTACGATTGTTAAATAGTAGTGTTATGAGTAGTGAAATGAGCATCACTCGGTCGACATCGACGTTTGTCGACTTTGCCGCTGAGGTCTATCCATTCTTGGAGTTTACCCCTTTTCATCGCACCTACTACGCCATACTCGAGGCCTTTGCCTTGGGGCGCATAAGGAGGCTTATTGTCTCTGTGCCGCCCCAGCATGGTAAGAGTGTGGGCGCTACGACGCTACTACCAGCCTATATGCTTGGTCTTGACCCTGATATGCGTATTGCTATAGCCTCATATTCTGGCACGCTCGCATCGAAGTTCAATCGTCGTGTGCAGCGTATCATCGAGTCAAAGGAGTACGCCTCCATATTCCCTGAAACAACCATCAAGCGTGGCACGAAACCCTCGGGCTACATACGCACCTCGGATGAGGTGGAGATTATTGGACATAAAGGCGAGCTTATAAGTGTGGGTCGCGAGGGCTCGCTCACGGGTAACCGCGTCGACTGCTTCATTCTCGACGACCTCTATAAGGATGCAATGGAGGCACAGTCGCCCGTGGTTAGGGAGAATTGTTGGGAATGGTACACGTCGGTGGTGCGCACACGTATGCACAACGCCTCGCGCGAGCTGATAGTCTTTACGCGTTGGCATGAGGAGGATCTTATTGGGGTTCTCGGTCGCACGGAGTCCTTTCGTGAGCTGCGCTCGTGGCGCGATATTGACGAGCTAAGGGATAGTGAGTGGTTAGTCTTAAACTTCGAGGCACTGAAGGCCTCGCCCACGACGGAGATAGACCCTCGTGGTGAGGGCGAGGCGCTATGGCCCGAGCAGCAGAGTAGGGAGCTACTCCTGTCGAAGCGTCGTCTCGACCCTGTGCGCTTCGAGGCTATGTATCAGGGGCATCCATCGTCGAGGGAGGGGCTTCTCTATGGCGATGGTTTTCGTGAGTATAAACTACTGCCTCGCGATGTTGTCGCCCGCTCGAACTATACCGACACGGCAGATATGGGTGACGACTACCTATGCTCGGTGAACTATGTCGTTGATACCGATGGCATTATCTATATCACCGATGTGGTATACTCGCGCGAAGCGATGGAACATACGGAGCCCCTTGTTGCCGCGATGCTCAAGCGCGAGGCTATACGTCAGGCATACGTCGAGAGTAACAACGGTGGTCGAGGCTTTGCCCGCTCGCTGCAACGCCTTGTGCCAGCCACGCGTATAGAGTGGTTTCACCAGTCGGCAAATAAGGAGGCGCGCATATTGTCGAACTCCGCCACGGTGCTACATACGATACGCATGCCCGAGGATTGGTGTGTGCGCTGGCCAGAGTTTTATGCTCACGTGACGACATATAAGCGTCTCTTTCGAGCCAATCGTCATGACGATGCTGCTGACGTGCTCACAGGTATTGTCGAGAGGGAGGTGACCACCTCGTCTAATGGACGCTGGCAGCGAGCGAGGTTTATATAAGAGAGATGATCTCTTTACCGTAAACTGTGGTTGTGGGGTGTGAAATGGTGAAAAAAGTGGGAAAATCTTTTCATTTTCTCACTTTTATTGTATATTTGCATTACATACGGACAATATGCACATGCGTGTGCATGGCGAAATCGTTGCTGTGGTTGGTCGACTGTTGATCAATGTTTTGTTAAACAACAAATTACGTTAATTTTAATGGCAGAATCAAATCATATCATTGAGATTCGTCATATCACGAAGAACTTTCCCGATAAGGTTGTTCTGGATGATGTGAGTTTGTCGGTTAAAAAGGGTGAGTTTCTAACGATCCTCGGCCCCTCGGGCTGTGGCAAGACCACGTTGTTACGTCTTTTGGCGGGCTTCAACTCAGCCTCGAGTGGTGAGATACTTATTGGTGGCGAGCAGATGACAGGTGTGCCACCACATCTGCGCCCCGTGAATACGGTATTCCAGCGCTACGCCCTCTTCCCGAACTACAATGTCTTCGATAATATAGCCTTCGGACTAAAGCTCCAGAAGGTCGATAAGCGCGAGATAGAGCAACGTGTGAAGCGTGCTCTGAAGATGGTGGGCATGACTGACTATGAGCACCGCGATGTGCAGTCGCTCTCGGGAGGTCAGCAGCAGCGTGTGGCCATAGCACGCGCTATTGTCAACCGCCCGCAGGTGTTGCTCCTCGACGAGCCTCTTGCAGCCCTCGACCTCAAGATGCGTAAGGATATGCAGATGGAGCTTAAGGAGATGCACCGCACCTTGGGTATCACCTTCGTATATGTCACCCACGACCAGGAGGAGGCACTTACTCTTTCGGACACTATCGTCGTGATGAACGAGGGTAAGATTCAGCAGATAGGCTCACCAACAGACATATACAACGAGCCGTGCAACGCCTTTGTTGCCGACTTTATCGGTGAGAGTAACATCCTCAATGCCACGATGGTACACGATCGTTTGGTGCGCTTCATGGACAAGGAGTTTGAGTGTGTAGACGAGGGCTTTGGCGAGAATGTGCCAGTGGATGTTGTCATCCGCCCCGAGGATGTCTACATAATACGTAATGCCGAGGCAGCGATGTTTAATGGTGTCGTACGCTCGTGCATATTCAAGGGTGTACACTATGAGATGTTCGTAGATACGCCCGATGGCTATGAGATTCAGATTCAGGAGTATAACAGCTTTGAGCCTGGCACCGAGGTGGGCATGATGATCAAGCCTGCCGACATCCATGTCATGCAGAAGGAGCGCACGGAGAATGTGGTTGAGGGTAAGCTCATAGATGCGACACATGTAGAGATTCTCGGTGAGCAGTTCGAGTGCTCAGCAGTGGAGGGCATCGATGGTGGCGAGGATGTAGATGTGGCCTTCGACTTTACGGCCGTGGAGCTTACGGATGACCCCGACGATGGTGTGTCGTGGGGTACGATACGCTTCATCTTGTATAAGGGTGACCGTTACCACCTCACCGTACGTACGGATGAGGGTGAGAACATATTTGTCGACACGCACGACGTATGGGAGGATCTCGACGAGGTGGGTATAAAGATTGCACCCTCGGCACTGAGGGTAACCAAGCGAGTGGAGAAGTAGAGCCACTGTCTAATACACCTATCACCCTGAAACTAAGATGAGAAACTTGATAAAATTCTTCTCGCGACGACGCAGTTGGAGTCTGCCATACGTACTATTTATGGCGGTGTTCGTCGTTATGCCGCTGGTGTTGATCATGCTCTACGCCTTCCAGACGAAGGATGGAGGCTTCTCGTTGGAGAATTTCGAGCGTTTTGTCAACCAGCCCGAGGCAGCCAACACGTTCATATACTCTATAGGCATCGCGCTGATAACGACAATACTATGTCTTATTCTGGGCTATCCCGCAGCCTATATCCTCTCGCGCTTGAAGCCCTCGACAGCAAGCCTTGTTGTCATGCTCTTCATCCTGCCGATGTGGATTAACGTGCTTGTGCGCACGCTGGCTACCGTGGCGCTCTTCGACTTCCTCACGCTGCCCTTAGGCGAGGGGGCGCTTATCTTCGGCATGGTGTATAACTTCCTGCCGTTTATGATCTACCCCATATACAACGTGCTCCAGAAGATGGATCACTCGCTTATCGAGGCTGCTGAGGATCTTGGTGCTACGCCGCGTCAGGTATTTGTACGTGTGGTATTTCCACTCTCGATGCCAGGCATTGTTAGTGGTATAATGATGGTCTTTATGCCTACGATATCGACCTTCGCTATTGCAGAGCTTCTGACGATGAACAACATCAAGCTCTTCGGTACGACCATACAGGAGAACATCAATAATGGCATGTGGCACTATGGTGCGGCCTTGTCGCTCATAATGCTCATCATCATAGGTATAACCACGCTCTTCACCGACTCGTCGGAGGAGGGCGCTAACGAGGGACTGCTATAGTATGAAACGCACACTGTCGAACATCTATCTGGTGCTGCTGCTTGTCATGCTCTATGCACCTATTGTCATCATCGCCATCTTCTCGTTTACCGAGTCGAAGGTCTTGGGTAACTGGACGGGCTTCTCTACGGAGCTATACTCGTCGCTCTTCTCGGGTGGTGTGAATAACTCATTGATTGATGCCATCAAGAACACCTTTATCATCGCCCTTGTGGCGGCTACCGTATCTACTCTTCTGGGTACGATTGCTGCCATTGGCATTAACGATTTGAGGTATCGCAAGCGTAGGGTGGTTAACTTCGTTAACAACATCCCAATCTTGAATCCCGACATCATCACGGGTATCTCGTTGTTCCTGCTCTTCATAACCCTTGGTGTTACGCAGGGCTATACAACGGTGATTCTCGCGCACATAACCTTCTGTACGCCATACGTCGTGCTTAGTGTCATGCCACGCCTTACGCAGATGAACCCCAACATCTACGAGGCGGCTCTCGACCTCGGCGCTACACCTATGCAGGCTATGCGTCGTGTCATCATCCCCGAGATACGTCCTGGCATGATTTCGGGCTTTATCCTCGCCTTCACGCTCTCTATCGACGATTTCGCCGTGACCATCTTCACTAATGGCACTGATGGTCTCGAGACCCTCTCGACGTATATCTATGCCGACGCACGCAAGGGAGGTCTTACGCCCGAGTTACGTGCCCTCTCGACCATTATCCTTGTGGCGGTCTTGGTGCTACTTATCGTTGTAAACTATCGCTCGCATCGTCAGGCTAAGCGTGCCGCCGAGATGCAGCAGATGTCGAACAAAAAACTCTCGCGCCGATGAAAAGGATGATTCATAGCATTTTGACCCTTGTCACTCTATGTGCTGCACTTGCTATGCTATCGTGCGCAGACGACGAGCGTCAACAGATACTCAAGGTCTACAACTGGGGTGACTATATCGACGAGGAGCTACTTCCCGAGTTTGAGGCGTGGTATGAGCAACAGACGGGCGAGAAGGTGAAGGTCATATACCAGACCTTCGATATCAATGAGGTGATGCTTGCTAAGATCGAGAATGGCGAGGCTGACTTCGACGTGGTGTGCCCCTCGGAGTATATCATCGAGCGTATGATGCGCAACAACCTTCTCTTGCCAATCCTCACGCCCGAATTTGAGGCCGAGATTGATGCTCGTGGCATCAACTACTTCGATTGTGTGTCGCCCTATATTCGCGAGCAGTTCTCGCTTCTGGAGGCTCCCGAGGGTAAGAACCCCAACGACTACTCCGTAGGCTACATGTGGGGTACTACGGGTATACTCTTCAACAAGCGCTATGTCACTGCGGAGGAGGCTTCGTCGTGGGCGCTGATGTTTGACCGTAGGCTCAAGGATAAGATTTTTGTCAAGGATGCCTTTCGCGATGTCTACTCGCCGATGCTTATCTATGCCAAGACTCTTGAGGCGCGCGCCGAGGGGTTACTCGCGGAGGATGAGTATATCGACTTAGAGACCATACGTGAACTTATGTACGACTCGTCGGACGACTCTATAGCCCTTGTTGAGAGCTACCTTAAGCGTATGAAGGAGCTCGTTGCGGGCTGGGAGGCCGACTTTGGCAAGGAGATGATGACGCAGGAGAAGGCGTGGATAAATCTCATGTGGAGTGGCGATGCAGTGTGGGCTATCGATGAGGCCACGAACGTGGGCGTCGACCTCGGATATGTAGTGCCAAAGGAGGGTAGTGTTGTGTGGTTCGACGGCTGGGTGATACCTAAGTATGCTCGCAATGTGAAAGCTGCGCGCTACTTCATCGACTACATGTGTATGCCCGAGAATGCTATACGTAACATGGATGCCACGGGCTATGTGAGCGTTATCGCTACGGAGGAGGTCTTTGCTGAGTTGGAGAACCTCAGCTGTGGTGAGATGGAGGTATGCGACCTTAGTTACCTCTTCGTTGATAGAGAGGGGCGCCCGATTGAGGGGGCGGATAGTGTTCTTGTCGACCCAGTATTATACCCCGATCGTAGTGTTATTGACCGCTGTGGCGTTATGCACGACTCGGGCGATAGGACGGATAAGATGCTCGAGATGTGGTCGAGAGTTAAGGGTGACAACCTATCTGAGGGTATGCTTGTGGGCATCATACTATTCTTCTCGCTGATGCTCTTCTGGGGCGTATGGCGTAAGGTCGATGCCTACCGTAAGCGTCAGAAGCTCATCAAGCGCCATCGACAGCATACAAAGAGTAAACTTAAGTAAAACTTAATCAGATACTATTAACCTATTTAACGATGACAAGAGAGTTTATTACTATCTTCCTTGCCACCATGGCACTTATTGTTCCCGCGCAGGCCGCGACACCCACTCCCAGCAGTAATTATGCAACCACATCCATCCCTACGCTCGATGTTGAGGATGAGGAGGATGACGATGATGACGATGATGATGACTCGCTCTTTTGGTGGGAGGCGGGTGCTAATATCAAGTCTAACTACCTTTGGCGTGGTTACGACCAGTCGTACTATGGCAATATGTTTGACCCCGCCATCCAGCCCAGCGTGACGCTCGGCTTGGGAGCTTTCTATGTTGACCTATGGTATAACTTCTCGACAATAAGCACCTATCAGGAGCTCGATATGACCCTTGGCTTCGACTATGAGAACCTATCAGTCACCCTCTACGACGTGTGGTGCGACTATGGCAAGGCCTTCTGGCAGAACGACTTTTTGGATGATACGAATCATAGCCTTACTGCCACCATCGACTATACCCTCTTCGACCGTCTGCGCTTGCATTGGGCAACCACCTTCCTCCACTCTGCCGACTGGCTATATAACGAGGATGGCTCTAAGCGCCGTCGCGCCTTCTCGTCATATTTCGAGATTGCCTATACTCAACCTATTGAGGATCTCTTCGATATAGAGATTACCGCGGGTGCCTCACCATGGACAGGCCCCTTCTGGTGCGCTGGCGAGCGTAAGTTGGTCGATGGCGCCTACGAGCTCGACTTCGATAATCTGCCACAAGGCTTTAATGTTACCAACCTCAGTCTTATGTTCAATCGCGAATTTGAGGTTGGCGAGGCGACAATTCCCGTAAGTTTAGGTTATACCTTCAACCCTACATCGAAGCGTCATTATGCGTTAATAAGTACTGGCTTCTCGTTTTAATTTCTTGTGATAAGGGGTCATTCTTGGCCTCTCAATCATCAGCCCGAATAGGAAATACGCTTAGTATGTCCCATTCGGGCTGATTTCATGTCGAGACCAAGCCTAACCCCTTCTGACAAGAAATTAGTATTGCACTCCTGATGCTGTTTAGCCTTGCGCTTCAGCGGGTGTGATGAGAACTAGCAACGACTAACTTCATTTACAGCTCCACAACACCCACGCCACCAGCGAAGTAGCTATGGATGTTCACCTTGCCCGCGGTGTCGAGGATGACCATCACGATCAGGTCGCCACCATACGACTCGCTGTAGCTTAGTAGTGCCTCGTACTTCGGATCAAAAGAGTTCTCTAAGTCGTCAACATACTTATATGCCCAGCCCTCCTTGACGATTTTGTATGAGCCCTTAGGCTTCTGTGTCTCGGTATACTCGTCTAAGTTCTCCTTAATGCGCTCCTCGATGTTCGCGACCTTGCAGCTTGCAAGACGCATAAACCACACCTTGTCGACATTGTCGCTAAAGTTCGTGGCCGTGAGCGTCACGCTCACGCGGTCGTCATTCACGACGATATCCGAGGCTGTCAGCGTAGCGGTGCCCGTGCCGTCGTAGCTCAGAGGGCCCTCCTCTACAATCTCCTCCATCGTCGTATAATACTCCGTAGTGAAGCCCGCAAGTTGTGCTATGCATGCCATCTCGCCAGCCCAGCCCTGAGTGTCAACCGCCGAGGCGTAGATGTAGTAGTTGTCGCCAGGGTGGTAGATGTTCACTGTGGCGGTAGCAACACCATCCGTAAGCTCGTACTCCTCGCGGTAGTTCTGGTACTCGTCAGCGTCCATCACACCCTCCATATTATTAGCATAGGCAGCATGGTCGGCCGAGGGTGCTGCGTAGAGGCGCACCTTCGTGGCATTGCTGTCGGCCGTAACCTTTATGGTGAGCGTCTCGTGCGATGTCTGCTCCAAAATCTCGGCAGCAGTAATCTTGGCCGTACCTGCAAGTGTAGGACGTGTGGTATCAAAGGCTAAATACTCAACCGCACCAACCTTACCATCCTTGATGGCTAAGGCGTAGGCGTAGTATGTAGTACCCACCTCTAAGCGGTCGCTGAGCATGCGCGTGATAGGCTCGGTATATACCATGGGTATTGCCTGTGCTATAGAGATGATGTAAGCCTTGATCTCCTCGTCACTCTTACCCTCGATATCGAAGGGGTTGTCTGTGTCCGACTTGGCGACGGCTGGGTCTATGTAGCCGATAATTATCTTGCACGCCTCGGCAGCAGAGACCTCCACCGTTGCCGAGTAGTCGCTAACCTCCGTAATCTCGATGTCGACAGCTATATCTCCATCTATCGTTG
>JAFUPR010000081.1 GCA_017481145.1 Alistipes sp. | reverse complement strand
CATACATTTGTATTTCGATTATGCCTCAATATGTTGGGGCGATTTTAATAAGACAACAAACTATTTAAAAATAACTATATGAAGAAGTTTTTTATGAGCATTAAGTCTGTAGTAGCAGCCATTGCTACCACAGCCCTTCTCGCCTCTTCTGTGGTGTCGTGTTCGTACGACGATACCAAGATTTGGAAGGAGATTGACCAGATCAAGCAGGATATTGTTGACCTCCGCACACAGGTGGAGAATGAGCTGAACGCTCTTTCTGAGCTTGTGGATGGCATGACAACAATCACAGATGTATCGCAGAAGAGCGACGGCAGCACTGTCGTGACGCTCTCAAACAACACGAAGATCACCATCTATCCCAAGGCTTCTGAGGTTGAGATTCCCTCAGACATCATCACCGTTGAGGAGTCTGACGGCGTTCTCTACTGGGCGAAGTACGACGGTCTTGGCAACAAGAGCCCCATCCTCGTAAATGGCGAGAAAGTTCCCGTATCACAAGGTGCTCCCAAGACTCAGGTTAATGCCGAGACTGGCGCTATCGAGGTATCGTTCGATGGTGGTAAGACATGGATAACTACGGGTTACACTGAGTCGGTAGCTGACAGTCTCTTCACCGACATCGACGTTGTATACTCGGAGTGGCAGGTTGACGCTGATGGCAATCCGTTGGCTCTCTACTGCATACTCACGCTCAACGATGGCTCTGTCATCAAGGTGGGCATGCAGAATGCTCGCATCATCCTACCCTACGACTCTGTATTTGCGGCCTACGGCGAGACAGCTTCAATCGTTATTGATGTTGAGGATGCTGCAGACTATATGACACAGGTTCCTCGTGGCTGGACATGCGACGTTAAGCACGAGACGAAGGCTGCGAGAATGACGCTCACATACAAGGCTCCGACCTATGAGATGGTGCAGAGTGGATATGCCGACACCGAGGGCGTATCGAAGCTTATGGTTGTCTTCAGCAATGGCTCATCAGCTATTGCCAGCATAAGAGTATCGACCAACCCCGCTAAGGTTAACTTCACCGAGGAGGGCGTATATGTTGAGGCAAGCTATGGTACAAACTACATGCTTTGCGGTATCATTCCATCAACCAGCTACAAGGCCTCTACCCTTGAAACGTATTGTAACAAGGTACTCGACGGCAGCGCTAGCGAAGCTGTTAAGAAATACGTATATGAGCTTGCATTCAACGAGACGAGCGTCGCATTTATTCCGTATGAGGATCTGCGTGCTGATGGCTTAGTGGCTGGCACAGCCTACACATTCTGGTATGCCGTTCCTCGCGAGCCACAGACAGCGGATGGTGCCATGTACGTTGTGGCTAACGAGATGATCGGATGCCCCTACACTCACAGCCTCATCACCATGGAGCTCGTCGAGTCGAGCATCTTCGATGTAAATATCAAGTTTAGCGCCGCTGGCTCTACGGGCTACATGCTTGGTTATGAGCTTGCTGAGGAGTTTGACGCTGCAGAGCTCGCTGCTTACTATACCGAGAATCCAGAGTACTTGGTTTGCAACAAGACTGAGCAGACATACGAGGGCTCGTTCTTAGGTCTCTTCGATCCCTACACACAGAGCCTCGTTCCTGGTACTATGTATGTTGCATGGTGCATAACTAAGCCTGCAACGTCGGTTATCCTTGAGGATCATGTTCACTTCTTGGAGTTCGAGACTATGCCCTTCATCGATGGTGGTGATATCGAGGTGACTACGACTAACGAGGTTATCGAGTACACACGTATCTCTATGAACCTCACTACCGAGGAGGAGCATGTTGCCATCTACTACAACATCATGCCATCGAACTATGCTACGGCCTATCCCGACGACGACTACCGCAAGAAGATGCTTCTAACCGAGGGTACGCGTGTCATCACCGATGATGACGTATATGTCCTTTACAGCAAGGCTAAGGCTGGCGACAAGCTCACACTCTTCGCCATGGCCGTAGATAAGGATGGTAAGTTTGGCAAGATCCTTATAAAGGAGTACACCACTAAGGACTATGAGTACAACGACCTTGCCCTCACGGTAAGCAAGACCGACGACTATAAGGTTGACGACACAAAGATTGCAGTATCATGCGAGGGCGCTGAGAAGTTCCTGTATATCTGCACTACTACTGCGAGCGACGATTGGGCAGAGTTTGGTGGCACTAAGAAGAAAGCTGGCGAGTATATGATTGCCAACCCCGCTGACGACCGTATCCGCGACACCTCTAAGCCTGAGTATGCACTTGTTGACGGCAATATCCAGCTCTCGGGTCTCGCTATGGACGAGGAGCACGTAGTTGTCGTTATGGCTATTGCTGCTGACGGTAGCTACTCACAGCCCCAGGCCGTATACTTCGAGCCTATTGCCAACATCGGCATTATGGTCAAGAAGACCGATGCTAACTGGGCTGAGGGTAAGCCAACTTTTACCTTAGGAGAAACTAGGGAAGTCGAGTTCTTCAATTTCAGTTGGTTTATCTTGCCACAGAAGGATTATGTAGCCTACACTATCGCAGAACACCCATATAATTTATCTAATGATGAGCTTGGCACAACTATCAACACCCCCGAGAAGCTTATCGCTTATATCGTTACTATGTGCGACACAGGCAAGACGGATGAGGGTCACATGTGTGTCTACGAGGAGGATGGCATCTATACACGTACTTGGAAGACTATGGAAGACTTGAATAATGATGGTCGCTATACCCATGATGAGTGGGTTACACATACCGAGGATTACACTGAGGGTGTATACAACTCATGTTTCTACGGCACCAAGGACGAGACTCTTATATTCACCACATGGGTAGGTCCCGATGGCAACTTCCACGAGCCTTTCGTATACGACCCCACAAACGATATAGAACTTGTAGATTGGACTATTGCGGATATACTTTAATATACCCTAAATAGCAAGAGAGCGCATGACCCGATGGTCTTGCGCTCTCTTTTTGTCCTAAACTAGGCTGAGTTATAGCGAGAGAGAGCCTTCACTTCGTTCATGAATGACATAGAGAGGTTATCCAAACTACTCTACCTACCTCACCACTATGCTCCGCACTATGTCGTGGCCTGCGCGGCTGTTGAGCTCTGCGGCGAGCCTGTCGCGCTGATAGAAGAGCTCCTTGCGCACCACGCCCGAGTTCACCACCACATGGAGGATGCCGCGCTCTAAGCGTAGCTCCGTCGTCACATCAGCGATGTGCGCCCCGACAATCTCGCGCCAGTAGTCGGGGATATGTCCCTCGGCTATCTTGCGGGCGACATATGGGCGCTGGAAGAACTCGTCGAGTATTTCGCCTATGGTCTTGGGATGTGTGCGCTTCATAGCTCTACATGGCCGTCGGTGATGTGAAATAGTCGGTACTCGGCACCCGCCTCGCTCAGCGTGTACTCCAGGCGGTGCTTGTTGCAGTCGGTGATAAGTATCTGCCCGAAGGCATCGCCACCCACAAGCTTCAGCAGCTGCGCCACGCGGCGCATGTCGAGCTTATCGAAGAGGTCGTCTAAGAGGAGTATGGGGCGCTCGCCCGTATGCTCGGCGAGCATGGTGTACTCGGCGAGCTTGAGCGCTATGAGGAACGACTTCTGCTGTCCCTGCGATCCATACTTACGCAGCGGATGCCCCGATATGCCGAAGAGTATGTCGTCGCGATGTATGCCCGCGGTGGTGTGCTCGTTGACAAAGTCCTTCTGTCGGCACGACAACAGCAACTCCATGAGCGTGGCATGCTGCAGCTCGGAGCGATACTCCATGGTCACCACCTCGCGCTCCTCGGATAGCAGGGCGTAGTAGCCCGCCACCAAGGGTAACATGCGCTCGATGACCTCCCTGCGTCGGTTGTATATCACGTCGGCCGAGGCCGCAAGCATAGCGTCGTATATCAGCAGCATATCCTCCGTGGGTGATGTCTTGAGTAGCTTGTTGCGCTCCTGGAGTGCAGCGTTGTAGCGCACTAAGGCCGTGAGATAGGCACGGTCAATCTGCGATATGAAGCGGTTGATGTAGCGTCGGCGCTCCTCTGCCGAGTCGCTTATGAGCGAGGTGTCGGCGGGCGAGACGACGACTATGGGAAAGAGCCCCACATGGTCGGAGAGCTTGTCATACTCCTTGCCGTTGCGCTTGAGCATCTTGCCACCACGCCTCGCATAGCTGCATACCACCTGCTCGCGTCGCTCGTCATCGCGCACAAAGGCACCATCGACAACGAAGCCCTCGGCCGTATGACAAACGCTCTGCGCGTCGGTGAGCGTGTGCATCGAGCGCGCAAGCGATAGGTAGTGTACCGCATCGAGGATGTTGGTCTTCCCCGCGCCATTGTCACCCACGAAGCAGTTAATACCCTCGGCGAGTGCCAACTGCTCGTCGGCGATGTTCTTGAAGTTTACTATCGATATCCTGTCGAGCCTCATATATTGTATTTTTGTTAATCATCGTGCATGTTTCCCCTCTGTCATCCTGTGTTTTTCCCCTCTGTCATCCTGTGTTTTCCCCTCTGTCATCCTGTGTTTTCCCCTCTGTCATCCTGAGCGGAGCGTTAGCGGAGTCGAAGGATCTCTTACACACGCGGGCAGATTCTTCACTACGTTCAGAATGACAGCCAAGAGGCGTTCAGAATGACAGCCAAGAGGCGTT
The DNA here is from genome assembly GCA_017481145.1 of Alistipes sp. Lineage (GTDB taxonomy): Bacteria > Bacteroidota > Bacteroidia > Bacteroidales > Rikenellaceae > Alistipes. The sequence continues at coordinate 10,724 of JAFUPR010000081.1, read as the reverse complement.
CAGAATGAACAGCCAAGAGGCGTTCAGAATGAACAGCCAAGAGGCGTTCAGAATGACAACAAGAAACGTTCATAACGAACATTCAGTCTGCCATAAGGTCAACATAATCGGGATTCATCGTAGCAATAAGGTTTTCCTTTTTTGCTCGCGTCCACCCTTTAATCTGTTTTTCTCTACTTATCGCCGTCCTTATATCCTGATAATCCTCATAATACAAAAGTCTATTACACTTATACCTACTTGTAAATCCAGGCACTATGCCCGCCTTATGCTCTTGCACCCTACGCTGTAGGTTGTTCGTCACACCCGTATATACACTTGTGCGGCTTGCATTTCCCATGATATACACGTAGTATCTATCCATCTATCCAGTGCTTATCTTGACGTTTGTACCACTTTATCCTATAACTCTGCTTCCTCTAATCATTCTGTCGCTTCTTGTTTTTCTGCCCCTGTCATTCTGAGCCCCCCCCCCTGTCATTCTGAGCCCCCTTTGTCATTCTGTCCCCTGTCATTCTGTCCCCTGTCATTCTGAACGCAGTGAAGAATCTCTTTCTCTGGCAGATCCTTCGACTCCGCTAACGCTCCGCTCAGGATGACAGAGGGGAGTGCTCATGACATGGGAGCGCTCATGACACGGGAAGTACCCAGAGAAACACATCCCTTTGTGCATCGTTTTGATAGCAAAGATAGCGAAAAATACTCATTATTGCACTTTTTTGATACATTGTTGCTAAAAAAGTGGTGCTAATGTTCGTTGAATAATAAATTATTACTATATTTGTCATTGATTTGGTGTATAGGTTTCCAGAGAGTTAATGTTTTGTGGTTTGCAAGTGTTCCCTATTATCCATTTTTTTGAGGCGGTTGAATGACGAGGCTGAGGCGAAGCTATTAGCAATTAGTATGTAGTTGCGCTGCTATCCTAAGTTCTCCTCATACTGAGCACTCCTCCATGTCATGAGCACTCCTCCATGTCATGAGCACTCCCCTCTGTCATCCTGAGCGGAGCGTTAGCGGAGTCGAAGGATCTGCCAGAGAAAGAGATTCTTCACTGCGTTCAGAATGACAAAGGGGGCAGAATGACAGAGGGGGAAAACACAGAATGACAAAGGGGGGGGACAGAATGACAGTAAAGAGGCGTTCAGAATGAACAGCAAAGAGTTGCTTAGAATGAACGAAGGGAGAATATGAAGCAATTAGCAGTGTGGAGCGGGCGCTGTCGTCGTGTGTAGTTTGTAGGTTGCCAATTAACATTTTACTAACAATATTATTAATTTTTATCGGTTATGAGAAAACTTAACTATTTTGCGGAGGAGTATGTTGCTCCCGAGCTTGAGGTTGTCTCAGCAGTTGTTGAGCAAGGCTTCGACCTCTCATCGGACATTGAGGATGCCGAGGAGGATAATTATGGTGATTTCAGCTAAAAACTATTGCAACTATGAAGAATCTATTTAAGAGTATGATGCTTGTTGCAGTAGCTGCAATGGCATTCACCGCATGTCAGAAGGACAATGGCGAGTTAAACGAGGTTAAGCGCACTGTTGAGTTCACCGCAACCATCGGCGAGGATACACGTTCGGGCTTTAATGGCGCAACCACCGATGCTGAGGGTAAGACATACTACCAGTCTAAGTGGGATGGTGAGGAGATGCTTATATTCCTTGCAGAGTCTACATCCTCATATCCTGTGGTTGATGCTAATGGTAAGTTCTCTGTGACATTAAACGAGAACGACCACTATGCAGATATATACTCACCCGCAGGCGGGTGGGAGTACAACTATATCTCTGGTGTTGGTTATGGTTACTATCCCATCGTACCTGAAACTCAGACTCCTCGCACTAACTCTGTAGACCCCGCAGCGCATATCCTTAGCGCTATTGATGTTCCCGTTGATGGCTCTGAGAATGTATCATTTACGTTCAAGCATGCTGTTGCATACGGTAAAATGACCGTAAAGACTCCCGCCGAGTTTGAGATTACCAAGGTTGTCCTAAACCTTAAGGGTATCAATCAGTACGAAGAGGATGATGATCTTACGTATACCATCAACGCGACGAATGTAGAAAACAATGAGTTTTGGTTTGCTACAGAGCCTCTCAAGGTTTCGGAGTTTACCATCACAGCTCACGACTCAGATGGCAAGCTTATGGCTAAGACCGTAACTGTATCCGAGGGTAAGCTTTTGTTCCAGACTGGCCGTGTATCTACATTCTCGGTATCTAACCTCGAGGAAGAGGAATATGTAGCACCTGCGTTTACGTATGCTTCAGCAGATGGAACTTCAGGTGACACGACTGTAACATTTACCAGTGCAGAGTTGGGTACTTTAAAATTAAACACGTATCATTGTTTCAGTAACTCAACATGGCCAATTGGCTCTTATACTTTCGGCACATCGTATGGCAACATATATGAGGGAAGTTGGTCTACATATGCTGATACATATTTGTATCATGGCGAGGTTGTTGTGTCAGTAAAGAACGGCGTATACCACATTGAGTTCAATAATCTTTCGGATCATAATTACAATGTTGTTCTTGAGCGTGCAACTTACACTGGTCATATTTCTCCTCTTGACGTGCCAGATTCACGCACTAAGCTGGATATGCCTAATGTTACATCGTCAATCTCTGGCAAGTCTATTACCTTATCTTGGGATAAGGTTGACAATGCTGAGAGCTACCTTATCGAGTCTTACTTCATGGATCCTATCTCAACGACTGAGACTACAGTTACGGTTGATGTTCCAAACTATGACACACGCGAATTCACTGTTCAGGCTGTAGTTAGTGAGGACAACACAAATTATCGTTCATCTGATAACGCATATGTTTATTATAATGATCCTCGTACACAGCTTGCAGCCCCATCAAATATTGTAGCAATAGTTGATGGTCCATCAGTTACAATTTCTTGGGATCCGGTGGACAATGCTGCTAAGTATGAGTTAAATTATGACTTGAACGGCGACCAAACTGTTACGACCGAGGAGGCATCGTACACATTCGAAGCTGGCTACAACGTATCAAATCTATGGGTGTATGTAGTTGCTCTCGCTGCTGAAAATAACGAAGAATACCGTTCATCAGTAGAAGCATCTGTAGAAGTAAATACAGGTAAGGATCCTAACGTACTTGCGGACTATACATTCGATACCCTCTCTTGGAATAGCACATATTCTCGATTTGAGCTCACTGGTGGAGGTAATGGTATAACTCAGTTCTATCTGAATAGTGCAGACATGGGAACTGATCATAATTGGATTAAGCCTGGAGATTACACTTACGCTGGTAATACAGTTGCAAATACTGCTCAAGGTGCATTTAGCCTTAGATTTCTATTAGGCTCAGGTGCTGGAAGTTCTCATGGTGTAAATGATGCATCAATGAATGTATCATTTGCAGATGGTGAGTACAAGATAATTATCACTATTATTAGTGCAGTAAATAGAAATGTTGTAGGCAAGACCTTCGGCTACAAGGGTTTGCCTGAAGGTTGGGTAGCCCCTGCTGACAGTGGGACGACAACACTGGCGAAGGTGGAATAGATGATACTCAGTATGGTGATGGTACTGAGGCCAACCCTTATATCTTCACATGTAATGTTGTTAAGTCAGGAGGTTACTACCGTTTGACATTTACAAGCCAAGCAGCAGGCGCACAACCATTATACCTTGAGACTAACAACAATATTGCAACCGAGATTAAGGAGGGTGCTATTACATCTGATAACAATTGGTACCCAAATACGTGTAAATATGCGAATGGTTCAATAACTACGGCATGGGATGAGTCAACAATATCATTTACACATGTTGGTGATACTATATACTCGTTTGATGAGATAAAAATTAGCACATTTAACGGCTATGTATACTATAAATGTGAGTCTGTAAATCTTTACTAATATTTACGTAACTTACTATCTTCTTTCGGAGCATCCAATGGGTGCTCCGATTTTTTTATGGGAGGGTGGGTTTCTATGGGTTAGGATGGGTTACTATGGGTTACTATGCGATTGACGCGGACAAGAAAAAACCATAGAAACTCATAGTAACTCATAGAAACCCATAGTACCCCCCCCAACCATAGAAACCATAGAAACCCATTTTTATTTTTGCTTTTCCATTTTTTTTTATACCTTTGTGGGTTGAAGTGCCACATAGGCCGAACAAAAGCGATTTTATAAGTAATAATTAAACAAATAGACGTTTTATGGCAAACAAAGTACAGACACCCGAAACCGACATTATGGTAGAGACCAAGGGTAAGTTGGAGTTATTTTTTGACAAGTATGGTAGCAAGCTGCTCAAGGGCTTGGCGGTAGTCACGGTAGTAGCTGTGGCAATCTTCGCATGGCTAAGCATCTCGTCGAACAGCGAGCTCAAGAATGAGAATGCTGCGCAGGCAGCGCTCACCGTAGCGCTCACAACAGATAGCGACGCGGCTGCGTTTGAGGCTATAGTGAAGGAGCACAAGGGCACAAAGGCGGCTAACACGGCGACATACCTCGCAGGTGCCGAGTATCTCAAGGCTGGCGACTTAGCTAACGCCAAGGCATCGTTGGAGAAGTACAACGACGTAAAGGATGCTGCTGGTGAGGTGATCAACGCCCTCGTATACACCCTCCGTGGCGATGTGGCCGTAGAGGAGAACGACCTACAGACGGCTGCCGACCTCTATCGCAAGGCTCTCGCTGCAAACAAGGAGAAGATGAACGCCGAGACTGCAACAAAGAAGCTCGCACTCGTACTCGAGGCTATGGGTGACAAGGCTGGCGCAACAGAGGCCTTCAAGGCCCTCGTGAAGAGCTGCCCCGAGCTTAAGGCTCAGTATGCTAAGTATATCGCTGAGTAACACGACAGCTTAGCTATGATGGTGGAAACCCCCGCTTCGAACATGAAGTTTGGCGTAGTCCTCGCACGCGAGTTCGACGAGTACAACGACATGTACCTCAGACCGTTGGTCGAGCGTCTCACGCAGATAGGATGCTTGGCGCAGAACATCGTCGTGAAGGTTGTGCCCACGGCACACGACATACTCATGGCTACGATGTTCATGGCCGAGTATACCGATGTCGACGGCGTCATAATCCTCGCACCTCAAAACCGCGTGATGGGAACACTATCCCTAATGAACGGCATAGTGCAGGTGCAGACGCAGTGGAACATGGTCGTGGAGATTGGCGGCGTGGAGTGTGCCGACAACATTGTCGAAATGATAAACATTCAGAACGACATGGAACTCGAAGCACCCGAGCTTACACGACAGCGCAGTGGTGGGAATTTTTCGTAGCAACTATTATACATCGATCTTCATAGAGAGCTTCCTGCGGGAGGCTCTCTTATTTGTACTATAATTTTTTCGTGGTATTCGCGCGTTTTGGTTGCTCGGATTACGTTTTTTTTGTACCTTTGCGTTTATGGACGGACGATACACATACGACGGCATAGAGCTCGCCTACACCGCTGAGGGTGAGGGCGAAGTGGTAGTGTTGCTCCACGGCTGGGGGTGCGACGCCTCCATCTGGCGGCCGACGATAGAGCTCCTAAAGGGGCATTATCGCGTCGTGGCGGTCGACTTCGCGGGCTTCGGTCGTAGTGCCGAGCCAAGGTCGGCATGGGGTGTCGAGGAGTACACGCGCTCGATAGAGGCCTTAGTAGCCGAGTTGGGCATAGAGAGCCCGACGCTCATAGGTCACTCCTTCGGTGGGCGTGTGTCGATAGTATACGCCTCGCGCAACGACGTGGCAAGGGTCGTGCTCACAGATGCCGCAGGCGTGAAGCCCCGACGCTCGTGGCAATACTACCGCAAGGTTTACACATACAAGATATTGAAGCATGCGCTGCCACTACTCATAGGTAGTCGCAAGGCACAGATGCTCTTGGAGCAGCGTCGCGCAGCGTCGGGCTCGGCAGACTACAACAACGCCACGCCCATGATGCGCGCCATATTGTCGAAGTGCGTGAACGAAGATCTGCGTCGTTTGATGCCCAAGGTGGAGGCTCCCGTGCTCCTCTTCTGGGGCGACAAGGACACGGCAACGCCGCTAAGCGACGGTTACATCATGCAGCAGCAGATGCCCAACGCAGGCATGGTCATAGCCAAGGGCGCGGGGCACTTCGCCATGCTCGAAGAGGCAGAGTTATGGCAAGCATCGCTCAGGTCGTTCCTAAAAATAGAGTAGCAGACAATGAGTGCAGCAGTACACATATTTACCCTCGCGTGGCTGATATACTACGCCGCAACAATGCGCTATGCGGTGCAGATGTTTCAGCAGAACAGCTACCGCACAGAGCGCTACAACCGATGGCTAAAACAGACGGGCGAGTGGCACTCGAGGATGAACAGCGTAGCCATCATGGCTGCCATGCTCTTCGCAATAACATCGCACAGCGCAGCACTCGTCATTTTCGGGATATGGATGGTCGTAATAGCCATTGCCGAGTTCTCAATAAGGTACAAGGTGCGCTTGGCATACACCATGCGTGTGAAGCGCCTGATAGTCACACGCACACTCCTCACGGCTGCAATAATCGCCCTCGTACACATCTACGCCGTGGAGTACACGCTCGTGGCGATGATGCTCCTCACGCTCGACTACTGGACAATAGTGGCCAACGCCATAAACCACCCCTTGGAGGCAGCAATAACGCGCTGGTATTACAACGACGCCAAGCGTCGTCTACGTGCTATGCCCCACCTCAAGGTCATAGGCATCACGGGCAGCTTCGGCAAGACGTCGACGAAGCACTTCCTACACCGCATACTCTCGGAGAGATATAACGTGCTGATGACGCCTGGTAACTTCAACACGACACTCGGCGTCGTGCGAACAATACGCGAGCACCTAAAACCTCACCACGAGGTATTCATCGTCGAGATGGGTGCCAAGCAGCGGGGCGACATCAAGGAGATATGTGACCTCGTGCAGCCGACGATGGGCATAGTAACATCCGTTGGCGAGATGCACCTCGAGACCTTCGGCTCGGTGGAGAACATAGCACGCACGAAGTTCGAGCTCGTGGAGGCTGTAGGCAACAGCGGCCTCGCAGTGGTGAACATAGACTCCGTGGCAGCATACAACCACATAAAACAGCACGGCATCAAGGCTACGACATACGGCATAGAGAACACTGAGGCCGACTACCGCGCATCGGAGGTGCGCTACGCCCCAGTGGAGACGCTCTTCAACCTTGAACATGGCGGCATGGTAGATGGTGGCTATGCCACACACATCCTCGGCCGCGGTAACATACTAAACATCACGGCGGCATTGGCCATAGCCTACAACCTCGGCATAACACCCGAGGCGTGCCGTCGCGCAGTGAGGCAGATAGAGCAGGTGGAACACCGTCTCAGCATGCGCGCAGGGGGCGGCATAACAATCCTCGACGACGCCTACAACTCAAACCCCACAGGCGCGCGCATGGCCGTAGAAGTGCTCGCGGGATTCTCTACATCTGGACACCGATATGTCGTGACACCTGGATTCGTGGAGATGGGAGCTAAGCAGTATGACAACAACCGCACCTTCGGCGCGGACATCGCTCGCGCCAACCCCGATGGCGTATATGTCGTGAACGAGGTAAACCGCGAGGCTATAGTCGCAGGACTCTCGGAGGGCGGATATGCCAAGGAGAAGATAGTGTGCGTGGCGTCATTCAAGGAGGCCATGGCCGAGCTACAACCACGTCTCAAGGCAGGCGATGTGGTGCTCTACGAGAACGACCTGCCCGACTCATTCAAATAGCAATAACTAAAACAACAAGATAATGAAGATAAACGTAGGTGTAATTTTTGGTGGCCGCTCGGTGGAGAACGAGATATCGGTAATCACAGCAGCACAAACAATGGCTGCAATGAACCAAGAGAAGTACAACATCGTACCTATATATATATCTAAGGAGGGACACTGGTACACGGGCGACAAGCTACGCTCGACGGACAACTACCGCGACATGAAGGCGCTCCTCGGGAGCGTCACGGAGGTATACTTCCGCCCGACGTATGGCGACAACAACCTCTACAAGGTGCGTAAGCCCCTCTTTGGCAGCGATGTGGTGACAACAATAGACGTCATACTACCCTGCTTGCACGGCACCTCAGGCGAGGATGGCTCGTTCCAGGGCATGGTGGAGATGACGGGCATACCCTACGCCTCACCCAACACGCTCGCCTCGGCCAACGGCATGGATAAGATCACGATGAAGATGATACTCAAGGAGAGCGGCATCCCCGTGGTGGAGTATGCCTGGTTCTCGGATAAGGAGTGGCTATCGGAGCGCGAGGGCTGCATAACACGTGCCGAGGAGCTACACTTCCCGCTTATCGTCAAGCCCGCAAACCTCGGCTCGAGCGTCGGCATTAAGGCCGTACACGACCGCGAGGAGCTCATCGCCGCCGTGGACAACGCCATAAGATACTCGAAGCGTATCATCGTCGAGAGGCTGGTTGAGAGGCTGAAGGAGATAAACTGCTCGGTGCTGGGCGACTACTACGACTGCGAGGCCTCGGTATGCGAGGCTCCCGTGCGCAGTGGCGAGATACTGAGCTACGAGGATAAATACCTCGGTGGCGGCAAGAATAAGCCCTCGGAGGGCATGCACTCTACCGTGAGGGAGATACCCGCCAACCTCCCCGAGGAGACCACACGCTTCATACGCGAGACAGCATGTAAGACCTTCCGCGTGTTGGCATGCGATGGCGTATCGCGCATAGACTTCATGATTGACGAGGCTACGGGCGACATCTTCGTCAACGAGATAAACACCATACCTGGCTCGCTGTCGTTCTACCTATGGGAGGCTACGGGCATCAAGTTCGACGAGCTGGTAGATAGGCTTATCGCCGTGGCATTCAAGCGTAAGCGCGACTCGGAGTTTAAGACAACAAGCTATTCGGAGAATATATTTGCCTACCAAGCTAAGCATGGCGCTAAGCTCGGCGGTGCAAAGGGTAGTAAACGATAAACAGTGACAACAAGATGACTTCGTTGTATGATAATATAATATTTGGCCCTGTGCGCTCACGTCGCCTCGGCATATCGTTGGGCGTCAACCTACTGCCCATAGAGTCTAAGTTGTGCAGCTTCGACTGCATATATTGCGAGTGTGGCTGGAATGGCGACCACCCAGGCAAGCGCCGCTTCAATGCCCGCGAGGATGTGTACAATATGCTCGACGAGACCCTCGGCCGCATGGTCAAGGAGGGTACACCGCCAGATGTCATCACCTTTGCAGGTAATGGCGAGCCTACCATGCACCCCGACTTCGAGGCTATCATAGGTGACACCATAGCCCTCAGAGATAAGCACTGCCCCGCAGCCAAGGTGTCGGTGCTCTCGAATGCCACGCAGCTGCACCGCGAGGATGTATGCCGCGCTCTCAGACGTGTGGATAACAACATCCTCAAGCTCGACTCGGCCTTCGACACTACGGTGCAACTCATGAATAAGCCCCAGGGAGCATACAGCGTAGCTAAGGTTGTCGAGCAGCTTAAGAGCTTCGAGGGTGAACTTATCGTGCAGACGATGTTCCTGCGTGGCGAGTACCTCGGCCAGAGGGTTGATAACACCACCGAGGAGGAGGTGTCGGCATGGCTGAAGCTCATCGCCGAGATAGCACCTAAGCAGGTTATGGTCTACTCTCTCGACCGCGACACCCCCTGCCAGACCATCGAGAAGGTCGAGAAGGAGGAGTTGCGCGAGATAGCCGCACGCGTCGAGGCCTTGGGTATCGCTGTGTCGGTGGCGTAAATCACTTGACCCCCACTTGCCCCGTTTAATTAGTAAATTAACTTAACTGTAGTATAAAATATGGAATTTGAAGGTAAGGTATTGGAGATTCTTGCTCCCGTGTCGGGACAGTCGGCGCGAGGCACATGGGAGCGTCAGACGGTAGTCTTCGAGCAGCCCAACAAGCAGTATGGCAAGGAGCTCGCCGTGACATTTATGAACAAAGGACAGGAGGTCGCTAACCTCCGTGTTGGTGAGAGCTACCTGGTGTCGTTCGACATCGAGTCGCGCAACTACCAGGGTCGTTGGTATACCGACGTGCGCGCATGGCGTGTGCAGCCATTGCAGACGCAGGCACAGCCTCCCGTTCAGGAGATGCCCCCCTTTATGGAGGAGCCCCAGAGCGTAGCAGGCGGCGCTGGCGTTATTGACGACATGCCGTTCTAAGGGAGCTTACTCCCGCCCCTGCAAGGCGCAGCCCTCCACTTATTCATGAGGGGCAGCTACAGGAGTGCGATACTAATTTCTTATTAGAAAGGGGTAGGCTTGGTCTATCGCAAAAGAAATGACCACGGGATAGAACATCGCATTCATGTCGTCACATCAGAAGAAGATGTTTCGACTGCGCTAACGCTCCGCTCAACATGACAGAGAGGAAGTGGAACGCGAGACTATCACAACAAATTTCTTGTCAGAGTAGTGCAGTGGTGGCGCTGACACGAGAAAGAGCGGATGGGACATACTAAGCGTATTTCCCATTCGCTCTTTTGACTGAAGCGTCGCTAATGCGCCGCTATCACAAGAAATGGTAATGATGCAAAAAGCGGCGCTTTGGTAAAAAGATAAGTGCTTATATATTTGCAAATTACAGCGATATTTTAGAGATTAGTAGAAATCGGTTTCTACTAATCTCTATTGTTATTGCAAAAAAGCTTAAAATTAGGTGTCGAAACTGTGGCTTTCTTGACACCAGCAAAAAGGGT
>JAFUPR010000080.1 GCA_017481145.1 Alistipes sp. | reverse complement strand
CTCCTCTACGGTGATGAAGATCTCCTCCTCGACAATCTCCTCCTCCTTCTCCTCGATAATCATCTCGAAGTCGTCGAACTCGTCAGCGTCATCCGCGAAGACGATGTTTGTCTCAATCTTCTGGTCGTTAGACACGATGTTAAGCACGTCGGTTACACCCTGTGCCTGAGCCTTCTGCTGCTCGGGGGGAGTCTCGGGCTGATCCTGACGTGTGTTGTCGATCTGCTCCATCTCAGTAGTCTCGCGCTTAGGCGGTTTGTACTCTCCAGCCTCGGGTTTAGAACTCATAGAAAAGGCCAATCCCGTGATGCCAAGAGCAACAACGAGACCAAACAGCAAGAAAACCATCCTCTTATTCTGAAGATCTGCTTTCGGTGATTTTTTAATCTCCATTTATATCTAATTTTTTAGTTTTTAATACCTTATCCTCAAAAAAGTTCGCACATGTCTCGTACACACGTGCGCAACACTATGCAAAGGTATATATAAAATTCTAAAAAAAGTAACTTTAGAACGAAAAATATTTAATTTTTACTAATTTTGTGGTCGAGAATGTAGATTATCGCGTATGACAAAGACCATAAAACCCACACTCTACGGAGCTACGATTGCGGAACTTAAGGCTCTATGTGAGCAACTTGAGCTGCCTCGTTTTGCCTCTCGGCAGATAGCTAAATGGCTATATACGCACTTTGTCACGGATATCGACGCCATGACAGACCTCTCGAAGGTTGCGCGTGAGAGGCTTAAGGCAACGTGCGATGTGGGTCTTTGTGCACCTCTCAAGGTCTCAACATCGATTGACGGCACTAAGAAGTATCTCTTTCGTACGTCGGAGGGCGAATATATCGAGTCGGCACTTATCCCCGATGGCGAGCGTATGACGCTGTGTGTGTCGTCGCAGGCGGGCTGTCGCATGGGGTGTAAATTCTGCGCTACGGGGCGCATGGGCTTTAGACATCAGCTCTCGGCGGCAGAGATTATCAATCAGGTGATATCTATCCCCGAGCGTGATAGGCTTACGAATATCGTCTTTATGGGCATGGGCGAGCCGCTGGATAACATCGACAACCTCATGCGTGCCCTCGACATCCTCACCGCAGAGTGGGGCATGGCGTGGTCGCCCACGCGCATTACGGTATCTACCGCGGGCTTTGCAAAGAATCTCGTACGTCTGCTCGAAGAGTCGAAAGTGCATGTTGCTGTATCGTTGCATAACCCCTTCCCCGAAGAGCGCAAGGAGATTATGCCCATAGAGAACGGCTACTCGATACGTGAGGTGTGTGATATACTGCGTCGTTACGACTTCACACACCAGCGTCGTGTATCGTTCGAGTATATCGTTCTGGAGGATATGAACTGCTCGCCACGCCACATTAAGGAGCTCTCGCGCCTCTTGGATGGCATAAAGTGTCGTATCAACCTCATACGCTTCCATAAGATTCCCGACTCGCCCTTCTTCTCACCACCCATGGAACGAATTATCGAGTTTAGGGATACGCTCACTAAGCGTGGCATACAGACCACACTACGAGCCTCTCGTGGCGAGGATATCGAGGCGGCCTGTGGTCTACTTTCAACAGTCGAAAGAGATAGTCAAATAGACAATAATTGATAATAGTGTAAATGTGTTGTTAATGAGATATATAACCACTATATTTGTTTTTCTGTGTGGTATCTTTATGTTGCAAGCTGCGGAGCCAACTAAGGACTACACCCAATATGTCGACCCATTTATTGGCACGGCCGACTACTCGGCAACGCACCCTGGTGCCGTCGTGCCCCACGGCATGATGGCGGCTGTGCCCTTCAATGTCACAGGCTCGGAGCTTAATCGCTACGATAAGGATAACCGCTGGTGGTCAACGCCATACGATGTTCGCAATAAGTATAGCGTAGGCTTTGCCCATGGTGCTTTGAGTGGTGTGGGCTGCCCCGAGATGGGGGCGATAATAACCATGGCGACGACGGGCAATGTAGAGGCTTGTCGTACGAAGCGAGGCTCGACGTATGTCGACGAGGTGGCTGAGCCTGGCTACTATGCTACGACATACACGCAGTTTGGCGTGCGTGCTGAGGCTACATCTACGGAGCGCGCCTCGGTCGAGCGTTATACCTTCACCGAGGGTGGTGAGGCTAACATCGTCGTTGACCTTGGCACGGCACTATCGAACGAGTCGGGTGCTATGCTTCGCAAGGTGAGTGACACGGAGATTGAGGGCATGCGTCTCTTGGGTACTTTCTGTTATACTAATCAGGCTGTATTCCCTGTTTACTTCGTTGTGCGCCTCTCACAGCCTGCGGAGAAGATACGCTACTGGAAGCTACAACCCGAGATGACGGGTATCGAGGCTCAGTGGTCGGGCGATAGTGGTGAGTATAAGATTTATGAGCGCTACGGCCGTGAGATTATGGGCGACGATATTGGAGCTATCCTCTCGCTCGGCAATGTCGCCGCAGGTGCGGAGGTCGAGGTTAAGGTGGGCATATCATACACCTCAATAGAGAATGCGCGCAAGAACCTCGATGCAGAGGTAGGGGCAAGGGGCTTCGACGAGGTGCGTAGCGAGGCACATGACATGTGGAGCGAGGCTCTCGGTCGCGTGCGTGTTGAGGGTGGTACGGAGGATGATAAGACCATCTTCTATACTGCTCTGTATCACTCGCTTCTGCATCCCAATATCCTCAGCGATGTTAACGGTGAGTACCCCGCGATGGAGTCGGGTATGACGGGCGTAGCTGTAGGCTATGACCGCTATACGGTCTTCTCGTTGTGGGATACCTACCGCAATGTGCATCAACTTCTTACGCTCGTGTACCCTGAGGTGCAGCGGGATATGGTCTGCTCCATGGTCGAGATGTCGAAGGAGTGGGGCTGGCTGCCACGCTGGGAGCTCTATGGTCGCGAGACCTTCACGATGGAGGGAGACCCTGCCATCCCAGTCATCGTCGACAGTTACCTTAAGGGTATTCGTGACTTCGATGTTGAGGCAGCATACGGGGCGATGAAACGCTCGGCGACGACGGCTGGCAAGGATAATGCTATACGCCCCGATATTGACCCCTATATTGAGCGAGGATTTATCCCCGTGGGGCTATTTGCTCAGGATATGTCGGGCGACAACTCTGTGTCGCACGCCTTGGAATACTACGTGGCGGATAATGCCCTTGCCACCTTTGCTCGCGAGATGGGCGACGAGAGCTTAGCTGCGGAGATGGAGCGTAGGGCAGAGAGGTGGAAGTGTTACTACTCGAAGGCTGATGGTGCTATGCGCCCTATAGGTGAGGATGGTGCCTTTATTGGTGACTTCGATCCTGCGGCGGGTGCTAACTTCTCAAATACCACGGGCTTTCATGAGGGTAGCTCGTGGAACTACACATTCTTCGTACCCCATGATATCGATGGTCTTATAAAGATTATGGGTGGCGGCAAGAGCTTCGTCTCGAAGCTCCTCAAGGTCTTTAGTGAGGGTTACTACGACCCCACCAACGAGCCAGATATAGCCTATCCCTACCTCTTCAGCCGCGTGCGTGGTTATGAGCATCTCACGCAGGCGCATGTGAAGAGACTACTTGAGGAGAACTATACTACCTCGCCTGATGGTCTACCAGGTAATGACGATACGGGCACGATGTCTACGTGGGCGGTATTCTCGATGATGGGCATCTATCCCGACTGCCCAGGTGAACCATATTATACCATCACCACACCTCGCTTCAGCCGCGTAGAGATAGATACGGCACATGGCACGATAACTATAGCTACCGAGGGCGCAGGCGACTACATCAAGAGCATGACGCTTGGCGGCAAGAGCTTGAAGCGTTATCGCATTTCGCACGACGAACTGATCAAAGCAAAGGAATTAAGACTAAAACTATATTAACATGAGAACAACCAAACTTATTCAACTATTTGTTGCTGTAGCCATCTTTGTAGGTTGCGGCACTACTACTACCGAGCGTGACTATGCTGCGCTGGTAAATCCCAAGATTGGCTCTGGAGGCCATGGCCACGTATTCGTTGGTGCTAATGTGCCCTTCGGTATGACGCAGGTGGGCCCCACGAGCATCTCGCAGGAGTGGGACTGGTGTTCGGGCTACCACGATTCGGAGAATAGTGTCATCGGCTTCTCGCATACGCACCTCTCGGGTACGGGCTGTGGTGACCTCTTCGACATCACGCTCATGCCTATTACGGGTGAGGTGAACTATGGCCGTGGTCGTCTTGGCGACTACTCTACGGGCTTCTGGAGTGAGGCTGACCGCTCGAAGGAGGTTGTTGAGCCTGGCTACTACTCTGTGCCTCTTACTCGCTACGATATCGTTGCCGAGATGACGGCTACGGAGCGTGGAGGTCTGCATCGCTACACCTTCCCCGAGAGCGATGAGGCTGCTATTATCCTCGACCTTGTGCATGGTGGTTGCTGGGATCGTCCCGAGGATCTCTATGCTGAGGCTGTTAGCAACACCCGTGTGGAGGGTCATCGGCACACTTATGGTTGGGCTAACTACCAGAAGGTATACTTCGTGGCGGAGTTCTCTAAGCCCTTCGATAAGTTCGAGCCTATCGGTGAGGATAACTTCTACTACCGTCTGCACTTCAAGACTGCGGAGGGTGAGCAGATAGGCGTGAAGGTGGCGCTCTCGTCGACAAGTATCGAGGGTGCGCGTAAGAACTTCGATGCCGAGGTTAAGGATGCCAACTTTGATGCAGTACGTAAGGAGGCATACAGCAAATGGAACGCCGAGATTCGTAAGATACGTATCGAGGGAGCTACCGACGAGCAGATGGAGATATTCTACACCGCCATGTACCACATGTACGTTGCGCCATCGCTCTTCTCGGACGTAGATGGTACATACCGTGGTGCCGACCAGGAGATACATGCCAACCCTGGCCACGACACATATACGACCTTCTCGTTGTGGGATACCTACCGCACGAAGCTACCACTTATGACCATCACGCACCCCGAGCGTATGGACGACGTTATCAATACGATGATAGACTTGTGTGAGGAGCAGGGCTTCCTCCCTATTTGGCACCTCTGGGGCTGGGATAATGGATGTATGGTAGGCTCGCCAGGTATCATTGCCGTAGCGGATGCTGTGGCTAAGGGCATCGAGGGTGTCGATGCTGAGCGTGCTTGGAGGGCTATATACAAATCATATATGCATGATATGCGTGGTGGTAAGTGTCGTAAGGAGTATGGCTATATGCCTAACGACCTTCAGGCCGAGTCTATAGCCCACGATATGGAGTTTGCTATTGCCGATGCTGCTGCGTTGGAGGTTGCTACAATGCTCGGTAAGAGCGATGAGGCTGCCTATCTTGAGAAGCGTAGCCACTCATGGCTCAACTACTTCGACCCCTCGACAGGCTTCGTACGTGGTAAGTCGTCGAAGGGCGAGTGGCGTGCCGACTTCAACCCCTTCAACGCCTCGCGTATAGCCAACGAGTATTGCGAGGGTAATGCTTGGCAGTACACATGGCTTGTTCCTCACGACCTCGACCTCCTTGTCGAGTGCTTCGGTGGCAGGGAGGCGACCATTGAACGCCTCGACGGTCTCTTTACGGCCGATACGAAGATGGAGGGTGAGGATGTTACGCCCGACATCTCGGGTCTTATAGGTCAGTATGTTCACGGAAACGAGCCGAGCCACCACATCGTCTACTTCTACACGATGCTTGGCGAGCCATGGAAGGGTGCCGACCTCTTCTACGAGATTATGGATACGATGTACTCGACGGCTGCTGACGGTCTCTCGGGCAATGAGGATGTGGGTCAGATGTCGGCATGGTATGTGATGACGACCCTCGGCTTCTACCCCGTAGAGCCAGCTAAGGGTGAGTATGTACTTGGTGTGCCTATGGTTGACCGTGCAGAGATAGATGTTGAGGGTGGTATCTTTACCGTCATCCGCGAGGGTTATACCGACGCCGCTCGCTATGTGCAGAGCGTAGAGCTTAATGGTAAGCCTCTGAATCGCTACTATATCACACACGAGGAGATAATCTCTGGTGGTGAGCTTAAATTCGTGATGGGCGAGGATAAGACTCTGTGGTATACTTTGTAAGCATTTGACTAATAGCGATTTGCGTGTTGCCAAATAAATAAGTTTGCAAAAGTTGTACAATTTGGGCGAAAGTTTGTACATTTGCGCCGCAAAAATTGATTTTACGGACGTAAACTACGGCTAAACTTAATTAACATTGTTTGGATATGGGTATCAAAATCTCATCTCGTGACATTCTTATTGGCATCAAGGAGTATCTGTTGATGACCTTCGGTATGTTCTGCTACGCCTTTGGCTGGCTTATCTGTGTGCTTCCAGCAGGAGGTATGGGTGGTGGTGCTGCAGGTTTAGCTACCATCATCAACGCCATACTCCCTACAAGCATCGCCTCGTTCCTAACTATCGGTACGCTGGTGTTCGTTATCAACGTCGCACTTCTGATTCTTGGCGTTATGATTGTGGGTTGGAAGTTTGGCATAAAGACACTCTTTTGCATCTTCATGATGTCGATAATGTTCAACGTCGTTGAGGCATACGTTCCACAGGATATGATGATGAAGATGATGGCAGAGGTCGACGCCAACAACCTGCTGCTTGTGGTTGCTGGTGCTGCCTCGTGTGGTCTTGGTATCGCCCTTGCGTTTATGCAGGGTGGCTCTACGGGTGGTACTGATATCGTTGCTATGATTATCAATAAGTTCCGCACCGTAAGCTATGGCCGCGTGTTGCTTATGACCGACTGTGGCATCCTTATCTCGTCGCTCTTCCTAACCACGACAATTACCGTCTTAGGCGAGGATATTATTATTGAACCGCTCTCGTCGTTGGCCTTTGCGCGTGTCATCTACGGCTTTATCATGATTGCCGTTATCGGCTATACCGTGGACTTTGTGCAGTCGGGCAACCAGAAGTCTAACCAGATTCTAATCTTCTGTAAGGACTACGAGAAGATGGCTGAGGCTATCAATGCCAAGGCACACCGTGGCGCTACGCTTATTGATGCTATGGGCTCATACTCGAAGGTTCCCTCGAAGGCTGTGATGGTCGTATGTCGTAAGCGCGACACCTCTACCATCTTGAAGATTGTCAAGGAGGAGGATCCTAACGCATTCCTCACCGTAGGCTCGGTTATGGGTGTCTATGGTCAGGGCTTCGATGCGCTGAATAAGGCGTAACCCTCAGGGTTGCAACGCCTCCCCGCTAAACAAAACTGCTGCCATGTTGTACGCACAGGTAGTTCTACCCTTGGCACAGCCGATGTATACCTTCTCGTTGGACGAGGGGCTGGCTGTGGAGGTGGGCGATGCTGTGGTTGTGCAATTTGGCAGCAGTCGTTATTATACGGGTATTGTCTGGAGCATAAGCTCCACGGTGCCCGACTATCCGCGTATAAAGCCTATACTTCGCAAGTTATACTCTCGGCCACTTGTGAGTCCCGAGGCACGGCGAATGTGGGAGTGGATGGCCGACTACTATATGTGTACCGTGGGTGAGGTTATGCGCATGGCTCTGCCATCGTTGGCAAAACCCTCGGCATCGTCGCTTGCGGAGCTCGACGAGCGTAGCATTGAACCCCCGATGGAGGGCTATGTGGCCTTGGCCGAGGAGCTACGCACGGAGGAGGCTCTCGCCACATACGTCGAGCGTCATGCGCGTCGAGCGCCACGTCGCACGCAGCTTATGGATAGCATTGCAGCCATGGCTCTCGAGTGTCGTAGCGATGATGGCTTTGTGCCTCGCCGTTTAGTCGATGCCTCGGCTGAGCAACTTGCCGACCTGCGTAAGCGCGAGCTTATCGTCGTGGAGCGCCGCCCAGTAGTGCGTGGTGGGGGTGATGATCGCTTCTTGCTCCCCGAGCTCTCGGAGGCGCAGCAGCGTGCTCTGCAGACAATACGTGCGGCTCATGCTGAGGAGCGTGTAGCACTCCTGCATGGTGTCACAGGCTCGGGTAAGACGGAGATATATATACACCTTATCGCTGAGCAGCTACGCTTGGGTGGTGATGTGCTCATGCTCGTGCCCGAGGTAGTCATCACCTCGCAACTTATCGAACGCCTTGAGCGTATCTTCGATGGTCGCACGACGACCTATCACTCACATCTTACCGCCCTACGTCGTGGGCAGACATTCCTGCGCTTAGCACTCTCGGGTGGTGGTGAGCTTATCGTTGGTGTGCGCTCGTCGCTCTTCTTGCCATTGCGTAGTGGTGCGATTGTTAGCGTCGACGAGGAGCACGACCCCAGCTATAAGCAGAGTGATATGCAACCACGCTATAACGCTCGTGATGTGGCCGTCATGATGGGTAAGATTTACGGTGCGCATGTGGTCTTGGGTAGTGCTACGCCTGCCCTTGAGAGCTATGTCAATGCTCTGGCGGGTAAGTATGCCTATGTGGAGCTCACGGAGCGCTGGGGCGAGGCTGTCCTCCCCGAGGTTGTCGTCTCTGACACCCTGCGTGCGGTGAAACGTGGCGAGCGAAAGACACACTTCAACTTCGACCTACTACGTCTTATACGTCGCTCGCTCGACGATGCTAAGCAGACCATCCTCTTTCAGAATCGTCGCGGCTATGCTCCTTATATACAGTGTCGTACGTGTGGTTACTCACCACGATGTCCGCACTGCAACGTGACGCTTACGGAGCACCGCACCACACGACGCATGGAGTGCCACTATTGCGGCTATACTATGGAGCGCCCATCGGTGTGCCCCAACTGCCAGACGCAGGATATCAAGACCATGGGCTTTGGTACCGAGAAGGTCGTCGAGGAGATTGCACGTCTCTTCCCCGAGGCACATGTCGAGCGTCTCGATGGCGATACGTCGACATCGGAGCGAGCCTTTAAAAATATAGTAAAACGCTTTGAGAGTGGCCAGACCGATATCCTTGTAGGCACGCAGATAATAACCAAGGGCTTTGATTTTGGTGGTGTCACCACTGTTGGTATACTCAATGCCGACAATCTGCTCTCCACACCCGACTTCCGCGCCTCGGAGCGCGCCTTTCAACTTATGATGCAGGTGGCAGGTCGTGCTGGTAGACGCCATGATCGTGGAAGTGTGGTGATACAGACCTCGCAGCCCAAGCACCCTGTGATTCAGCATGTCGCCTCGGGCGACTATCACGCCATGGCGCGCACGGAGCTTGCCGAGCGCAAGGCCTTCGGCTATCCTCCATACGCCCACCTAATACGCCTACTCTTGCGTCATGAGGATTACGAGGTGTTGCGCTACGCCTCGCATACCCTTGCCGACGAGCTATGCCGCAGGTTTGGCGCGAGGGTCATGGGGCCCGTGTCGGCCGCTGTGGAGATGCTTCGTGGTGAGCATCGTAGCGAGATAATGCTAAAGATTGAGTCGGGAGCCTCAATGTCGCGAGCGCGACAGCTGCTGAGCCAAGCACTCAAGGTCGTGGGTGATAACCCAAAGTATAAGGGCGTAAAGATTAACGTTGATGTCGATGCTTCGTAGTATATTCAGCGCCATCGGCTCGCTATTCTTTCCGCGGCGCTGTGTCGTTTGTGGCGAGTATGTAAGTGATGCTATGCACGGTATCTGCTTGCGCTGTAGGTACGAGATACCGCTTACTAACTATTGGCGCGAGAGCAATAATCCCGTGAAGGAGCACTTCGACGGCATCGTACCTATTGTCGAGGGTTCGGCATTCTTCTTCTTTTCGGGCACAAGCCTCTGGCGTACGTTGGTACACCGCTTCAAGTATGGTGGCCAGTGGCATATCGCCCGTACCATGGGACGTTGGTATGGCTCGGAGCTTAAGGAGTCGGGACTCTACGACGATGTGGATGTCATCGTCCCCATACCGTTACACCCGATAAAACTATTTAAGCGCGGATATAATCAGTCGACATATTTAGCCGAGGGTATGGCCGAGGCTATGGGTGTGAGGGTCGAGCGTCGTGCTATGCGTCGTCTGAGAAACAACCCGTCACAGGCACGACGACGTGGTGCTGAGCGCTGGCAGAATGTCGACAAACTCTTTGGTGTACGCCAGGCGGAGCGACTCAAGGGTAGGCATATCCTCCTGGTTGACGATGTGCTCACCTCGGGAGCTACGCTTAGTGCCGCCGTGCGTACCATCCTCGATGCTGTGCCCGACAGCCGTATATCGGTGGCAACGCTCGCCGTTACGCGACGCATCACGCCAATACGATAGACTACTCGACGCCTATGGTAAAGGTACGACCAAAACGGTCGGTAGCCATAATGGTAATTTCGCTATTTTCTACCGTGCGACGACAACGATAATAGTGCCCATGAGGATATGCCGAGCGACGTAGACGCGCCATGATTATGTCGTCGTAGTCGGCCTCCTTATCGACATAGTGCATATAGTCGGGGTCGACAATCTCTATCCTCTCCATCTCGCCCCTTGGCTCTCCGTTCTCCATCCACTCCACGCGCCATGAGGCATCCCAGCCAATAACCTTGGCTACGACGTACGACTCATTGTCGCGTACAATACCCTCATCCCATGCAACAAGCTGATAATCTGCACTCTCGCCCAATATGCGGTGCTGCCATCGCCAGCTGTTATCGCGCTCCTCGATGCAGAATACACCACGTGGCGTACCGTCGGAGCAGATGGGTGCAAACCACAGGTTGCCATTAACCTGTGCAACACTATGTTCGGTGATGTTCGTGGCGATGTCGGCCGTAGCGTGGCGGTGGCGGTGACCAGTGATGAAGTGTAGCTCTCTATCGCCCACAATATCAATAATTTCTGTGGCGTAGTCGAGTACCTCACCACTGCGGTAGTTGACTGCTGGCGCATGCATCATGATGGCTATGCGCTGATTTTCATCAGCCTTACGTATCGTGCGACGTAGCCAGCGTAGCTGTTTGCGATCGACGGCTATCGTGTAGTTGTCGTGGTCGGTATAGCAGATGTTATCAAGTGCTACGAAGCGTGTGTTGCCAAGTTCGAGGGTATAGTATCTCTGTCCCCACACCTTTTCGTAATGGCTCTGTGCAATGCGCTCATTATTAGCAATATCGGCGGGGTGATCATGGTTGCCTATAACGGCATATACGGGTACGCCAAGGCTCTCGAACATCGCCTTCACGCGGGGTAAGAACTCCATGGTATCCCACACCACATCCCCTGTGAGGAGTATGGCCGTGGGGTAGCCCGTCGCGCGGTACTCCTCGACGATGACGCCTATCTGGGGTATTATCTCTCGCTCTAAGCGCGTGATTTGTTCCTCGGTTTGTGGCTGTGGATCGCCCACAACCACGAGGTTAAAGCCCCGACTTTCGGCGTGTACGTTGCCCTGAATGAGTGCTGTGAAAAGGAGGAGTATTAGGAGTATTCTTTGCATAGAAATATAGTCTTTTTGCGCGTTTCTGCACCGCTCGTGTTTCGTTATGTTGCGGTGGCAAAGATAATGTATAGCAGAGAATTTGCAATGGGGGTATGCGAAAAAGTACGCGCACACGTGCAAAGTGAGGAATTTTTTTACTACCTTTGTCAAGTTATGGAAAATTTTATTGTTTCAGCACGTAAGTATCGCCCTGCAACCTTTGCTACGGTTGTTGGACAGCGTCATATCACGTCGACACTGAAAAATGCAATCGAGCGTGGGCAGCTTGCCCATGCCTACCTCTTCTGTGGGCCGCGTGGTGTTGGTAAGACCACTTGCGCACGTATCTTTGCCAAGGCTATCAATTGCCTTAATCCACAGGCGGGTGAGGCGTGCAACGAGTGTGAGTCGTGTCGTTCGTTCAACGAGGGACGCTCGTTGAATGTCCACGAGCTGGATGCCGCCTCGAACAACTCGGTTGACGACATTCGTAACCTTATCGAGCAGGTGCGCATCATCCCTCAACAGGGACGCTATTCGGTATTTGTTATAGACGAGGTTCACATGCTCTCGGCGGCGGCATTCAACGCCTTCCTCAAGACGTTGGAGGAGCCACCGCGTCACGCTATATTTATCCTGGCGACGACCGAGAAGCATAAGATTATACCCACCATCCTCTCGCGATGTCAGATATACGACTTCAATCGTATAAAGGTTGAAGATGGCGTGGAGTATCTGCGTTATATAGCCCAGCAGGAGGGTGTTGAGGCTGATGACGAGGCGCTTAACCTTATAGCTCACAAGGCCGATGGCGGTATGCGCGATGCACTGTCGATGTTCGATAAGGCGGTGTCGTTCTGCGGCACGACGCTCAACTATAAGGATGTTGCGGCGACACTCAATGTCCTCGACTACGACACCTATTTCAAGGCTACGGAGTTGCTTCTTGCGGGTAGGTATGTTGATGCGCTCATGCTGTTTGACGATGTCCTCTCGCGTGGATTCTCGCCCCAGGTGTTTATTGCGGGTCTTAATGCTCACATGCGTGACCTGCTGATGGCAAAGGGACCTGCAGTGTCACTCGTGGAGTTCACGGGCACGCTTGTGGAGAGGTATAAGAGACAGGCGGCGCAGTGTGACGAGTCATTCCTCTTCGGGGCTATATCGCTTCTGACGGAGGCTGATGGTAGGATACGCCAATCATCGAATCAACGATTGCTTGTTGAGCTGGGACTTATGAAGATTGCAGGTCTCGGCCAAAAAAAAAATGGTGAGGTAACATTCGAGACCTTTGCAACGGAGGCCGCTCTGCCCGAACTTGTTGAGGTGGCACCAGCAGCACCAGCAGCTCATGTATCTCCAGCTGCGCCAGCACCACAGCTCGCGCCTGTATCGCAACCGCGCAGGATGGAGGTGATGGATAGAGTGGAGGAGAAGATAGAGGCGAAGATCTTAGCAAATATTGATGCAAAGGTGTTGGCAAGGGTTATGCCAGAGCCACGCGAGGCTGCACAACCAGTGGCACAACCTGCCACTCAGCCACGTGCTAAGAGGTCGGGAATATCGCTCAACAACCTTCTTAGTGGCGATGCTAAGACCGCGACAGAGCTTGCGGCTGAGGAGGTGGCAAAGAAGAAGACAATAGTCGTAGACCCACGTGCCGAGGAGAAGCTATCGTTGGCAAAGGATAGGATGGTCGATGATCTTATGAAGGGGCGCAGACGCTTTGTCGAGGCGTTCCAGGCGATGAAGGTTGAGGGTAATGTGGTGACTATCGTAGTACCCTCGGGCGAGCTCTACACCGAGATCATGCGCGATAAGAGCGAGTGGCAGCGCTTCTTGGCCAAGCATAGTGGCGCCGAGGGGCTTATAGAGCTTAACATCATCGTCAATGAGCAGATACGTGTGGCGCGCCCCATAACCCTTGAGGATAGATTGCGACACATGGTCACCAAGAACGAGCGTATCAGCGAGATGATAGAGCGTCTTGGCCTCGATGTTGAATAGTCAGTACGTTGTTAAACAAAGATATAACTAAACTAATAGAGATAAGATGATTAAGGATTTTGTTCAGGAGCTCGAGTGGCGTGGTATGATACATACAATCATGCCTGGTGCCAAGGAGCAGTTGCAGAAAGAGATGACTACGGCCTACCTCGGCATCGACCCTACGGCCGATTCACTCCATATAGGTCACCTTGTGGGTGTGATGATATTGAAGCACTTTCAGATGTGTGGCCATCGTCCCATAGCGCTCATCGGTGGTGCGACGGGTATGATTGGTGACCCCTCGGGTAAGTCGCAGGAGCGCAACCTCCTCGACGAGGCAACGTTGCGCCACAACCAGGAGGCCATCAAGAACCAGCTTGCGAAGCTCATAGATTTCGACTCTACGGCGGAGAATCACGCCTTGTTGGTCAACAACTACGACTGGATGAAGGAGTTCTCGTTCCTCGACTTTGCACGCGACATCGGTAAGTGCATCACCGTCAACTACATGATGGCTAAGGACTCGGTGAAGAAGCGTTTCAATGGCGAGGGTGACGGTATGTCGTTCACGGAGTTCACCTACCAGCTACTCCAGGGCTACGACTTCCTCCACCTCTATAACGAGTACAATTGTAAGGTGCAGCTTGGCGGTGCCGACCAGTGGGGTAATATCACCACGGGTACGGAGCTCATACGTCGTAAGCTTGGCGCTGAGGCTGAGGCTTTTGCTATCACATGTCCGCTTATCACCAAGGCCGATGGTACGAAGTTTGGCAAGACCGAGAGCGGTAACGTATGGCTCGATGCGCGCTATACCTCGCCCTACAAGTTCTACCAGTTCTGGTTGAACGTAAGCGACGATGATGCTAAGCGCTACATCAAGATATTTACGCTACTGGATCGTTCGACGGTAGAGAATCTTGTAGAGGAGCACGATGCAGCCCCTCACCTCCGTGTTTTGCAGAGGCGTCTTGCCGAGGAGCTGACGACGATGATTCACTCTAAGGAGGAGCTGGAGAAGGCGCAGGCAGCCTCTAACATCCTCTTTGGTAATGCCACATCTGAGGCGTTGCGTTCGTTGGACGAGGCTACCTTACTTCAGGTATTTGAGGGTGTGCCGCAGTTCACCATCTCGCGTGCCGACCTTGACAAGCCCTTTATCGACATCGTCGCCGATGTGTGCAAGGTGTTCCCCTCGAAGGGTGAGTGTCGCAAGATGGTACAGGGTGGTGGCGTGCAGCTCAATAAGGAGAAGGTCACTGACCCTATGCGTGCAGTTACAGAGGCCGACCTTATCGCTAATAAGTACCTCCTTGCGCAGCGCGGTAAGAAGAATTACTACCTTATCACCGTCGAGTAACCCGTGGAGAAGATCTATACAATACGTCTTGATGGCATCTACCTACGTGCTTATCATGGCTGCTACGACCTTGAGCAGCAGGTGGGTAATCGCTTTCGTGTGGACTTAGCCATACGCACACCGTTGGGCGACCTGCCCACTACAGACGATGTGACGCAGGCGGTGAACTACCTCACCGTCTACGAGATTGTGGAGCGCACGATGCAGCGTACGCAGCGTACCATCGAGGCAGCAGCCTCGAACATCATCTTAGCGGTGAAGGATGCCTTCCCCGAGATTTGTGAGGTGGAGTGTACGGTGGCGAAGCTCGCCCCGCCCCTCGGAGGCAAGATTGACAAAGTGAGTGTAACTCTAATTGGATAGCATAACAATGGCTGAAAAGACATCACGTGGAGGCTTCGGCGGTAAGATTGCCGCCATCCTCGCAGCCGCAGGCTCGGCAATAGGCCTCGGCAATATCTGGCGTTTCCCATACATCACATCCGAGAATGGTGGTGGCGCCTTCATCCTTATCTACTTGGGTTGTATCCTACTACTCGGACTACCACTCCTTATTGCGGAGTTCGCTGTGGGTCACAACTCGAAGTGTAACCCTATCGACGCCTTTTCGAAGATACGTCGTGGCTGGGGATGGCTCGGTGCTGCGGGTCTCATCTCTGTCTTCCTCATCATGGGCTACTACTTCGTAATCTCGGGCTGGACAGTAAAGTACACCATAGCCTCGGCAACGGGTGCTATAGGTGGTGACTTTGGCGCTTTCTTCACGGAGTTTACCACGGCAACATGGGCTCCGCTTATCTTCACCTACATCTTCATTCTCATCAACCACTTCATCATCATCGGTGGTGTGCAGGGCGGTATCGAGAAGGCGTCAAAAATAATGATGCCCATGCTTTTTGTCATACTTATCGTCTTGGCCATCTACTCGGTATGGTTGCCTGAGGGACGTGAGGCACTGGGTAATGTCTTCACGCCCGACTTCTCGAAGGTGTCGGGTAAGACCTTCCTCGACGCTATGGGTCAGGCCTTCTTTACCCTCTCGATAGGTATGGGTGCTATGCTTATCTATGGCTCGTACTTCAAGGATGGCACGAAGCTCGCGGGCACGGCCATCAGCGTGGTGTCGCTCGACACGTTTGTGGCACTCACCGCTGCCATCATCATCTTTTCGGCAGGCGTGGAGAACGAGAGTGGCATGCAGTTGGCCTTCGTCGCCATGCCCAAGGTATTCTCAGCCATGCCCGCAGGAAATATCTGGGCAGCGCTCTTCTTCCTATTGCTGGGTCTTGCGGCACTATCGTCGACCATCTCTATGCATGAGGCTGTGACGTCGTACTTCGTCGAGAAGCGTGGCATGTCGAGAAATAAGGGTGCTTGGATTGTGACCATTGGTGCTATGCTCCTTGCTACCGTTGCCTCGTTGTCGTTGGGCGACTGGAGTGATGTCAAGGTGCTTGGTATGAATATCTTTGCCCTGTTGGATAACTTCACGGCTATCGTCATGTTGCCGCTTTTGGGTGTGATGACGGCTGTGTTTGTTGGCTGGGTGTGGAAGAAGGAGGATATGAAGGCCGAGCTTACGGCCGAGGGTGGTGTCGACAGAGCCACCTACCCTGTGATACGCTTCCTCTTGAAGTGGGTATGTCCCGTGCTGGTGTCGTTGGTATTCATCTTCGGCATCATCGACTTCATCCAGAGCTATAATAGCCCCTCTGAGTCTGAGGCCGTAGTCGAGGAGTCTAACCTCAAGGTTGAGGGCATCGACATGGAGGAGCTGGAGAATATCAACATTGAGAGCGTGACGCTCACCCCCGTAACAGCAGAAACCGATAACAACTAATAAAGAAAACAATTATGGCTGATTTCATCTATCAGGAGCCGTTCCCTATCGAGACGGACAGGACGGAGTATCGCCTTCTCACGAAGGACTATGTCAAGGTCGTAGAGTGCGACGGTCGCAAGATTTTGAAGGTAGACCCCAAGGGTTTGGAACTTTTGGCTAAGGAGGCATATAGCGATGTGTCGTTCTACCTCCGCGCCTCACACCTCCAGAAGCTTGCTACCATTCTCAAGGACCCCGAGGCTACGGATAACGATAAATTCGTTGCCTACACCATGCTTATGAACCAGTGCGTGGCTGCCGAGGGTGAGCTGCCCACATGTCAGGATACGGGTACTGCCATCTGTATAGGACATAAGGGTGAGGATGTGTACACGGGTGCTAACGATGCCGAGTGCATCTCGCGTGGTGTGTATGAGACATACAAGGAGCGTAACCTCCGTTACTCGCAGGTTGTGCCCTTTACGATGACCGAGGAGAAGAACTCGGCAACCAACCTCCCTGCGCAGATCGACATCTATGGTGGTCACCCAGGTATGGAGTACGAGTTCTTGTTCATCACCAAGGGTGGTGGCTCGGCAAATAAGACCTTCCTCTAACAGCAGACTAAGGCTCTCCTTAACGAGGAGTCGTTGACAGCCTTCATTAAGAAGCATATCCTCGACCTCGGCACGTCGGCATGTCCCCCTTATCACCTTGCCATCTGCATCGGTGGTACGTCGGCGGAGATGTGTCTCTCGACCGTAAAGAAGGCATCGGCTGGCTACCTCGACGAGCTCCCCACATCGGGTAACGAGGGTGGCCGTTGCTTCCGCGACCTCGAGTGGGAGGCTAAGGTTGAGAAGATATGCCAGGAGATAGGCCTCGGTGCTCAGTTTGGTGGTAAGTACTACGTTCACGACGTGCGCGTCATCCGCGCTCCGCGTCATGCAGCCTCATGCCCCGTAGCTATCGGCGTGAGCTGCTCGGCAGACCGTAACATCAAGGCTAAGATTACGCCCGAGGGTATCTTCATCGAGCAGTTGGAGAAGAACCCCGCACGCTTCCTCCCCGCTGAGGCGCCCGCAATGTCGCCCGCAGTGGACATCGACCTCGACGAGGGCATGGATAAGGTGCGCGAGATTCTCTCTAAGTACCCCATAAAGACGCGCCTTAACCTCAAGGGTACACTGGTTGTGGCTCGCGACATCGCCCACGCCCGCATCAAGCAGATGCTTGACGAGGGTAAGCCCATGCCCGACTACTTCAAGAACCACCCCGTCTACTACGCAGGTCCCGCGAAGACACCCGCAGGCATGGCTTCAGGCTCATTTGGCCCAACCACAGCTGGACGTATGGACTCTTACGTAGACCTCTTCCAGAAGGCTGGTGGCTCTATGGTCATGGTGGCTAAGGGTAACCGCTCACAGCAGGTGACCGACGCATGTAAGAACAACGGCGGCTTCTACCTTGGCTCTATTGGTGGCCCCGCAGCTATCCTTGCGAAGAACTCAATCAAGAAAGTTGAGGTCGTAGACTTCGAGGAGCTCGGCATGGAGGCTGTACGTAAGATATATGTTGAGAACTTCCCTGCCTTCATCATCGTTGATGATAAGGGTAATGATTTTTTTGCTGACTTCGCTCATTAAAAGCGTATAGCGGAGTTATTTCGGCGTCTTGCTTGCTGGTGAAATCCTCACATACGTCAAGTATGCTGCGGTTTCACCAGCGGCGACAAGCCACCAAACTAACCCCACTCTCCGCTCTTAATACTACAGCGGTAGCGGAGTTATTTCGGACTTGGATTGCTGGGGGTACTCACATACGTCAAGTATGCTGCGGTTTCACAAGCGGCGACAAGCCACCAAACAGCATCTATTACCAATGGTGGCTAATAATAGTTGAACTCTATGGATGGCGAGGTGCTATCGCTCACATCCTACAATAAAACGCTCGCCGAGGCGTTTAATAAATGTCGGAAGATAAGTTGTTTTGTTAAGATGAAGACTACATTAAGATTAATACTTGTTCTTGTGGCATTAGCCTCGTCGTGGGTGGCATGGGGACAAGCATCATTTACGGTAGATGCTCCTGCACTAACAGCTCTCGGACAGCCGTTTCGTGTGGAGTTTTCGGTAGATGCCGAGCCTGAGCGCGACAGTTTTAAGGCGCCAGCATTCACGGGATTCGAGGTGCTCGCAGGGCCCTCGGTATCTACGGGACACTCAATACAATTCATCAACGGTAAGCAGTCGTCGAGCTACAACTGCACCTACACATACGTACTGCTACCATCCGAGAGTGGTACCTTTACCATAGCTAGTGCCTCGATAAAGGTTGATGGCAAGAGCTACACAACGAAGCCCTTAGCCATAGAGGTTATTGATGAGGGTGAGGCTGAAAGCAGTGCTGCGACAGAGCGTAATCCTCGACAGCAGACCCCCGAGAGTCGCATAGCCAAGGACGACATAGTGCTCAAACTATTAGTGTCGGAGACGGATGTATACAAGGGTGAGTCGATACGTGCATGGCTCATGCTTTACACGCGTGTGAACATTGATAGCATAGAGAGCTTAGATATGCCCTCGTTCGACGGCTTCTGGTCGCAGGAGCTCTCGTTCGACAATACCCCCTCGCGTGAGCAGCTAGGTGGTCGCATATACGAGGCATACAAGATAAAGGAGTTGCTACTATCGCCACAGCAGAGTGGCAAAATAGTGATACCAGCAACCATAATGAGCGTATTAGCACAGGTTGTTGTCGAGGATAAGCGGCACTTCGACCCTATCTTCGGAGGTAGGCAGGTATACCACGTGTCACGCGAGCTGAGGACATCGCCCATAACCATCAACGTCAAGGACTTCCCGCAGGGAGCTCCTGCCTCGTTCAATGGTGCGGTGGGTAGCTTCACCATGTCGAGTCGCATGCCCCAGGCTGAGCTTGAGAGCAACACTGCCGACCAGATAGAGGTGACCATTGCGGGAAATGGTAATCTGAAGTTCATAACAGCGCCTACGCTCATACTCCCCGAGTCGTTCGAGAAGTACGACACCAAGGTTGTGGATAACGTCAAGCTCACAGCCTCGGGAACGTCGGGAAGCATAACATATACCTACCCCTTCGTGGCGCGTTCGGCGGGTGAGTTCCGCATAGAACCCATGCTATTCAGCTACTTCGACCCTACGACAGGCGAGTACCACACCCTTACAACAGAGCCTTATACCGTGAAGGTCACGGATGATGGCACGGCGGCGGCTGTCCCCATGGTAGGTGGCTATGCTGGCTATGGGGGTGCGATGCGTCAGCTCGACCGCGACATACGATTTATTCATACGGGCAAACTCCCAAGCAGCGCGGCGAGCATGATGATACTCACGCCCATATATTGGCTTGTGGTGGTTGTGGCCGTGGCGTTGTTTGTCGTAGTCTATGTCGCTCTGAGGAAGCGCATACGCGACAACCGCAACATCGTGGCGCGCCGCATGAAGCGTGCCGATAAGGTGGCGGTGCAGCGTCTACGTATGGCTCAGCGCTCGATGGAGGAGGGCAACCGCCATGCCTTCTACGAGGAGATGCTACGTGCAATGTGGGGATATATAAGCGATAAGTTCAATATCCCCGTCTCGAACCTCACGAAGGAGACCATCCGCGAGGTATTATACCGTCGTGGTGTGTCGGCCGATGTTGCCGAGCAGTTCTGCGAGATAATATCGCGCTCGGAGGAGGCGCAGTATGCACCCTCGGCCGAGGGCGACATGAGCGAGGTTTATGCCTTCGCTGCAGAGGTGATATCGAAGATTGAGAATGTAGTAAAGCGTTAAGAGATGAGAGAGGTCAGAAATATTTTAGCTGTTGTGGTGGCCCTGTTTGTTGTAGTGGGCAGTGCCCATGCTGCCGACAAGCGTACCACGGCAGAGGTGTGCTGGAAGGAGGGTATTGCTGCCTATGAGGATGGCGATTATGCGCGTGCAGTCGATAACTTCGAGAGGGTCATAGAGTTAGGAGAGGTGTCGGCTGACATATACTATAATCTTGCGGGTGCCTACTTTAAGCTTGGTCAGGAGTACACACCTGGGGTGTCGCGACATTTTGCAGGTGGCGAGCTTGGACGTGCCGTGTTGAACTACCACCGTGCGCTGAAGCTCAACCCCGCGATGGAGGATGCTCGCTACAACCTCGACATCGCCGTAGACCATACCAACGATACGGAGGCGGTGCCCGACAGCTTCATAGCTACGATGTGGATAGCCCTGCGTAACACTATGACGTCAAATGCCTGGACGGTAGTATCGCTCGTTGCTCTTGTGCTCACGTTCATGTTAGTGCTCTTCTATCTGCTATCGGAGCGTATGGTGCTACGTAAGGTGGGCTTCTTCACAGCGATGGCATGTATGGTTGTCGTCATCGTTGCTACGGCCTTAGCACTGTCGAGCCGTAGTGCGGTGGTGGAGGATGAGCGCGCCGTGGTGGTATGCAACGATACCACCCCCGTACACGCCTCGCCAGATAGCGCCTCTAAGATTATACGCCGCCCGTCGCAGGGTGTGACTGTGAGTATGCTGCGTAGCCATGGCGACTGGAGCGAGGTGCTCTTCCTCGATGGCGAGAAGGGATGGATTCGTTCGTCATATATCGAAATGATTTAGAGGCATGTCGAGGCTCTTGGATAATGTGTGCAGCGAGCTACAGCGTCTGCCAGGCATAGGACGACGCACGGCGATGCGTCTGGCTATGCACATCCTCAAGATGGACACGGAGGTTGTGGATACACTGTCGCAGTCGATAGCGAGCTTTCGGCACGACATTCGCTACTGCCGTAGTTGTAACAACCTCTCGGATGGCGACTTGTGTCCTATATGTAGCGATACGCGCCGCGATAGCTCGACGATATGCGTTGTGGAGCAGGTGCAGGACCTTATGTCGATAGAGAATACGGGTCAGTATCGAGGCGTCTACCATGTCCTTGGTGGTGTGATATCGCCGATGCAGGGCATAGGTCCCTCTGACCTGAAGATCGACCTCTTGTGTGATAAGCTCCTTGCGGGAAACATACGCGAGGTCATTGTGGCCATATCGACATCTGTCGAGGGTGAGACGACGCTCTTCTATCTGCTCAGCCGCCTGAAAGCCTTCCCCGATGTGAAGGTTACGACCATAGCGCGTGGCATAGGCTTTGGTGACGAGTTGGAGTATGTCGATGAGCTGACGATAACGCATGCCCTCATGAACCGACGTGAGGTGACTAACGTCAAGTAGGGGCGTAGTTCAACCCTCCATTTGGGCGGTTCACCCTACAAAATAGGGTGTTTAACGGTAGTTGAGTTCAGATTTTTAAAAAAAGATTATCTTTGTAGTAGATGATACTTCTAAATACCTACAGAACTATGAAAGGATCACTTCGTATAATGTTAGTAGCCCTCGCAGCCATGCTGCTGGGTGGCTGTACGGCGATGATGAGTACGTCGTACGGATCGAGCGATCTGTATCGAACGAATAATCGTGTGGAGGTAGCTAACGAGCTTAAGGCACAGGCTGAGGCTGAGAAGGCACGCGCTGAGGCTCGACAAGCACAATATGAGGCACTCATCGCTCAGGCTGAGTATGAGGCTATGGTTGTTGGCGACAGCTTCACGTCGGTGCTTGCTGATAGCTATGAGAGCGCCTATGCGCGACGTCTCTATGGCTTCACGTCGCCAACATACCGCATGCCGTCGAGCTATTACGACCTCGCAACGAACGACGCTATGTTCTACGCCACGGCCTACGATCCCGCTTTCTATAACGTGATGGTCTCGGGCGACCAGGTATGGGTAGAGCCTAAGTACATAACCTCGATGTTCGGTTCGTGGGGTGCAACAAACGTGACATTCGGCATCTACGCCTCGCCATGGACATACGGCTGGAATATGTATGTCGACCCCTTCTACTACTCGTGGTGGGGCTATCCGCGATACTCGTGGTACGACTGGAACTGGACAATATGCTACAACCCCTACTATAACTGGTACTGGGGAGGATACTATCCAGGCTATTATCCTGGCTACTATCCTGGCTATTACCCTGGCTACCCACCGCACCGTCCACCTATGCCGCCGCACCACCGTCCTGACAATGGACCTCACCATCCTACCACAGGGCCAGGGGCATCGCATGGGCCAAGGCACAACTACAATGGCGACTCTCGCAACACGGGCTCACGTTACACCTCGCCTACGTCGAATCGTAACTATGGGGCGGTGACCGAGAATCGTGGCAACCACCGCTATACGGGTGCTGTGAGTACAGGTGTGAATGATCGCCGCACGGGAACGACAGCGACAACCGTGCGCGACCGCAACACTCGTAATAACACCACCACCTACAACAATAATACGACGAATACGCATCGTAGCGACAACTTCCGCACGGCCACATCGTACGAGAACCGCAACAACACCTCGCGTGGTACGGTAAATAGTACGACAAATCGCTCGGTCAACTTCTCTGGTGGCGCAGGCTCGCGCTCGGGAGGGTCGATGCGTTCGGGAGGTAGTACGTCGTCACGCAGATAGTGCTATATGTGAGGAGTATGCTGTAACCGTGCGGCATACTCCTTGTTACAATATGTAGTTAAAACAGATAAAACAATAAGGCTATGAGAAAGATTTCGACTATAATTGTTGTAGTGCTAATGGTGCTTATGCCCCTTGGCTCAGCCAAGGCACAGAGTGTCAACTTCGGAGGTACGACGCTCGACAACTACATCATACACTGGGGCGACCTCTACAACCTCAGCTTCACGACACATAGCTATGGTACGGCACGCTCGATGGCCATGGGTAATGCCTTCACGGCTCTTGGCGCTGATATGATCTCTGCATCGATGAACCCTGCAGGTATTGGTATGTATGTGGAGAGCGATGTGAGCATCACGCCTATGATGCAGTTCACCAAGAGCCCTACCGAGGGTGGTGATCCATATTATAGTAGCAATACCCCTAAGCGCGACCAAGAGTTCAACGACCACACCGAGCGCTTTGGTATGGCAAGTGCTGGTGGTGTGTTTAGTGTCTACCGTAGCAATAAGGCTCTCACGAACCTTAACGTTGGCTTCGTCTACAATCGCATTGCCGACTTCAACCAGAATACGCTCAATGCCTCGTTTGATAATTCTGCAATGATCTCCATGGCAAACATATACTGCACGATGGCGGATGTCGATGGCATGGCTCCAAATAGCGAAGGACGTCTCCCCTTTGGTAGTGACCCATATCAGTGGGGTGCTACGGCGGCGTATAAGAATGGACTCATAAATTATAATAGGGATGCACAGGATTGGTTCGTTGACCGCATAGCCCCCGAGGCTACTATCAACCAGTTCTCGTCGGTGGAGACGCGAGGCTCAATAGGAGAGTATGCCTTTACCGTCGGCTTCAACTTTATCGACCGTGTATATGTGGGTGCCTCGCTCGGTCTTCAGGATGTGCGCTACCGTCGTAACACCTTCTATGGCGAGAGCTATAACTATCCTGAGAATAATTACCCTTCAGGTGCTGACTACCCATATCAACTTGAGTATATGAACTCTATGCAGCGCACCAATATCTCGGGCTCGGGCTTCAACTTTAAGCTCGGCATCACGGCACGTCCCGTTGACTGGCTGCGTATAGGCGTGGCATATCATACGCCTACGTACTATAACCTTGCTATGCGCTATGATATAGATATGTGGTCGGCGACATATAGCGCGGGCGACAACCCTGAGGATTATACCATCATGCCGAATGGTTACATGTACGACGAGGCATATTCGGGCATCTGGGAGGATGCTGGCTCTTACTCGTGGCGCTTCCGCTCGCCATCGCGCCTCCTTGCTGGTGTAGCTGTGACGTTGGCCGAGCGCGTCATCATCTCTGCCGACTATGAACGTAGCTGGTATCAGTCTACTCACCTGCAATATGCTCCCGTGGATGTGGCGCACAACGATGTGATAGACGATGTTTTCAAGGGTGGCAATACCGTGCGTGTGGGTGCTGAGGGCTATGTACTGCCATTCCTGCCCATACGTGTAGGTTATATATGGAGTGGCTCGAACATGCGAGAGGGCTTTGAGAATGCCATCTTCACTCATCCTCTGCCCACCACCGAGAGTATCATAACCGCGGGCTTTGGACTTAAGTTTAATCGCTCCGTCTATCTCGACTTTGCATATCAGTATAGCACTACCCGCTATACCCCCTTCCAGACCTACTATGCCATAGATGAAGATGACTCCAACCTCGACATTGAGAGCGAGATATATCAATTTAAGACTATGCGACATAAGGCTATCATAACCCTCGGCTTCCGCTTTTAATTTGTTGTGATAAGGGGGTCATCTTCGACCTATCCCTAAAAATAGAGTGCCATGGGCTGTACGAAAGGGTACTATCCCATGGCACTCTTTTTTGTGATAGGACACATCTAACCCCTTCTGACAACAAATTGGGCTCGCTCGACCGACCGCTGTTGCAGAGTATCGGAGGTGCGCCAGCCTTGTGGCTGTGGGTTTCTAATTATTGGTGTCCGATAAAACTTTTTTGAATAAATAAAAATTAGGGCTGATTCCATTTGCAGGATTCAGCCCTTTTTGGTTATTTTACGTTCACCACAAACAATTAAATAACCATGGGCAAAAGTACACATTTT
>JAFUPR010000079.1 GCA_017481145.1 Alistipes sp. | reverse complement strand
TTTGTCCGTAGAAAAATCACCGCCACAACAAACGCTTTTCGATTAGGGGGCTTGTATTAAAAAAAAAGAAATCTCAACCGCGTAAATTCTGCAATTGAGACCTCTTTTCATATGCTTTTCAAACTTTATCGGACACCAATAATTTTTATTTTCAGCGCTTTTTGCGCTTACAGCATGTTCATCTCCCGAAGAGTTATACTTGGAAGCAGAGGAGATAAGTAATATTAAAGCTGGTGAGACATTAATAAAGTATCAACAAAAGTATATTAAGATTGCCAATGAGATGCTAAAACTTAACGATGAGGAGTTTGCTAAGTTTGCAGAGAATAGCGACTTCTCGCAGGGTTGCATTAGGAATTATAGCGATTCATGGGGATGGCAGCTACCTTTTGGCAATAGGATGGAACTCCCCGACTGCTTTAATCTTTGTAGGAAAAAGGATGGTTCTCTTGCCGACAAGGTCACCGAGGCATACGTAGAGACTGCTAAGGCACAACAAGCTAAATATAAGAGAGCATCTATAGTTGAGCCCGAGGTGATGATATCAAATGCTGATTATGCAGCAGATAAGAGAGAATATATTAGCACCAAACTCGGTGCATGCGAATATGAGTGTGAACTCGCCTTGGCAGAGATTTATATCGAGTGGTTGGAGGTATATGGAGAACTCTTGGAGCACGATGATTTCGACAAGTTTAAAAATGAAGTCATAGAGAATGTTAATGATGCTATAAATGGAAAAGGCTTCTGGGCAAGCAAAGAGTTTAAGGAGTTCAAGGATAAGCGGTCGAAAATAGCCAATAAGATACGTGAAAACTATAATACGATATATGAATTAGGGTGGGAGATATCTCAAAGATCTAGAATGTTAAGATAGTAATTCTCGATTGTAGCGAAAAAAAATAGAGCACGGCCTATTCCCATGAGGAGTAGGCCGTACAACTTGTTATCTCCATGTTAAATACACTATTCCTCCGCATCGTCACGCGCCACCATCAGGCGGTAGCCAGAGCCACGGACAGACTGTATGGTGATGCGTCTATCTTGCGAGAGGTAGCCCCTAAGGCGCGAGATAAAGACATTGAGCGAGCGTAGGTTATAGTAGTTATCATCGCCCCATATATCCAAGAGCAGCTCTCGCGTGTCAACAACAGCACCCACATGTGTAGCCAACCGCTCAAGGATGGCAGACTCGCGTGCCGTGAGACGACGTGTGGTACCATTTATGGTGAGTGTCCAGCGGTGGCTATCGTGGTGGTAGTGTCCTATGGTGTGGAGGCTATCCCTCGCCTTGGGGGTGGAGGGGTGGCGCGACATAAGAGCTGCAACACGCGCTAAGAGCTCATCTAACGAGAAGGGCTTGCGTAGGTAGTCATTACCGCCACGGCGGAAGCCCTCGACGACATCCTCAGCGCCACTACGTGCCGAGAGAAATAGTACCTCGACATTAGCATCCATACGGCGCATCCTCTCGACCATCGTGAGGCCATCCATCTTAGGCAACATAATGTCGGCGATGACCATATCGGGGCGTAGACGTCGAAAGGTGGCAAGACCCGTAGCGCCATCGCTCTCAAGGACAACATCGTAGCCCGCGCCACGTAGCGTATCACTTAGGATGCGCCCCAAGGCGACCTCGTCTTCAACGATAAGTATCTGCTTACTTCCCATAGCGTGGTAATCTTATTCTAAAGCGTGAGCCTCGGCCTACGGCGGAGTATAGCGTTATGTCACCACCATGACGGCGCGCTACACTACGAGCATAGTATAGCCCTACACCATAGCCCGAGGTGGTGTAGCCATCGGCAGGTCGTACACGGTGAAACTTCTCGAAGACATGTCGATGCTCACTGCGTGGTATGCCTATGCCGTTATCCTCGATGTCGACATATACGAAGGCACGCTCGATGCTGGCACGTATGGCGACAATAGGACTCTCGGGGCTATATTTTATGGCGTTGTCTATTATTGCCGTAAGGGCACCCTTGAGGTGGAAGCTGTCGGCAACGACACTACAATCGCTGCTGATGTCTACGCGCCACTCTATGTTGCGAGCTGCATATCGCAGTTGCAACGTGTCGCAAACAGCATGGAGCATATCTCGTAAATCGCACTTCTCGAGGCGCAACTCTGCCGTAGCAAACTCCTCGGTGGCACTGCGTAGTATCTCCTCGACCATATCGTCGAGACGGTGTAGCTCCTTAAGAGCCATATCGAGGTAGTCGTTGCGAGTATCTCGATCTTCGACAATGGCGGGCATAGTGCGTAGTGCTTCGGTAGCTGCGTGAGCCGCAGCAATGGGTGTCTTAAGCTCGTGCGTGATGTTGTGCGTAAGGTCACGGCGTATTCTATCCACCTCCTTGGCGCGAAAGATGGTACGTAGCAGGTAGATGAAGGTCACGGTGAGCAGGAGCACCGAGAGTATCTGAAGCACCACAATCCAGCACATGCGACTAAGTATCGTGGCATGAGGGTCATGGACCTTAAGACGTAGGATAAGAGGGTTAAGGTGCTTATCTACAGATATAACCCTACGTGTTGGGTCTATGTCGCCCATGGCCATGAGCACTATGGGCTCTGAATCTGTCGTCGAGAGCACCTCCACGCGGTAGTCGGTGTCTAACCCTGCGGCACGCAGACCTTCGCCCACGAGAGCCTCGAAGCGCGAGATGTTACCTATATTTATACTTACGTTATCGTTTATCGTAGGCGTGGTATACCTCCATGCTGCCTCCTCCAATACGCTACATATCTGTAGCTCGTAGCTGTCGCGCATGTTGCGATATGTGCGCACGGACCATACCGCCTCGATGGCGACAAGTAGCACCAACGACAGCACCACGACCAACGCCGCTATTTTGAAGCTCGACTCCTTCATAACACCATGCTCTGTTAGTACAAAGGTATATAAAAATTCATAGCCCGTATATCGTCACCCTCGATTTTAACTCTATTTAACAAATCTATTAACACTCTTTAACCTGCAAAATTAGGTTTAGGACATATTATGATATTATCTTTGCACTAACAAAAGGGAGATAGCTATTTACCAAAGAACACGATTGTCTAACAAAAAAGATTAAGAGTTATGAGACGTATATCTATTCTATTGGTAGCCCTGGCCATGACATTCATAGCCTCGGCAGCGGAGCGTTGCGAGCAGCAGACACCTCTATATATCGTCAACGGTAGGGTTATGACCGTGGAGGAGGTACAGGAGGTACCCACCACCGATATAGAGTCGCTCACGGTGCTGCGCAACGATAAGGATGTTGCGGAGTTCCAGCGCTTTGGTGACACATCTAATGGTGTGGTAGTGATAACGCTCAAGGATAGAGAGGAGGAGGATATGCCATTTATCCATGTCGATGTTATGCCAAAGTTTATGGGTGGCGACATCAATACATTCCGCAATTGGGTGATGCAGAATCTGCGCTATCCCGAGGTGGCACTGAACATGCAGCTACAGGATATGGTCGTTGTGCAGTTCGTCGTCAACCGCGAGGGCTATATCGTTCAGGATGGCATTAAGGTGTTGCAGTCTAACCATCCCGACATCTTTGTTGATGAGATTAAGCGTATCTTCGCCACCTCGCCACGCTGGACTCCTGGTATCCAGACGGGCACGGCAGTCTCTGTGTCGTTTGTATTGCCCGTAAATTTCGTGCTTCCAGAGCAGAACGAGGATGTAAACAACGATGTAGAGGAGTTCATTGACGACAATGGAGTCGTTGTAGATAAGATCTATGTGAGCAACTTTACTATGGGCTCTTTTGGCGATAAGGAGCCACTATGGATTGTCGATGGCAAGCCTGCAACAATCGAGCAGGTGCGAGAGCTCGGCAAGTCGGGCACTATCCTCTTTATGCATCTATTGAAGGAGGGCATGGGCTACTATGAGGATTTCGGCGATACGAAGAATGGCGTGGTACTTATTAGAACGAAGTCTGACGATATGCGTGTTGTGGAGCACCCCGATGTATTACCAAAGTTCCTCGGTGGAGGTTTTGAGACATTCGAGCGCTGGGTTAGTGATAATATACGCTATCCTGAGGAGCTTGCCAAGCAGGGTCTTGAGGCGCATATCCTTGTGGATTATATCATCACAAGTGCGGGATATATCGAGGTTAGTAAGATAACATATATGAAAGGCACTGAGCATACGCTCTTCGATGATGCTATCCGTGCCGTTATGCTCAAGGCTCCCATCTGGACCCCTGCAACTAAGGATGGTGAGGATGTAGCCTATGCAGCATCTATGCCTATAATCTTCGGTTCGTTTCAAACACCTAAGCAGTAAAGCTTAAATTTCATGTCAGAAAGAATTGTGCTTAAATTAGCGCAAGACTAATTTAGTGTTAGAAGGCTGCAGATACAACGCTCGGCAAAAATGCCGTCGATGGGTAGTACTGGCGTACATCCCATTGACGGCACTTTTTGTTAGCGGCAGTAGATGTCTGCCTTATCACACTAAATTAATTTCTTGTCAGAGTGGTGCAGTAGTGGCGCTGACATGAGAAAGCCCCAGATGGGACATACTAAGCGTATTTTCCATTCGGGGCTTTGATTGAAGCGTCGCTAATGCGCCGCTATCACAAGAAATTACGGGAGGGGGACTACGTTAGCAAACCCCATAAATGCCATTGCGAGGAGGCCCGCTGTAATCAACGCGATGGGCACACCGCGCAATGCCATGGGCACATCTTCGACCTCTAAGCGCTCGCGTATGCCAGCAAATATTACCAATGCGAGAGCAAAACCGAGGGCTGTAGATACCTGATAGATAACACCAGTAAGCAGGTCGAAGTCTTTCTGAATCATAAGGATAGCAAGACCCAACACAGCACAGTTTGTCGTTATAAGAGGCAGGAAGATGCCGAGTGCCTGATATAATGCAGGTGACACCTTCTTAAGCACAATCTCGACCATCTGCACAAGGGCGGCGATGACAAGGATAAAGGCGATGGTCTGCATATATTCTATGCCGAGGGGAACTAAGACATAGTTCTGCAAGCACCATGTTACGACAGCTGAGAGTGCCATAACGAAAGTTACGGCCATACCCATGCCGAGCGATGTCTCCACCTTTGACGACACGCCGAGGAAGGGACAGATGCCGAGGAACTGCGACAGCACGACATTATTAACGAAGATGGCACCTATGACGATGGCAACGAGCGTGATGGCCTGCACCGTGACACTACCCGTGGCGAAGCCGTCGAGCACCTCTGCCGATATATTCTCTCCTATAAGTATATTCATCATTTTCATAGTAGCCTATCGTTTTGCAATCTTGTTAAACATAACCATAAGGTAGCCAAGCACGAGGAAGCCTCCAGGTGCCAGGATGAAGAGCAGCGGCATAACACCCTCGGCAAACGTGTAGCCGAAGATAGCGCCCGAGCCAAGCACCTCGCGCACAGCGCCTATGACGGTGAGCGAGAGCGTGAAGCCTAAGCCTATGCCTACGCCATCTAAGGCTGAGTCCCACACGCTGTTCTTCGATGCGAAGGCCTCGGCACGACCGAGGATGATGCAGTTAACAACGATAAGTGGGATAAAGACGCCGAGTGAGGCGTAGAGGGCGGGCACGTAGGCCTGCATGAGCATCTCGATAATCGTCACGAATGAGGCGATGACTACGATAAATGCGGGGATGCGCACCTTGTCGGGAACGACATTCTTAATCATTGCAATGGCCATGTTAGACATGATAAGCACGGCCATCGTCGCAACACCCATACCCATACCATTTATCGCCGACGATGTGACACCGATGGTGGGGCACAT
Organism: Alistipes sp.; assembly: GCA_017481145.1. GTDB lineage: Bacteria > Bacteroidota > Bacteroidia > Bacteroidales > Rikenellaceae > Alistipes. The sequence goes on along the minus strand of JAFUPR010000079.1, from coordinate 2,233 downwards.
ACCTAATACCAGCGAGAAGGTGGGATTCTCCTTAATGATACCCTTAGTGATAATCTGTAACTTACTCATATTATTCTCCTTTCTGCTGTTTACAATAGGTTACTATCACTCTGCACGGTGCTTCCCGTAGCGGTCTCCACGGCAGCCTCCGTATTTAGACGACCTGTAGCCCACAGGTAGCCCGCGTATGCTGTCTCCACAGCATTAGCATAGGCACGCGAAGATATTGTCGAACCTGTGAGGGCATCAAACGAGCCACCCTCCTTCGTTACGGCAAATGTCAACTCCGCGGGGTTGATGCCAAGGATGCTGCGCTCAAGGCTATTACCCTCCTTTGTCATATTAGCACCGAGGCCTGGGGTCTCCTTCTGCGAGAGCACCTCTACGGCATTGATAACCGTAGCGTCACCCTCCTCCTTGAAGCCCACCATCAGCACGATGCGGTCGGCGTAGCCATTCTTCGTTATGCTCGGCGCCTCAACGGCATAGCCGATGATTGTGTTGTCGTCGCTACGCGCCACAGTGCTCACATTGATGTTGAAGTCACCAATAACACGTGTAGTGTCAGCAGCGATATATGCCTCGCTTGCTGAGGTACTGAGCACGGCAAACTTAGCCTCGTTCTTCGTCTTCGTGATACTCTCGGCGATGGCCTCCTTCGTAAGGTCGTTGACCAACGCCACGAGGAATGCTGTGATGGTGCTTATAAGCAGAAGCACCAAAACCATATTCTTCAATGAACTCTTCATACTCTATCCTCCACTATTTAGTACCAAAACGCTTAGGTCGGCAATACTTGTTAATAAGCGGCGTAACGGCATTCATGATGAATATAGCGAACGACATACCCTCGGGATAGGCACCCCAGAGACGTATTATCATCGTTATAACACCTATACCAACACCATAGATAATCATTCCCTTATGCGTCATGGGCGACGTCGAGTAGTCCGTAGCCATGAAGATAGCACCAAGGAGCGCACCACCAGCAAGAATGTGGAACAAGGGCAGCTCATATACTACCGAGCCTCCATAGCCCGCACCTACGCATGCCGCGAAGATGGCCATCGTCAGAAGGATAGAGACAGGTATATGCCACGATATAACCCTGCGCCAGAGGAGGTACAAGCCTCCGAGGATAAGAGCCAAAGCGCCAATCTCACCCATTGAGCCATTCATGTTACCACCGAACATGCCCATAAAGTCAACCTCACTAACAAGTGCCATATTGTACTTTATGGTGGGAAGTATCGTCGAGCCCGAGAGTGTGTCGGGCACATTTGTTGTCCAGTCGGTCATCTGCACGGGGTAGGCGATAAGTAGGAATATACGTCCCGTGAGTGCAGGGTTAAAGGGGTTACAGCCAAGGCCGCCGAAGGTCATCTTACCGATGCCTATGGCTACGAGCGAGCCTACGACCACTATCCACCATGGTATGCCCGCGGGGAGGTTGAACGCCAAGAGCACGCCCGTAACTACGGCCGAGAGGTCGCAGATGGTGCTCTTACGCTTCAGTAGTAGGCGGCAGATGAGGTACTCAAAAGCTACGCAGCTAACAACAGCAACGGCCGTTGTAAAGAGCACACTCCAGCCTAAGACGTATGTCGAGACTGCCAAGGCGGGCAATAACGCCAGCACCACATCGCCCATTATGCGGCGTGTATTCTCGCCTCCGTGTAGATGTGGCGAGGGTGCAGCAAAAAGTCTGGTTGCCATATTAAGGTGTGTTATATATATTTAACAGTTATACTTATTTCTTATTCGCGTTCGCGCGCGCGCGTATGTTGGTCATGACCGTCTGTTTGCCGATGCGTATGTAGTCCAACAGAGGCACATACGAGGGACAGGTGTACGAGCAGCAACCACACTCTATACAGTCGATGGTGTTATGCTCCTCGGCCATATCCCACTTCTGCAACTTGGCGAGCTTCGAGAGGAGGTAGGGCTCAAGACCCATGGGGCATGCTGCCACGCACTTACCACACTTGATGCAGGCCATCTCCTTACCACGTGCCGCCTCAGCGCCCGTGAGCACCGTGATGCCCGAGCAACCCTTGATAAGCGGTGCCGTAATGTCCACAACCGAGCGACCCATCATAGGACCACCATTGAGAAGCTTAACATCGCCCTCAGGAAGACCTCCTGCAAAGTTGATGATGTCACCCACGCAGGTACCCATCCTTGCGAGGAAGTTGTGCGTAGAGCCCAACGACTTACCAGTGATTGTCACTAC
>JAFUPR010000078.1 GCA_017481145.1 Alistipes sp. | reverse complement strand
ATCCTTTAACGGTGATAGTTTAATGTTTCATTTTGCAATTCGCAAAAGGGAAGGGTTAGGTGAGGTTCTATGTTTTCTTTGTCAGCGATAAACACAGAGTAACCCATCTAACTCGTAGTAACCTATTTCTGTCGCTGACCACAGCGAGGTATAGGCCAGATTCCTCGGCTACGCTCGAAATGACATCGTGGAGTACACACCGTGCCCCCGCTACATCCCACAGCTCTTATCCTATTTTTTATAAGGTTTATTATTGCCGTTTAGCATAATTTTTATTACCTTTGTTTCGTATTATGCGCTGGGGCGTAGCATAGTGTGTGCTTATCGTCGTAGCATCAACAACTTAGACAAGAGTAACAAAAAATAATATGAGCAAAGAATACAAGCGTTATCTTATAACATCGGCACTACCATACGCCAATGGCCCCGTACATATAGGTCATCTGGCGGGTGTCTACGTGCCCTCGGATATATATACACGTTATCTTCGACTGAAGGGTTACGATGTAATCTCGGTATGCGGTAGCGACGAGCACGGTGTGCCCATCACTATAAAGGCACGCAAGGAGGGTATCACACCCCAGCAGGTCGTTGACCGCTATCACGAGATAATAAAGAGCTCGTTCGAGCGTCTTGGCATGTCGTTCGACATCTATTCGCGCACGTCATCGCCTACGCATCGTGTGACAGCGTCGGACTTCTTCCGCAAGCTCTACGACGATGGTAAGTTCATCGAGCAGACATCGATGCAGTACTACGATGAGGAGGCGCAGACATTCCTTGCCGACCGTTACATCGTGGGGACATGTCCCCACTGTCAGAACGAGAAGGCCTACGGCGACCAGTGCGAGAAGTGCGGATCGACGCTCTCGCCCGACGAGTTGCTAAATCCCAAGAGTGCTGTGTCGGGTGCTGTGCCCGTAAAGCGCGAGACCAAGCACTGGTACTTGCCATTAGATAAGTACGAGGGCTTCCTCCGCGAGTGGATATTGGAGGGGCACAAGGAGTGGAAGTCGAACGTCTACGGTCAGTGTAAGAGCTGGCTCGACCTCGGCCTTCAGCCTCGTGCCGTGAGCCGCGACCTCGACTGGGGTATTCCCGTGCCCGTGGAGGGTGCTGACGGCAAGGTGCTATACGTATGGTTTGACGCCCCCATAGGCTATATATCTGCTACAAAGGACCTCACGCCCGATTGGGAGAAGTATTGGAAGAGCGACGACACCAAGATGGTACATTTCATCGGTAAGGATAACATCGTATTTCACTGCATTGTATTCCCCGCAATGTTGAAGGCGCACGGTGGCTATGTTCTCCCAGAAAATGTGCCTGCCAACGAGTTCCTAAACCTCGAGGGCGACAAGATATCGACATCGCAGAACTGGGCGGTATGGCTCCACGAATACTTAGACGAGTTCCCTGGCAAGGAGGATGTGTTGCGCTATGTGCTCTGTGCCAATGCCCCCGAGACCAAGGATAACGACTTCACATGGAAGGACTTCCAGGCACGCAACAACTCGGAGCTTGTTGCCGTATTGGGTAACTTCGTAAACCGTGCGTTGGTGCTCACCAAGAAGTACTACAATGGCGTCGTGCCCGAGCGTGGCGAGCTCACCGACTACGACATTGCCACCATCGACGAGATGCAGAAGATCAAGGCGTCGTTGGAGCGTAACATCGAGCATTATCACTTCCGTGAGGCACTGAAGGATGCCATGGCATACTCGCGCATAGGAAATAAATATCTCGCCGACACAGAGCCTTGGAAGGTCGTTAAAACTGACCCCGAGCGCGTGAAGACGATACTTAACATAGCCCTCCAGATAACGGCTAATACGGCCATCGCCATCGAGCCCTTCATGCCCTTCTCAGCCGAGAAGATGCTCAAGATGCTCGCGGTGGATAAGTTCGGATGGGAGGAGCTTGGCTCTATGGAGCTCATGGCTGCGGGTCACACCATAGGTGAGGCGCAGCTCTTGTTCGAGAAGATTGAGGATGACGTCATCCAGGCACAGCTCGACAAGCTCGAGGCTTCGCGTCGCGCAAAGCTCGAGGCCGAGGCTGCGCAGAACGTCACGGAGCAGAAGGCGGAGGTCACCTTCGACGACTTTCAGAAGATGGATATCCGTGTGTCGACAATCATCGAGGCAGAGAAGGTGGCAAAGACTAAGAAGCTACTTAAGTTGACAATCGACACGGGCATAGACAAGCGCACCATAGTCTCGGGCATCGCCGAGTACTACACCCCCGAGCAGCTGGTGGGTCGTCAGGTGCTGGTGCTCGCCAACCTCGCACCTCGCGAGATTAAGGGCATCGAGTCGCGTGGTATGATACTCATGGCCGAAGATGCGCTGGGTCGCCTTGTTTTGGTGCAGCCCGAGGATAAGACTATGTCGGGTGCGATGATAGGATAAATAATTGATAATTAACGGGTTAGCCTTATATACGACAACCTAAACATATAAAAATAACCAATTAAACTTTTACTTTACTATGGAAAACATTAAATGGGGTGAGCTTGGTTTTGCCTACTACAAGACCGCGTTCAATGTACGTTACCACTATGAGAATGGCCAGTGGAGCCAGATGGAGGTGACTGACGATGAGTACATCAAGATGCACATGTCTGCAGCTTGTTTGCACTACGGCTTGGAGATCTTTGAGGGCTTGAAGGCCTTCCGTGGTGTTGATGGCAAGGTGCGCCTCTTCCGTCCCGACGAGAACGCTAAGCGTATGATCAACTCGGCTAACCGCCTCTGTCTCCCCGCACCTACTGTTGAGCAGTTTGTTGAGGGTTGCGTTGAGTGTGTACGTCGCAATGCAGACTTTATTCCTCCCTATGAGACAGGTGCTTCGCTCTACCTCCGTCCTACCCTCCTCGGCACTAAGCCCTGCTTGGGTGTTCGCGCTGTAGATCAGGCTGACCTTATCATCTTCTGCGCCCCTGTTGGCCCATACTTCAAGGGTGGTATGACTGCTATCAAGGCTCTCATTATGCGTGATCAGGATCGTGCTGCTCCACGTGGAACAGGTGACGTAAAGGTAGGTGGTAACTACGCTTCGTCTATCTGGTCACTCGAGACAGCTCACACTAAGGGCTTCTCTAACGTCCTCTACCTCGACGCTGCTACTCACACTAAGGTTGAGGAGTTCGGTGCTGCCAACTTCTTTGGTATCAAGGATAACAAGTATGTTACTCCTCATTCATCATCTATCCTTCCCTCAATCACCAATAAGAGCCTTCGTCAGATCGCTCAGGATCTTGGTCTCACTGTTGAGGAGCGCGATATCCCCGTTGAGGAGCTTGCTACATTTGAGGAGGCAGGCGCTTGTGGTACAGCTGCTGTTATCTCGCCCATTGGTGCTCTCTACGACCTCGATAACAACGTAACTTACGATTACGGCATGAAGGTTGGCGAGACCTGCAAGAAGATGTACGATCATCTCCAGGGTATTCAGTATGGCCGCGTGGAGGATGTACACAATTGGAATGTAGAAGTAATGTAATTTAGCGTGATAGCGGCGCATTAGCGGCGCTTCAATCAAAGCCATGAATGGAATGTACACAGGTACTATCCATCCATGGCTTTTTCATGTCAGCACCACTACTGCAGCACTCTGATGCTAAATTTAATCTCATGAAATTTGCTCTGCAGTTCGCGGGTAATGATTATGAAATAGTATGTTTTTGGTTGTAGTGACAAATCTAAGCCTTCAATATCCTAAATTCAGGCTTAATGGTCAAAAAGAGACCTGCGAGAGGGGGTAAAATTGTTTAATGGTCAAAAATGAGACCTACACAGACTGTCGAGAGATTATTTCGACAGTTTTTTTATGGGTTTATGAACTCAATTTTAAATATATTTTGTACT
>JAFUPR010000077.1 GCA_017481145.1 Alistipes sp. | reverse complement strand
TAAACCACGCATAGTGGTTTGAGAATAGATTCTCCTGCCAGTAGCCTGGCGAGCGGAGCTCCTGACGGAAGCGACCAGTGAGAATCAGCGGGTGTTCGCGGATGAAGGCTCTAAGTGTAATATCGGCATTAACGTAGAGGTCACCGCCACGATAGCCCGAGGGGTAGTACTTAACATCTGCACCCCAGTCGGCATATCGTTTAATCTTACCGCCCGTGGCACCATATACGTACCACGACGTGCGTTTATCGCGTGTCATATCCCCCTTGACATAGTCGTCAAGACGGAGGTAGGAGTAGGTGTGCAGGTCGAGACCTACACCACCATCGATGGTCGACACAACACCATTACGGTCCCAGGGCTGCACCTGCACGAAGAGCTTATTCGAGATAATACGCTCCGAGATAGAGTCGCGTGTAGCCTCGGGGTCGATATACCAGTGGTCGTAGTACTCCAGGTCGCGCACAGGCTCCCACTTATGTGTCTCCTCGTTATAGTGGCCACGCTCGTTGGTGTAGGTGGCACGCTTGTCGGTATAGACCTTCGACCAGGTGTTATACTCGAACTGATGGCCGAAATATACGGCTGAGAGGTCGGCCAACGAGAAGTCATACTCCGTCACATGCTCCAAGGGTATGGCGTAGGCCTGCTTGATGAAGAACGAGTGGTTGCGGTAGTGGTTGTGCGCCTCGGACGAAGCAAGACGCATGGGCACACCCGAGGGCATCTCGAACGTCGTATCGGCAATAGCCCACTCGCCCACAACACCACCATTCTCACGCGTATCGACCATGTTGTGCATATAAGCTGCATGGACAGAGTAGCGCTTGCCCGTGTGTGCCACACCTACCGAGAGAGCGTGGTTCTTCGTCGCCTGCCAGTCGTACTGGCCACGTGTGCTTCGCGCCTTATAGCTCACATTTGCCGAGGTCGAAGGGGTGATATTCTGCGAATGGACGAGCTCGAAGTGCTCCTCACGGTAGCGCTTCTGTCCCGACTCCAAGTACATCATGTTTGTAAGTGGCGTCTTGCCGTTGTAGAATGGCACATTGTCCAAGCGCGCCGTGTAGGCGTCATAGCTGCGTGCGAAGGTAAAGTCGGGGCTCTGGCGGCGGTCAAACCAGTTGACAGGCTGTGTAGACTGACCGAGACCTCCAAGCGACATGTCGCCAACGCCATTGCGATAGAAGACATAGTCTATGCGCCAATCGGCAAGTGTCGTATCGAGGGGCGCAATGTTCACACGGTTATAGTCGCGGTCGACAGTCCACTTCCAGTTGCGCAGTGCTCGCACCGTGTCGTTGAAGTAGTAGGACTCAAGGGGTTTCTTCTCGCGCTTCTTCTTCACATCCGTAGTGTCGGTCTCACTCTCCATGCCCTCTTCGCCCTCCATTCCTGTGCCTAAGCCCATACCAGCATTGGGGTCCATGCCTGGGAGGGTGTTAGCGCCGAAGCCACCATTCTGACCCTCACGCTGAGCACGAGCCAACGATGCAGCATCAAGCTGTGCGTACGACACCGCAGGTAGCAACATTGCCACCGCAAGCATCACGAACAGGAGTATCAGCTGCAATCTTTTCATTGGACAGTAATCTTATGCTTTGCTCCTAAGCACTAACCAGCGTAGGAACGACGTTACGATATAGAGAACGATAATTGCGGCGACAGAGTATGTCGGCAGACAAATAATCACAGCCAGCGCCACCGCGATAAAGCCATAACGCAGGGCATTATCTTTGATGCCGAAGCCCTTGAACTTGAGGGCGAACATACGTATAGGGCTGATAAGGAGATAGCATGAGAGCGCAGAGATAAGAAGGATGACCTCCCGAGTAAGAAGGATATGTCCCTGCTCGGCAAGGAGTGCTAACGATAGGAGCAATAGGGCGTTTGCAGGCGTAGGTAGCCCCTCGAACTCAGTGCTCTGCGTGGTGTCGATGTTGAACTTAGCAAGACGCAGTACCGAGAAGGCTGCGACGAGCAATACAGCAAAGCCGAGCCACCTTGCAACAACTGGGTCACAGATCCAGCATGCGGGAGCCGTGCCGTAGAGGTCGAACATGACGAGCGCAGGCACCACACCAAAGGTCACATCATCGGCCAACGAGTCGAGCTGCACGCCCAGGGGCGACTGCTGGTTGAGGAGGCGCGCCACAAAGCCATCGAAGAAGTCGAATATGGCAGCCGCAACAACAAGCCACAACGCCGTCTCGTAGTCGTGATAGCGCAGGGTGACAACAATGGCCACAACACCAGCCATAAGATTGGCCAACGTGAGGATATTGGGAAGTGTGAACAACCTAATTTTCATGCGTTTACAACTTTAAACAAAGTTTAAAAGGCGCTCGTAGCGCATTAAAAAAAACTCCAAATATTTTGCAAAGATACAAAAAAATTTTATCTTTGTGTAAATTTATAAATAAATTTAATATTACTCGACGACTATGGCAGCAAATAAGTACTGTGTGATAATGGCAGGAGGCGTGGGCTCACGCTTCTGGCCAATGAGCCGACAGGGGCACCCTAAGCAGTTCCTCGACATCATGGGTACGGGGCGCTCGTTTATCCGCCACACATACGAGAGATTTGCCAATATCATCCCAAATGAAAACTTTATTGTAGTGACCAATAGGCGCTACAAAAGTCTCGTCATGGAGCATATTCCCGAGCTACGCGAGGAGCAGATATTGTGCGAGCCCATAGGTCGCAATACGGCGCCATGTGTAGCATACGCTGCCTACCATCTGCTCCGTCGCGACCCCGACGCGAGGATGATTGTTACGCCCTCCGACCACCTGATACTCAACGAGAAGGAGTTTTTAAGCACGGTAAATAACTGTCTCGCCTTTATCGAAAATCATGAGGCATTGATGACCATAGGCATTGAGCCCACACGCCCCGAGACAGGCTACGGCTACATCCAGCGCACAGGCTCTACAACAATAAGCAAGGTGAAGTGTTTCACCGAGAAACCCAACCGCGAGATGGCCGAGGCATTTTTGGAGTGTGGCGAATTTTTATGGAACTCGGGAATATTCCTCTGGAGCGTCAAGGATATCATCGCAGCCCTCGAGCGTTACCTCCCCGAGCACGCCGCGCTCTTCAGCTCGGTAGTCGACACCCTTGGCACGGAGCGCGAGAATGCGGCCATAGAACGTGTATTCAGCGAGTGCCGCCCTATATCTGTCGACTTCGGCATCATGGAGCGTGCCGATAATGTCTACGTTCATGCTGGCGACTTCGGCTGGAGCGACCTCGGCACATGGCACTCGGTATATATGCAGTCGAAGAAAGACAAGTTTGCCAACGTCACGAGCAGCGACGACATATACACATACGACACGCGTAACTCACTGATACATACACCCAAAGGCAAGACCACCGTGGTCAGCGGACTTAAGGACTATATCGTCGTCGACACCGAAGATGTGCTAATGATATGTCCCAAAAGCGAGGAGCGTAACATCAAGGGCTTTATTGAGGATGTGAAGTACGCCACGGGAGATAAGTTTATCTAAATCTACAGATTGTCGCGGTGAACGGGTGTAATGGGTTTTGATGAGTCAATCGCAACCCATCACCCCCTTTCTTTTCTCCGTTGTTAATAACTTTTACATAACTTTCCACCGCTAATCGTTATTTCTACGAAATAATCGCTACATTTGCCGCGTTATTGCTATTAGTTTGGTGTGCCATATATCGCCATTACGGCAAGATGATTGAAGTACATCGCAAACGCATAGAAGGAATTTATTGATTATGAGCAGAAATAAGAAGGATAAAGAGATGGATGATTTGGGTTTGGTGCCCGAGCTCTTCGATGGCAAGCACCAGGTGATACCCATCATATCGGGTGGTGACGACACCATCGAGAAGGTTAACATCCCCGAGGTGTTGCCCATACTTACGTTGCGCAGCTCGGTTATATTTCCTGGAGCTGTAACACCCATAACCGTGGGACGTGCCAAGTCTATTGCGTTGGTGCGCGCCGTGGAGGCTGGTGATGGTCTGCTTGGTGCTGTGCTCCAGGTGGATAGCTCAATAGAGGATCCCACGCCCGACGACATGCACAAGATTGGAACTACGGCACGCATACTCAAGATTCTCGAGATGCCCAACGGCAACCTCACAGTGATACTCACGGGCTTGGAGAAGATTGAGGTCGAGGAGTATATAACCACGCAGCCCTACTTCAAGGCTACGGTGACACCCATACAGGACTCTACGCCCGATCCGAAGAATGTCGAGTTTGTGGCCTTGGTGGAGTCCATCAAGGAGGTGGCCTTAGGCATCATCAACATATCGCCCTCGATGCCCAAGGAGGCAGCCTTTGCCATCAAGAACCTCGACTCGAGCCGCGCCATCATCAACTTCATCTGCTCGAACATGGAGCTCACGGACGACGACCGTCAGCACCTACTCGAGGCACCAGGCTTGCTGGCACGTGCCCGCAGGCTGTTAGAGATTCTCGTTCGCGAGCAGCAGCTTGCCGAGCTCAAGAACGACATACAGTCGAAGGTGAAGCAGGAGATTGACAAGCAGCAGAAAGACTACTACCTCCAGCAGCAGATGCGCGTCATCCAGGACGAGATTGGCGACGGCATGGACGCCGACGTCGAGCGTCTGAGAGAGGAGGCCAAGAAGAAGCACTGGTCGAAGGCTACGGCCGAGCTCTTCGAGAAGGAGGTGGCACGCTTGGAGCGTCTCAACCCCGCCGTGGCGGAGTACTCGGTACAGATAAACTACCTACAGCTCATGCTCGACCTGCCATGGGAGGAGATGACCACAGATAAGCTCGACCTCAAGGCCGTGCGCGAGCAGTTAGACAAAGACCACTTCGGCCTTGACGAGGTCAAGGAGCGTCTCTTGGAGCACCTCGCCGTCATCAAACTCAAGGGCGACCTTAAGTCACCCATACTCTGTCTCTATGGCCCTCCAGGTGTAGGTAAGACCTCGCTTGGCAAATCGGTAGCCGAGGCTATGGGGCGTAAGTTTGGCCGCATATCGCTCGGTGGCCTGCATGACGAGTCGGAGATTCGCGGACACCGCAGGACATATATCGGAGCTATGCCTGGTCGCATAATCGAGACCATCAAGCGCTGCGGTGCATCAAACCCCGTCATCATCCTCGACGAGATAGATAAGGTGTCGCGCTCGAACCATGGCGACCCCTCGAGCGCCCTATTGGAGGTGCTCGACCCCGAGCAGAACACCACGTTCCACGACAACTACTTAGATACGGAGTACGACCTCTCGAAGGTGCTATTCATAGCTACGGCAAACAACATAGATAACATCTCGGCAGCGCTACGCGACCGCATGGAGATGATAAACATCCCTGGCTATATCCTTGAGGATAAGGTGCATATTGCCGAGAACCACCTCGTAAAGAAGCAGCGTGAGGCTCACGGCATCGCCGAGGATAAGTTCTCGCTCACGAGGGATGCCATCGTCCGCATCATAGAGGATTACACTCGCGAGTCGGGTGTGCGTGGCTTGGATAAGAACATAGCAAAGATTGCACGCAACCGCGCTAAGGCCATCGCCTTAGAGGAGGATATTACCCCCTGCATCGAGGTCGAGAGCTTAGAGCCCATCCTCGGCAAGCCCAAGTTCAAGAACGACCGCTACGACATCGCGGGCATGCGTGGCGTAGTGACGGGCTTAGCATGGACACAGGTGGGTGGCGACATCCTATATATCGAGTCGGTGCTGACGCCTGGCAAGGGCAAGCTGTCGCTCACAGGAAATCTCGGCGACGTGATGAAGGAGTCGGCAACCATCGCACACGAGTGGGTCATGGCACACCACGAGGAGTTAGGCATCGACCGTAAGATGTTCGAGGAGAACGACCTTAACATCCACGTTCCCGAGGGTGCGATACCCAAGGATGGTCCATCTGCGGGCATCACGATGGTGACATCAATAGTCTCGACATACACTGGCCGCGAGGTTAAGGAGCGCATAGCCATGACGGGAGAGACAACCCTGCGTGGGCGTGTTACGGCCGTGGGTGGCATACGCGAGAAGATTCTCGCCGCCAAGCGCGCGGGCATCACCGAGTTGATACTCTCGGAGGAGAATAGAAAGGATATCGAGGAGATTAAGGCCGAGTATGTAGAGGGTCTCACGTTCCACTATGTGAAGACCAACGACGAGGTGTTAGCCATTGCCCTTAAATAGTCTTACGACAATGGCACTCCGCACCTTAGCCATCATTCCTGCGCGCTACGCCTCAACACGCTTTGAGGGTAAGCCCTTGGCGCTACTCGGAGGCAAGAGTATCATCGAGCGCGTATATAGGCGTGTGTCCGAGGCTGTTAGCGATGTTATCGTAGCCACAGACGACGAGCGCATACGCGCAGCCGTCGAGGATTTTGGTGGCCGTGTGGTGATGACCTCGCGCCTACATCGCTGTGGCACAGACCGCACGGCTGAGGCTCTCGCCATTGTAGGTGGCGAGTACGATGTTGTTATCAACGTGCAGGGTGACGAGCCCTTCATTCTTAAGAAGCAGATTACGGCACTATGCGACTGCTTCGCCACGGGCGACGTAGATATAGCGACCCTCGCTCGCCCCTTCCGCCAGGAGGAGGGCATCGAGGCTGTCGACAACCCCAACAACGTGAAGGTCGTATGCGACATGCGGGGCATGGCTCTCTACTTCTCGCGTGCAGCGATACCCTTCATCCGCGACCATGAGCGCGGGAAGTGGCTACATCACCACCGCTACCTCAAACATGTGGGCATCTATGCCTTCAAGCGTGAGGTGTTACAGCGTGTAACGCAACTGCGTAGTGGTGTTGCGGAGTGCGCCGAGATGCTTGAGCAGCTACGCTGGCTGGAGCACGGCTACCGCATAGCTGTCGCCATAACAGAGGACGAGAGCATCGGCATTGATACGCCCGAGGATTTGGTAAGGGCTGAGGCATTGCTACGTAATAACGAGATAAAAGGTTAGGAAAGAGTTAGGATTGTGAGTACTACCACGTTTATAGCGGGACCCTGTGTCATCGAGAGTTATGAGCTCCTCGATGAGGTAGCGCGCACCCTCGTTGCCATAAACAGAGCATTGGGCACAGACATCATATTTAAGGCCTCGTTCGACAAGGCCAACCGCACGTCGCTCACATCGTATCGAGGTGTCGGCATGGAGCGCGGCCTTCAACACCTCGCCGACATAGGGTCGAAGTATGGTCTGCGTACCCTCTCCGACATACACGAGGCGTGGCAGGCGGCACCCGTAGCCGAGGTTGTCGATGTGGTACAGATACCAGCCTTCCTCTGCCGCCAGACCGACCTTATAGTTGCAGCAGCCAAGAGTGGCAAGACGCTCAACATCAAGAAGGCGCAGTTTCTCTCGGGCGACGACATGCGCCACCCCTACCATAAGGCTATGGAGAGTGGAGCTAAGGAGGTGTGGCTCACGGAGCGTGGCAACATGTACGGCTACAACAACCTCGTCGTCGACTTCCGTAACATCGCCGACATGCGCCGCATAGCGCCGACGGTCGTCATGGACTGCACACACTCGGTACAGCGCCCAGGCGGTGATGGTAACACCACAGGGGGCAACAGCGAGTTTATCCCCGCGATGGCTCTTGCAGCCAAAGCCTTTGGTGCTAACGGCTACTTCTTCGAGGTACACCCCGAGCCTGCACGCGCGCTATGTGACGGCAGCAACATGCTCGCCCTCAGCGAACTACACACATTAATAAGCAAACTACTATAAACCGATACAAGATGACACCCAGCAAAGATGAACTACTTGCCTTAGGGCGCAAGATGATACATACCGAGGCCGACACGCTCTATCTCTTAGAGCAGTCACTCGACGCGAGCTTCGCCGCCGCCGTGGAGGCTATATACCACTGCCGAGGTAAGGTTGTTATCACGGGCATGGGTAAGTCGGGTCTCATAGCTCGTAAGATTGCAGCTACGCTGACGAGTACGGGTACACCCACTATATTTCTCCACCCCGCCGAGGCCTCGCATGGCGACCTTGGCATCATCGCTGCAGACGACGTGGTCTTCGCTCTATCATACTCGGGCGAGACGGACGAGCTGCGCGCCATCGTGGAGTATGCCGAGCGCAACAACAACGCCATAATAGCCATGACGGGCAACGCCTCATCGTCGTTAGCACGCCACAGCGACGTACACCTCAACATCACGGTAGAGAGCGAGGACTGCGTGCTCGACATTGTCCCCACCTCGTCGACAACGGCACAGTTAGCTATGGGTGACGCCATAGCCACGACGCTCATGCACATGCGCGGCTTCCAGCGTGGCGACTTCGCACACCTACACCCTGGAGGCTATATCGAGCGACGTATAGAGATGACCGACAACCACAACTAACAAGACCATGACACTACGCGAGTTTATCGACAAATTGGAGTCTGCGGGCGAGCTGATACGCATCAAGACAGCAGTAGATACGCGCTTCGAGATGTGCGAGATTACCGACCGCATGTCGAAGAGCGAGGGTGGTGGCAAGGCACTCCTGTTCGAGAATAACGGCACGAGCTATCCTGTGCTTATGAATATGATGGGCTCGGATCGACGCGTGGCCATGGCCTTAGGTGTCGAGGAGCTCGACGACATCACACGCCGCATTGACAACCTCGTTAAGGATGTCATGTCACCCAAGGCATCGCTATGGGATAAGTTCAAGATGCTGCCATTGCTAAGCGATGTAGCTAAGTGGTTTCCTAAGAAGCGCTCGGGTCGAGGTAGATGTCAGGAGGTGGTGTGGCGTGGTGATGATGCCAAGCTCAGTCGCTTGCCCATACTCACCTCGTGGCCACATGACGGTGGAGCGTTTATCACACTACCTATGGTGGCCACCGTAGACCCCAATACGGGGATTCCTAACCTCGGCATGTACCGCATGCAGATATTCGACGAGCATACTACGGGCATGCACTGGCATAAGCACAAGACGGGCGCACGCCACTATGAGGCATACAAGCGCCTCGGCAAGCGTATGCCAGTGAGTGTTGTGCTCGGTGGCGACCCCGCATATATATACTCGGCTACAGCCCCCATGCCCGACAATATGGACGAGATGCTCCTTGCGGGTATGCTACGCGAACGCCCCGTGGAGATGGTCAAGTCACTGACGAACGACATCTGGGTACCCGCCGATGCCGACTTTGTCATCGAGGGATATGTCGACACCACGGAGGAGCTCGCCATCGAGGGCGACTTTGGCGACCACACGGGTTTCTACTCGCTCACAGACCTATACCCACGCTTCCATGTTGAGGCTATAACGTCGCGTCGCGATGCCATCTACCCCGCCACCATCGTCGGCATACCGCCCATGGAGGATGCCTACATAGCTAAGGCTACGGAGCGTATATTCCTCGCACCGATACGCCTTGCCCTACAGCCCGAGGTGCGCGACCTCTACATGCCCATGGCGGGCACGGCACACAACATAGCCATCGCCGCCATCGAGAAGCGCTACGACGGCCAGGCAACAAAGGTAGCCCAGGGGCTATGGGGCGCAGGACAGATGATGTTTAACAAGTATATGCTTATCGCCCCCGCAGATACCAACATACGCTCCAAGCATAAGCTCTTCCGCCTACTCAGGGATGTAGACTTCAAGCGCGACCTCATATTCTCTGAGGGCATCCTTGATGTCCTCGACCACTCGGCACCCGCTAAGGGCTACGGTGCGAAGCTCGCCATAGACCTCACCAACGTAGACCTCACAAGCGAGATTACCGACCTTCGCATCCCCGATGTTATGCACCCCGCAGGTGGCGTAGGATGTTTCAACTCGGAGCTTATGTCCGCTGCAGGCATCCTCATCCTATACGCCGAGCGAGAGTGGCGCGAGAGTGTCGACGTGGAGAACTACTTAAAGGTAAATCATGCCTACAGCGCCAAGTATGCCGTACTCTTCGACCATAATGCGGCGAGCATGAGCCACACAGATTTGCTGTGGATAGCCGCTGCCAACTGCGACCCACAACGTGACATACGCCTATTTCACAATACGCTGATCATCGACGCACGCTCTAAGCGCCCAGGATATGGCAACAACCCCGCCCGCTTTCCCAACGTGGTAACCTCGTCGTTAAAGACCATAAATCATGTAGATAGCCGCTGGGAGGAGTATGACCTTGGTGAGCGCATGGAGTCGCCCTCGCGTCATTATCGCAAGCTACTTCTTTCGGATAAAGCAGAGTGGTAAGCAATGAGAAATGAGAGTCGAGAGAAGATTCGCGGAGCGGTATGGTTCATACCCCTACTCCTTGTCATAGTGCTACTCGTCATCGTAGCACGCCCCTACGACCACTACGACTACACCCAAGAGCGTAAGTCGCAGCCGAGCGACACAGCCACCGTCACCACGACCCCTACAGATAGCCTCCATGACGACATGCGAGCCTTCGACCCTAACGAGGCAGACTATCGCACGATGATAGAGGCAGGCGTTGAACGCCACATAGCTGTGAGCATACTCAAGTGGCGCGAGGCAGGCAAGGTCTTTCGCATAAAGGAGGATGTGGCACTATGCTACGGCATGACAGACTCAATGTACTTCGCTATAGCGCCATATATAAATATAGGTGAGAGCTACCGCATAAAGCCAGCGAAGGAGAAGACAGCTCCTCCGAAGCGCACCCGAAGTATCGACAGCACCCTACTGCACCCCTTTAGCTTAGATACCGTGGGCGTACCATTTCTCCATGCCATAGGCTTCAGCTACCGTCAGGCTCAGCTCGTCACCGACTACCGTGACATGATTGGTGGCTACCGCACGATGGAGGAGTTCGCGGAGTGTTATGCCGTCGACTCGACGATGGCGGCACTGCTCAAGCCCTACATCATCTTCCCAGCACCAGAGGCAACACCCACACACCGCCCCAGAGTGGAGTTCCCCGTTGACATCAATAGTGCTGACTCATCGACGCTTGTCGCGCTTCGGGGCATAGGCTCAAAGAGCGCCGTAGCAATCCTCCGCTACCGTGAACTACTCGGCGGCTACTACTCTACAGCTCAACTTTTAGAACTCTCGGCCGTCACGGAGGAGAATTTTCAGACATTTTCGGCACATATTTACTGCGACAATGCTAAAATTAAAAAAATATGTATTAACTTTGCGAGCCCAAAAGAGTTAGAGACTCACCCATACTTGTCGAGTCTGATGCTCAGGCGCATAATTAACAACAGGGAATTGAAAGGAGGTTGGAGTACCGTAGAAGAGATGATTGAGGATAACATATTTTCCGAAGATGAGGCAGCACGCATTGCGCCCTATCTCGATTTCGGTACAACACCCCAAGTAGATTGATACACAGCACGAGGCCACAAGGTGGATGGAGGCAGATAGGAAAATCCTTGTAGAAAGGAGGCCGCGAATTGTGAGCGGTTATAGAGATAATAACAAAGAGTATTAATATTAAAAAAGAATAAGATTATGATTATCATGCCCGTAAAGGAGGGAGAGAACATCGAGCGCGCCCTCAAGAAGTTTAAGAGAAAGTATGAGCGCACAGGCGTTTTGAAGGAGCTTCGTCGTCGTCAGTACTTCACAAAGCCCTCAATCGCTAAGCGTGAGGCTATGCAGCACGCTATCTACGTTGAGCACACCTACCGTCAGGAGGAGTAGTACAACGCTTTCTCTTCAAAAGTAGAGGGGCTGACCATTATAGGTCGGCCCCTCAGTGTTTTGATCCCCAATAATGATACGCATAAATACCTAATATTTCCAAAACAGACCATTTTTATTAGGTAAATTGGTTAATATTGCCTATCTTTGCCACCGATAAACAAACTATGAGACCCATGAAGAGAGACCTTAAACCTAGAGATCACTCGCTCTTTCTGAAGGCATTTAGAATGTATCTACAATACATCAACTCAGGATTATACTTCCGTAAGGAGCACATCGTAGGTATAGAGAACGTGCCCATCAATGGCACGCCCGTAGTTGTGGTATCGAACCACCAGAATTGTCTTAACGACCCGTTATGCGTATGTCTGAATCTTACTGACCGACGCATGAACTTCCTCGCACGCGCCAATGTTTTCAAGAACCCAGTCTTCAACAAGGCACTGCGCGCCATGGGTCTGCTACCAGCCTACCGCATGAGCCATGAGGGCTTCAGCGCCATAACTAACAACCAGGTGACGCTCGACGCTGCGGGTCATGCACTCACCGAAGGCGAGACCGTCATGCTCTACCCAGAGGCCGACCATCAGGACAAACGCTGGCTGGGCACATTTAAGATTGGCTATCTGCGCATAGCCTTTAGTGCTGCCGAGAAGATGGGATTCAAGGAGGATGTGATGATACTACCTTCGTGCAACCACTACTCCAACTACTTCCATGCCCGCACCGATATGCTCATCAAGTTTGGCGAGCCCATATCTCTCAAGCCCTACTACGAGCGCTACCAAGAGTCACCACGCGAGACGATGGTCGAGATTAACAATATCGTACGCTCACGCATACAGGAGATGATGCTCCACATCGACGACCTCGAGCACTACGACGAGATAGACTTCCTACGCGAGACGAGCTACGGCTCGATGTATGCCAAGCGCCACGGCTTCAAGCACCGCTTCCTACCCTCGCGTCTGCGTGCCGACCAGAAGTTTGTCGATGCTCTAAAGAGCGCCTACGATCAGCACCCCGAGGAGGTAACGTCGATATATAACGACACGGCACATCTCGCCGCAGAGTGCAAGCGACTCGGCATACGCGACTGGCTCTTCAAGCATAACCCTGGCATCGAGGCCCCCATCCTACGTGGTTTGGGTCTGCTCTTGCTGCTACCACTCTTTATCGTCTCGATAATACCAACGGGCTTGCTCTTTATCATCCCGCGCATCTTTACCAAGATACTCATCAAGGATCAGATGTTCCTCAGCTCGTTTAACGTGGCGGTGAGCGCCTTTATCTCAGTGCCTATATGCCAACTTATACCTACGATACTACTATGGATATTCGTAGGCTTCTGGTGGGCACTTGGTTACTTCGTGGCCTTCCCCTTCATGTTTATCCTTGTGTGGAACTATATGCGCCTATGGCAGAAGTTCAAGGGCTCTTGCAACTTCGTCAAGCCTAAGAATCGTGCTACCATCGCCAATCTCCGCGAGCTCCGCAAGAGCATCCACAGTCGCTTAGATGCTATCTTGGAGTAGCTAAGGTAGAGACTGAAGCGTCGCAGTAGTGCCGCTATCACGAGAAAGAGGCTGACTAAAAAGTGTATTTTGTCGTTTTGCTCGCCCTCAAAAATACTCATTTACACTGAGTAAACTCCGCTTTTTCGGGCTTCGTAGGCCTAAAACTACATCTTTTTATTCAACCTATAAGGCAAAAGGGAGCGACTAAATTACTTTTTAGTCACTCCCTTTTGACTGAAGCGTCGCTAATACTCCGCTGTCTCAAAAAAATTTCTTATCAGAAGGGCGCCGAGTGCTACACTCGGCAAAAATCCCGACGATGGGTAGTACTTGGCGTACGTCCCATTGTCGGGATTTTGTGTTAGGGGGGGGGCGCAATCGACCTCTTATCACAAGAAATTATCGCTTGGAGATATACTGCTTAATAACCCCTCGCTTCGAGTTGCGTATAAAGTCGATAAGATAGTTACGCTCGGGAGTCTCAGCGACCTCGGCCTCGGCCTTGTCGCAGCCTGACTGATAGTTCAGGTCGCTCTGGAAGAGGATACGGCAGGTGTTGTGGATAGACTCTATCTGCTCGGGGGTAAAGCCGCGGCGCGACAAGCCCACCTTATTGATGCCTGCGTAGTGAGTATCGCCATTTGATGCGATGATATATGGTGGGATGTCCTGTACGACAAGAGCACCGCCCTGAATCATGGCGTGGTCGCCGATATGTACCCACTGGTGTACAGCCGTATGGCCGCCGATGACTACCCAGTCACCCACCTCAACCTCACCAGCCAACGATAGGCGGTTAGCGAAGACGCAGTGGCTACCTACAACATCGTCGTGAGCGACGTGAACGTATGCCATGAGTAGATTATGGTCGCCAACGATGGTCGTACCTCGCGATGCCGTGCCACGTGCGATGGTCACACACTCGCGGATGTCGTTATAGTCGCCAATGACGGCAGTAGTCTTCTCGCCCGCAAACTTCAAATCCTGCGGCAGGCAGGCGATACAAGCACCAGGATGTACCTTGTTACCCTTGCCCAGACGTGCGCCATCGTAGATGATGGCATGAGGGCCAATCCAACAATCATCGCCAATGACTACATCACCCTCAATATATGCAAAGGGCTCGATAGTGACGTTCTTGCCAATCTTTGCATCGGGATGAACGTAAGCCAAATTACTAATCATAGTGTTAAAAGTGTTTGTGTATCTTCAATCATTAACGGTTTTTGGCAATCTGTGCTGTGAGTATAGCCTCGCAAGCGAGCTGTCCACCCACAAATGCCTTACACTCGGCCGTGCAGATGCCACGACGCATGTCGGCAATATGGCACTCGAGCTGCAACGTATCGCCTGGCACAACCTTGCGCTTCCACTTCACGCCATCGGCCTTAAGGAAGTAGGTGCTATACTGCGAAGGAGCCTCCACCTGGCTGAGCACGAGGATGCCGCAGCACTGAGCCAGTGCCTCGATGATAAGCACGCCAGGCATCACAGGCTCCTCGGGGAAGTGACCCACGAAGAAGGGCTCGTTCATCGTCACCTGCTTGATACCGCCAATATCGTTACCCTCCATGTGGAAGACACGATCAACGAGCAAGAAGGGAGGACGGTGAGGCAGGAGTCGCTTAATGGCGTTAACATCCATCAACGGCTGCTCCTTAGCGCTATACTTGAACATGGGGCGGTCGCCACTGCGACGTATCACACGCGAGAGCTCCTTCATAAACTCCGTGTTGGCAAAGTGGCCAGGGCGTGTAGCCCACACACGTCCCTTGATACGCATGCCAAGGAGTGCGAAGTCGCCAAGAACGTCGAGGAGCTTATGACGTGCAAGCTCGTTATTAGCACGTAGCTGCTGATTGTTTAGGTAGCCGCCAGTGATGCGTATGTCATCCTTCTGGAATATCTCCTTGAGGTGAGCAAGCTGCTCATCCGATACGGGATTTTCGACTACGACGATGGCGTTATCAAGGTCGCCACCCTTAATAAGGTTCATCTTCATCAGAGGCTCCAACTCATGGAGGAAGACAAACGTACGACACATGGCGATATTCGAGGCGTAGTCTATCTCGCCATTATATACTGCATACTGGTTGCCGACAACCTTAGAGTTGTAGTCCACGTGTACCGACACCGAGAACTCATCGTCGGGGTAGAGCACGATGGCTACACCCTTCTCGGGCAAGGTATATACCTGCTTCTCGGTAACCTCGAAATACTTACGCTCGGCATTCTGCTCCACGGTGCCTACCTCGGCAATACGCTGAGCATACTCCTTGGCCGAGCCATCCATGATGGGCGTCTCGGGAGCATTGATATCGATTCTGGCGTTATCTACGCCGAGTGTCCACAACGCCGACATGATATGCTCTATGGTGCTAACCTTGGCTGTGCCCTTCTCTATTGTTGTACCGCGCGACGTGTCGGTAACATACTCGCACAAAGCGGGAACCTCGGGCTCGCCCTCTAAATCCACACGACGGAATGTGATACCGTGGTTGTCATCGGCAGGATGTACCGTCATCATCACCTGTAGACCTGTATGTAGGCCTCTACCCTCGAACGATATTGCCTGAGATAGTGTTCTCTGTTTTGTTGCCATATCCGAAAATTTTTAGTGTTTTCTTCGTATAAACATATTTAATGGGACAAATATACTAAAAAATTTAAAAAAAATTACTATTTTTGCTCGGAATATTAATCAGAGCATGTCCGATAGCAGGAAACATATCCCCACAAATGAGCGTAAAGTGCAGCCACGACGCCTGCCAAGAAGGGCCAACGTCGACCTTGGCGACACACGTTCGGAGAGCGCAGGTGAGTGGCTCTACAGCCACCGCGTGGGTCTTCTTGTTGTGATGGTGGTGTTTATGCTCTCAAGCGTGGTACTCGCCACAGCACGCTATAACGTCGATATTCGCCCCGTGGAGTATATCATCGAGTTTGTCACCGAGGAGCCTACGGTGGAGGATATCGAGCGACTCAAGATGGAGCGCGACAGAATACAGGCAGAGATTAACCAGAGGCTTGCCGCGGTGCAGAATGTCAAGAACCTACAGTCGAACGACGCCTCAAGCGAGGCGGGCTCCATGGAGCAGACATCGTTCGATAGTGACATGCAAGATATGATGGATAAGGTTGCGCGCGACATGGCGACAAACCGTGGCGACTACGAAAGCGGCGTACGCGAGGCTAAGGGCATAGGTCAAGGCTCGGGTTCGGGTACGAATGCTGGCAAGGGCTCGGGCGACAGGGGTAAGTTCTCGGGTGCTGTGACTGTAGCCTACGACTTCCGCGATCCCGTGCGTCACCATCGCGACCTCTACACTCCCGCCTACCGTGCAAAGAGCGGTGGCGTGGTCGTCGTAGATGTATGGCTAAATCGCAATGGCGAGGTGACAGCAGCACGTATTCAGTCGTCGACAAATGCCGAACTCAACGACCAGGCGTTAAATGCTGCACGACATAAGCGCACAAGGTTTAACATCGACAGCTCGGCGCCCACATCGCACCGCGGAACGATAACCTACACGTTTGTGGCTCAATAGGTTAACACGGCAGATAAGCACAATATAGATTAAGACAAATATAAAACTCTACGATATATGCTGAACGAAAACTTCCTCCTTGTAGGAGCCCTGCTGCTCTTCATTGCCGTACTTGCTGGTAAGGCGGCCTATCGTCTTGGTGCCCCCGCCCTATTGCTATTTCTCGGCGTAGGCATGCTATTTGGCTACAACGACTTCGTATCGTTCGACTCAGCCGAGCTTGCCGAGTTCGTAGGCATGGTGGCGCTCTGCATCATCCTCTTCTCGGGCGGTATGGATACACAGTTTTCGGATATTAAGCCAATCATGGCTCCAGGAGTAGTGTTAGCCACACTTGGCGTCATACTCACAGCCGTTATCGTCGCAGCCTTTATCTTCTTCATCGCCCCGATAATGGGTGTAGGCATAGAGATAAGCTTCCCGCTGGCACTTCTGTTGGCAGCGACAATGTCGTCAACCGACTCGGCATCGGTATTTTCCATCCTCCGCACCAAGAAGCAGGGACTTCAGGAGAATCTTCGACCGCTATTAGAGCTTGAGAGCGGTAGTAACGACCCCATGGCATACATCCTCACGGTGGTACTCGTAGGCGTAGTGTCGGGAGGTGCCGACCTCAATATTGGCAGCGCCCTCACCACATTCCTCATCCAGATGTTACTCGGTGCTGGCCTCGGCTATGGCTTTGGTCGCGCAACGGTATGGATCATAAACCGCATAAACATACGTAGCAACCCATCGCTATACTCCGTGTTGCTCTTAGCTTGCGCATTCTTCACCTTCTCGTTCACGACAATAGCCTACGGCAACGGCTACCTCGCCGTATATATCGCTGGCTTGGTTGTGGGTAATCTGCGCATCATGCACCGCAACATGCTACGTACCTTCTTCGACAGCTTCACATGGCTGCTGCAGATTGTGCTCTTCTTAGTGCTCGGTCTTATTGTCGACATTAAGGATTTGCTCGATCCCGACGTGCTATATATGGGTCTTGGCGTAGGTATATTTATGATATTTGTGGCACGCCCACTATCGACCATCATCTGCATGCTGCCCTTTAGAAGCTTCACCACCAAGGCACGTTTGTACGTCTCGTGGGTAGGTCTGCGTGGTGCTGTGCCCATCATCTTTGCCCTCTATACCGTCACTCATGACGTGGCAAACTCGGACTATCTCTTCAACGTGGTATTCCTCGTAACCATCATCTCGCTCCTTGTGCAGGGCAATACCGTGAGTTCGATGGCTAACTGGCTTGGACTATCGTTCAAGGTCAAGGAGCAGACCTTCAAACTCACCGTCCCCGACCACATACGTAGCGAGTTCTCAGAGATTGAGGTTAACAAGGGCATGATTCGTAATGGCCGAACACTCAAGGATATAAAGCTCCCAGGACATACACTCGTTGTCATGGTATGTCGCGGTGAGAGTTACTTCGTACCTAAGGGTAATACGGAACTTAACCCTGGAGATAAGCTTCTGGTTGTTTCGGACAACAACGACGAGCTACTCAAGGAGGTAGAGAGCATGGGTATTCAGAATATTATTAAGGTGTAAAGGCATCCGCCCCTACACCCTACCACTCTACTTAGGAATATTGTAGCCATGCTCCTCGGCACGGCGGTATAGCTCCTTTGCCTTGGCTTTGTTTGTCGCAACGCCATTGCCATACTCGTAGCATAGGCCTAACAAATATTCGGCACGCCCAAAGCCCTGCGACGCGGACTTCTCGTACCAGTAGATTGCCATCTGCATATTCTTCTTGGCACCATAGCCCGCCTCGTAGCATATTCCCGTATAGCACTGCGCCTGGGCATCACCATGCTCTGCGGCGGCAGTGTACCACTTAAGAGCCTCGGTATAATCTTTCGTATAGGTATAGCACTGCGCCAGATTGAACTCCGCCTCGGCATCGCCCTGCTCGGCTGCCATCTGATACCATCGCGTAGCAGCCTCAATGTCGCGCTCGACGACATTACCATGGAAGAGCATCGAGCCCAACTGCATCTGTGCCAAGAGCGAGCCCTGCAAAGCCGCAGCCTCGAACCAGCGCATAGCCTCATTAAAGTCTTGCGTTGCGCCCTCAGACATGTAACACATCGCCAGATTGGACTGCGCCATCATGTTACCCTGCTCGGCAGCCTTCGTATACCACTCTATAGCCGTAGCAATATCCTTATCAACAATCTCGCCCGCAAAGTAACACTCGCCAAGGAGATTGTAGGCATGAACATCGCCACTCGCTGCGGCACGCTCGTACCACTCGATAGCCTTAGCACCATCCTGCTCCACACCCTTGCCATGGCGATAGCACGAGCCGACCTCTATCTGTGCCTCTATGCCACCACGATTAGCAGCCCTCAGCCAATAGTCGAAGGCCTTGGCGCTATCACCAGCATCATAGGCACTCTTACCTAAGGCGATAAGCTCCTCGACACTGACATTAGCTACCACCTTATCCTCCTTCGACATATTCGTCGACAGCACGCCATAGCCCACACCTCCAACCACCATAAGTGCAACGACAGAGGCAGCAGCCCCCCACCAGCGACGACCACGGCGCTTAATACGCATAATGTCGAGGAAGGCATCGATAGAGTGGGGGCGATCTTTGCTATTGTACTGCATGGCCGCACGTATCGCACGACAAAGTATCTCGGAACTACCCTCAGGCAGCACTGGGAATGTCGTATAGTCTATATCGCTCGGATGTGGAGGACACTTTGCGGTAATCGTATAGTAGAGTGTCGCTCCCAGAGAGTATATGTCGGTCTGGGGTGTGAAGTTTGCAATGCTGCGGTTGTTGTATTGCTCGATCGGGGCATAGCCATTGCTGTAGCCTCCAGCCGTAGATGTCGTCTCCTTACCATCCTCCGTGCCATAGTGCTTTGTGAGGCCGAAGTCGATGAGTATTATTCGTCCATCGTGCTTCGACACCATGATATTCTGCGGCTTGATATCCAGGTGCAGGAGGTTGCGGCTATGCATATAGCGCAATGCCGAGGCCGTCTGCTCGATATAGCTACGTACAATAGCCTCCTTAAGGCCACCACTCTGACGCACGATGACGTCGAGCGAAGCACCCTCGATATAGTCCATGACGTAGTAGACCGTGCCATTCTCGGCAAAGGCATCGTGTACACGCACAATATTCGGATGGTCGATAGATGCCAACGTGCGCGCCTCCTTGAGGAACTTCTGCTTGTAGGCATCGATGGTCTCGGCAAAGCTAGGTGCTATGAGCGACACCTTACGCTGGTTCCCCTCACGACTATAGTAGTTGCGCGGGAAAAACTCCTTGATGCAGACCATACGTCGCATGTCAATATGCTCGGCGGCGTAGGTGATACCAAAGCCACCCCTACCCAACACCGACACGATACGATAGGTATCAGCCTTAAGCATCTGACCCGTCTGTAGCTCGGAGCTACAGTTATGCTCCACTCTTAGCGTCTCCTCCATAACATTCCATCCAGATTAATAGAACCTACACTCTCGAACTACTTCTTGCCCGAGACGGTTGTCTGCTCCTGCTTTATAGAGACCTTAGGCGTATCGCCACCTATGTTCATGTCGAGTGTTGGTGCAGGACGTACACGCTGGCGTACAACCTCAACCGTAGCGGTAGTAACCTGTGGCTCAACAACACCCTCAGAGTCGACAACAGGCTCAGGAATGTCGAAGTTGATGACAAAGGGATACTCAATCGTAGGACAGCCACGCTCCTGAACATGAATAAGGAAGCTCACCCTATTACTCTCGACTTTCGATATAAGGAACGAGTAGTGCGTCTCGCTGATAGGCGTTGCGTCAATCAACTTCTCCGTGCCATCAGTCATTATCTGATACACCCTAACATCCTTCGGATAGGGCTGCGTATTGAAACGCTCCTCCTCGGTCTTCGAGATATGAAAATCTATGGTTATAGCCTCATCGGGCGATGAGAGCTTAAACTCCGTATTTCCCAACCTTACGTTATAGTACATTACATACCATTCGTTGATGCCTACATCGTAGATCTCAGACATGAGACCATCGTAGCGCACACTGAATTTGTAGTGATACTCCTTGGCGGTCTCCGATAGATCGGAGGGGATGTTCAGACGACACTTGTTGTAGGTGATAAAGTTACCCTCGACATTACGCGTACCCTCACGCGACTCATGAAAGAGCTCACAACTCTCGCTATGACTCTCGATGCGCGCCGTCTTCTCGTCGACAAACGTAGGCATAGACACCGCCAACTTAACGTCACACGTCTTGTGCATGAAGCCCACATCATCCTGACTATTAAGCATGAAACGAAATGTCGCAGTCTCGTCTACCGTGATAACACCATACTTACCGTGGAGCTTTACGATAGAGAAGTCCTCACCTATGTATACTACCTCCTCGAACTGTGGAGGCAGAAGGCTGCGGTCATTGAAGCCAAAGCCATAGAGACGTCCCTCCTTGTAGGGCTTCAAGATGGGATCGGGATGGTTCTCCAGCGGAGCCTCCTCCTTTACGAGCGACTGAACCTCATAGTCGCCGAGCTTATACTCTATGAGCGACATGTTACTATCGAAACGGAACCACGCATTGCGCGCCGTAATCCTAAATGTACCATCGGGCTGATACTCACCATCAAACCAGTTGTCATAGAAGGTAATCTGATTCTTGCGGCTCGCAACATTATCGATATACATAAGATGTGGCGTAGTATCATCAGGACTGATTGTGTAGAACTTATTGTTCTTCATTATGAGTATCGCACGACCATTGGTAAACGACGACACAAACGTCAAGTTGGGATTGCGCTCCTCGCCCAACTTTACTGAGTTGCCATCTACGTCTATGATATCGTAGGCCGACAGCGTCCTATCGCGCTCGGGATTGGTGAACTGCTTGACGACGGCATAGCCCTCGGAATAGGGGTGCGCCATCGCATAAGCCGTGCCGATAACTCTACCCTCACAATCGACATAGCGATAGTAGGTTATACCATTCATATTGTAATTGACCATCAGACGTCCCGAGTGAAAGTCCTCAGCGCCCTCACGCAGACTAAAGCCACTATTGAAGAGGTCGACGAACTTACCCTTGTCGCTCACAAAGCCCACAAAGTAGCCATCACTGAAGAGCGTAGCGTAACCCTCAGAGAAGGGGCGTATTACGTCATACTTGACGGGGAGAATCTCCTTCCAATCCTCGTTATATAGACCAAGTTTACCATCCTTCTCGACAACATACATGCCGATATTATTAATCGTAATCTTGTCGTACTCAGGCTTTAATCCCCATTTTGCAACCTGAGCACTTGCAGCAATGGCAAAACATAACATGACAAAAGATAGCAGGCCTCTTCGTAGCATACCGTAGTTTATAAAAAGTTAATAATCCGTGGAGGGGCACATCCGCACTTCGACTTATTCTTTCGCCACGATGCCCACAAACGATGCAAATATACGAAATCTTATTTATAACTCAAAATGTTAGAGCAATTTTACACAATTTTACACAGCGCCACACGGCAATTTTATCCGCAACCCAACCATAGTAATGCAATAGGGCTGACGAGATTAAAAATATATTAAACAATATTATGTTGTAAATATTTTTTTGTACCTTTGTAGGATTGAAACCTAAAACGAGAATATAATATGATGAAAAGAACTTCCCTACTGATTGTCGCCATGGCGCTACTGCTATCTGCGGGCGTTGCTGAGGCACACAAGACCGAGAAGGTAAAACCGAACTACGAACTTGCCGAGCGTTTCTCGCCTACGAAGGTACGACGCTTAGTGCCACAGACCATCGTGCGCCCCAACTGGTTTGAGGGCTCGTCGAAATTTTGGTACAAGTGGCAGACGGTAGATGCCATCAACTACTACATCGTCGACCCCGCAACGGGACGCAAGACCGAGCTATGGAACATGGCAGAGATGGCTGAGCGACTAACCATCGCCACGGGACACCCCTTCGATGCTGAGCATCTACCCATCACCAACATGAAGTTGGAGGATGATAAGTACGTGCTTTTTGACCTCACACCCTCGGCTGTCGTTGTCGAGAATAACGAGTACTTAGAGAAGGATGACGAGGGCAATCCCAAGGTCTACCACTTCAAGTGGGACATCGCCGCGCGCGAACTCGTATGCTTAGAGGAGCGTGAGGGTGAGTACCCCGAGTGGGCAAATGTATCGCCAGACGGCCGCATCGCCGTGTATCAGAAGAACAACAATCTATGGTATATGACCACTGAGGATGTCGAAAAACTAATCCTCGACCCCAAGGACTCGACAATCGTCGAGCACCCCAAAACCACGGATGCCATCGAGAGCAACGCCTACCACTGGTTTGAGGACTGCATCGAGCAGATCAAGGAGGATGAGCGTTATCGCGTATATTTGCAGTGGGCACCCGACTCTAAGCACTTCGCCACGGTGCGTAGCAACACCGCGATGCTCGAGGACTTCTGGGTTATCAACATCCTCAAGGAGCGCCCCGAGCTCTTCAGCTACAAATACCAAATGCCTGGCGAGCAGAGTCCCGACTTCTGGCTCGAGGTCTTCGACACGGAGACCATGGAGCGTAAGGAGATAGACCTCGCAAAGTACAAGGAGCAGATGCTCTTCATCTGCCCCCGTCCCGCCAAGTACAAGGATACATACGCTCGCCCCTACCGCCATGTATGGCAGGGTGACAACACCTCGCTCTACATCCTACGTCAGAGCCGCGACATCAAGCGTATAGACCTGTGCAAGGTAGATATCATAACGGGCGAGGTTACCGAGGTTGTTCACGAGGAGATGAAGACCTCGATAGAGTATCGCTACCCCACGCTTATAAATGGCAACAAGGAGGTTATCGAGTGGTCGGAGCGCACAGGCTGGGCACACCTCTACCGCTACAGCGCTAATGGCGAGCTCCTCAACCAGATAACCTCGGGCGACTGGCATGTGTCGGATGTCCTCGGCGTAGACGATGCTAAGCGCGTCATCTACTTCACTGCCACGGGATATAACAAGGAGGAGAACCCCTACTACTTACACCTCTTCCGTGTGAACTACGACGGCACAGGGCTCAAGCAGCTCGACCCTACGGGTTTCAATGGCGAGTTCTCACTCTCGGACGACCGTCGCTACTTCACCACGACATACTCGCGTGTCGATACAGCGCCCAAGACAGAGCTATATAGCACCGATGGTAAGCGCATTGCGGAACTCGAGGAGGTAGATATGGCACCTCTTATGGCTCACGGCTACAAGTTCCCCGAGCCATTCGTTGTTAAGGCTGCCGATGGCATCACCGACCTCCATGGTGTGATGTATAAGCCCTACGACTTCGACCCCACGAAGAAGTACCCCATTATAGAGTACGTCTACCCTGGCCCACAGACCGAGGCTGTTGAGCAGTCGTGGTACGGAAGCCTCAACCGCACAGACCGTTTGGCACAGATGGGCTTCATCGTCATCACCGTGGGTAACCGTGGTGGTCATCCCGACCGCTCGAAGTGGTATCACAACTACGGCTATGGCAATATGCGCGATTATGGTCTTAAGGACAAGGTCGTTGCAGCACAGCAGCTTGCAGCACGCCACTCCTATATCGACATCACACGCGTGGGTATCCACGGACACTCGGGCGGCGGCTTCATGTCGACGGCGGCAATACTTATGTATCCCGACTTCTTCGACGTGGCTGTCTCATGCGCTGGTAACCACGACAACAACATCTACAACCGCTGGTGGAGCGAGAAGCACCACGGCATACGCGAGGTTGAGGGCGAGAATGGCGAGATTATCTTCGAGTATCACATCACCGCCAATCCCGAGATAGCCTCACGCCTCAAGGGCAACCTGTTGCTCGTACATGGCGACATCGACGAGAACGTACACCCAGGTAATACGCTGCGTGTTGTCGACGCCCTCATTCGCGCAAATAAACGCTTCGACATGTTGCTACTCCCTGGCCAGCGACACGGCTTTGGCGACATGAACGAGTATTTCTTCTGGCGCATGGCCGACTACTTCTCGGAGCACCTCCTCGGCAAGAGCGAGACCTCGGTAGATATTCACCAGCTTAACAACGATATCTAATGAAGAGAGCGATATACATACTCATCACCTCTGTGTTACTTGCCTGTAGCACAGAGGGTGGTGAGCATGGCGACAATAGCAGCAATATTGAGCCTACGGCTGTTGTTAACGACGCCGAGCGCAAGCCCTTCTACAAATTTAACCCCGTGAGTTCAGCTCCGACAGCCGAGGTCGAGAGCGAGGAGCTACGCCTGAGCTTTGGGGGCTGGGGCGCTGAGCTTCCAAGCTTCACGCTCACCTTCCCCGAGGGCGAAAGCAAGCGTGTAATCATGGAGTACACCATGGGTTCTTTTGGCTCGGGTCCCGCCGCCTACGACTATACGGCCATCATCTTCATACGTGATAAGGCTACGGGTAAGATGTACGAACTCACGCGCGCCTTCACGCCCTTTGGCGGCATGTTCGACGCAACGTGGGAGAAGAGATTTTATATCGATGTCACAGAGTACCGTGCGTTGCTGCAGGGCGACGTTGAGTTCGCCTACTACTATGGAGGCTTCGATGCCACCGAGGAGCGCGCCCATAGCTTCAAGCTCAACTTCCTCCTCTATGATGGCGAGGCTGGGAGGAAGCTCGTCGCCATAGCACCCCTCTACGACTCGTTCAACAACGGCAATAGCGGCTACCGTGGCTGGGCTTATGGTGTCCAAGGTCACGATATAGAGGCTGCAGAACGCCTCGGCGAGCGTAGCGTCACCATACCCCAGGGGGTCACCAGCATGGAGCTGCGCCTAAGCATCACGGGGCACGGCCACGACAAAGGCTCGTTCCCCGATAGACCCGACTATGAGCCATATAATATGGCGGAGTTCGATGAGAACAGTTACTCTTTCGTAATCAATGGCGTAAAGCAGAGCGCCGAGGGTCGCATCTTCTACTCTAATGCCGACAACTACGTACAACAGGGCACCTATAACTACGACCGCGCGAACTGGGCTCCTGGTAATCCTGCCAACGTGCAGTGGTGGAGTATCGACATGAGCGCCGTCAAGGATGGCACCCTCACGATAGACGTCAACCTCCCTCGCTATGAGTCATCGTTCGACGCGCCTAATGCCGAGGGCGTAGCGCAGTATATCGTTATCGGCGACTTGTTCCTTTACAGTGAGTAAATAAACTATTGATTTGCCAATCTTAAATATCTACTTAATTATCAAATTATTACTTATATATCTTGCAGTTGCTATATAATTTTATAACATACAATTTGCGGTAATGATGCAAAAAGCGGCGCTTTGGTAAAAAGATAAGTGCTTATATATTTGCAAATTACAGCGATATTTTAGAGATTAGTAGAAATCGGTTTCTACTAATCTCTATTTTTATGGCAAAAAAGCGTAAAATTAGGTGT
>JAFUPR010000076.1 GCA_017481145.1 Alistipes sp. | reverse complement strand
TAATGAGTAATAATATAAACAAAACTATATTCCTTTTATGAACGCTATTGTAAAGAACGATTTTCAGTTTGAGGGACAGAAGGGTCACTACGTAGGTAAGGTACGCGATGTCTACAACATAAACGACGACTACCTCGTCATGGTCGTATCTGACCGTATCTCAGCCTTCGACGTGGTACTTCCCAAGGGTATTCCCTTCAAGGGTCAGGTGCTCAACCAGATTGCTGCCAAGTTCCTCGATGCTACCAACGACATCCTTCCGAACTGGAAGATTGGTGTGCCCGACCCCATGGTTACGGTAGGCCACCGCTGCGAGCCCTACAAGGTCGAGATGGTCATCCGTGGCTACCTCTCGGGACACGCATGGAGAGAGTATAAGGCTGGCAAGCGTACCATCTGCGGTGTTGCCATGCCCGACGGCATGGTCGAGAACCAGAAGTTCCCCGAGCCCATCATCACCCCCACAACCAAGGCTGATGAGGGTCACGACGAGGATATATCTAAGGAGGAGATTATCGCTCAGGGCTTAGTATCGCGCGAGGAGTACGAGCAGCTCGAGGCATATACGCGTGCTATCTTCCAGCGCGGCACGGAGATCGCCGCAAAGATGGGTCTTATCCTTGTTGACACGAAGTATGAGTTTGGCAAGAAGAACGGCACGATATACCTTATGGACGAGATTCACACGCCCGACTCATCGCGCTACTTCTACAAGGAAGGCTACGAGGAGCGCTTAGCCAGGGGCGAGAAGCAGAAGCAGCTTTCGAAGGAGTTTGTTCGCGAGTGGCTTATGGACAATGGTTTCCAGGGACAGGAGGGACAGCAGGTTCCCGAGATGACAGAGGAGGTTGTTGCAGGCATCACCGAGCGCTATATCGAGCTGTACGAGGCTGTCACAGGCGAGAAGTTCGTTCGTGCCGAGTCTGACGACGTAGAGGCACGCATCGAGAAGAACGTAGCTGAGTACCTCAAGACGCTATAGGTTTTTCCTATCGACCAAACGAGGGTGGCTAAAATTAATTAGCCACCCTCGTTTGGTTTAGCACCTACTACTTATTCTTTTTACGCAGACGCGTAATACCATCGATAAAACACAACGGATGTGTCGGTGCTCCAGGGAGCCATAGGTCGACATGATACTTATCTAAGAACGAGCGGTTGACAGCTGGGCTCTCGGCAAACAGTCCGCCCGAGACGGCCTCCGAGCCACACACAACCAGAATCTTAGGCTCGGCGATAGAGTTGTAGCATATATCCAAGGCCTCGGCCATATTCTCACTTATAGGGCCCGTGAGCACAAGACCGTCGGCATGGCGCGGTGAGGCGGTGAAGCCCACACCATAGCGGCCGAAGTCGAAGTTTACGTTGCCCGTAGCATTGAGCTCCATCTCCACCGAGCAGTCGCCACCAGCCGACACCTCTCTCAGTTGCAAGGCACGGCCGAAATACTTGGTTATCTCGGGGCGCACGGCTGAGGTATCGAACTTAGGCATCGTCTGCCCCGCCACCACGACAAGGTCCTCGCGACGTGTGGCAGCAAGGCGGTGCTCGTTGGTGAACTTTATATTCTTAGGTGCGCACCTCTGGCACTCGCCACAGAAGAGACATTTTCCTAAATCCAAGGTTAGCGGCTTTGTAGTGATAGCACCCGTGGGGCATATCTTAGCTGCACGCTCAATGTCGCCCTTGTCGTCACCATCGCTAAGTAGTGGGAAGCCACGAAACTCCTCAGTGAGGGTTACGGCATCGAGGTCGGGAATATATTGCCAGCCGTGGCTGCGTAGTATCTTTGCTTTTCCAAATAACATACTTATTCTATGAGGTAGGTTATACAAATCTTAATCTTGTGCTTATTTCACAGCCGCAAGGGACTTATAAGTCGTGACCACAGTACGACAAGTTAAAGCTCTTGTTGTTGATAGGGAAGTCAGAGATACCCTCAGAGCGTACGGCTATGGCGAGGCCGAGCCAGTTATGTACGCTCGGATCCTTAATCTTATACTTCACAATCTCGCCCTCGCTGTTGGTGAGTGCAACGTGACATATCTCACCACGCCAGCCCTCGACCAACGAGAACGACAGAGCATCGCCCTGAAGCTTTACCTCATAGTCGGGCTCCGCTATCTTCGTCGCAGGCTTATACGAGGCGAGCGTCGTCTCTATATAGTCGGCACTCTGCAACACCTCGTCCATACGCGTAGCTAAGCGCGACATCACATCGCCATCATGCTTGAGTATAGGCTCGTGCTTCAGCGCCTCGGCATAGTAGCCCGAGGGGTGTGTGGCGCGTATATCACGCCTTAGACCACTGGCACGCGCCGCCTGACCAACGCCACCGATACGCTCCATCTCGCCCTTAGGCACAAGACCACACTGCTCAAAACGTGCAAGGAGCGTGGGGGCATCAAGAATATCCTCCCTCACTTCGTTATAACGGCGGCGTACGTCGGCGATATTCTTGCGTATGAGCTTAATCTTATCCTCCGTCAGGGGATGAAGAGTACCCATCGGGCGTATCACGCTCTTACCAAAGCGATTACCACACCATGCCTGCGTAGTGTTGATGACAACAGTACGTAGCGCCTCACATGCCACCTGATAGAGCTGGAAGCCTATGTCTGTGGCCAATGCTCCCGTGTCGGCTAAATGCATGGCTATGCGCTCAAGCTCGATGGCTATCATACGCTCACGCTTGAGGTCGTCGCCTACATCCACGTTGGCAAGCTTCTCGACCAACTCGGCGTATGCTGTAGCGTGTCCCACGGCCGTATCTCCTGCTGTAGACTCGGCTATGAGCGTCTGACGCAGACGGTTCTGGTTACGCACCATCTCGCTCTCGACACCACGATGCTGGTAGCCGAGGGCTATCTCTAGGTGAAGCACCTGCTCGCCATCACATATAAAGCGAAAGGCGCCAGGCTCGATGATACCCGCGTGTATAGGTCCCACGTTCACCTCGTGGAGCTCGTCACCATCGATAGTGTAGAAGGGGTAGCTATCCATCGTCGACTCCCTATCGCGCCTATCGAACGAGAAGCGCAGAGGCTTAAGCCATGGGTGGCTATCGAAGGGTATGCCATAGAGCTCGTGCATCTCTCGCTCGAAGGGGTGGAACTGGGGGTGCAGCGCCGTAAGCGAGGCGAGACCCTCGGCGTAATAGTCTGGGATGAACGAGGTGATAAGCACCTCAGATGTCTCGTCGTCGAGGAGTATGAGGTAGAACTTAAGGCCGCACTCTATCTCTGTGGCGAAGTAGTGCGCCACATGGTAGCGGCAATCCGTCATGCGCTCCTTAAGGTCGTTATACAACTCGACATACTCCACAACGGGGATGTCAGCAAGGGCTACGGCCTTAGCGTTATTGTTGGTTATATGGTATAGTTTCATACGTCTATCCTATGTTTACGATTCTATCGATAGCCTCTCGTAGGAAGTCGGGCTGCCAGAGGCCGAGGACTATGGCGACAGCCAAAAGCAGGGCTGCCGAGTACGACAGACGGCGATTTACGGCCGAGAGGTGCAGCTTATCCTGGTTGGAGTGGTAGCCTAAACGTAACGTGCGCGACCAGATGGCATAGATGACAACGCACATGAGTATCAACATAGCAACAAGCAACCACCAGCTGCCCACCGACACTATCTCCGAGAATATCATCACCTCCGACAAGAAGAGCGGCGAGGGAGGGAACGCCAACAGCACAAGAGTGCCGAGGATGAAGCCTATAGCTCCCACACGGTTGATGTTCATATAGTTGCCTATGCGGTTGATGCTATAGCTATCGTATATATGTCGCATGATGCCCACCTGGAAGAACATCGAGCTCTTAACGAGCGTGTGGCATACGACATGGAAGACGGCAGCCCACAATGCTACACCACCGATACCCATGCCGATGGCAACAATGCCCATATTCTCGACCGTGGAGTACGACAAGAATCGCTTGTAGTTGTTCGTGCGGCGCAGGAACATCGCACCCACAGCCAATGAGAGTATGCCTATGAGTATCAACACATGACGTGCCCACTCAAAGACCTCAGATGAGGCGTAGAGCGAATATATGCGGTATATCGACACAAAGCCCGCATTGACAAGCGCCGTAGATATAAACGCCGAGGCGGGAGCTGGTGCTGCATAGTTGGCATCGACGCCCACGGTATATAGTGGGAATATCTCCATCTTACAGCTGTAACCTACGACGATAAGCAAGAATGCCACCTTAAGGTATAGGGGGTTGCCATTGGTGATGGCACTACCAAGCGAGGCGTAGTCTAAGGAGCCATGCTCCGCAACGGTCGACAGCAACAGAATACCGAGGTAGGCCATGGCGATACCCGTCGAGCAGACGAAGATATACTTCCACGTAGCCTCCAGCGACTGCTTAAACTCGCGGTGATAGATGATACCTGCCGAGCAGATGGTCGTAGCCTCCAGGAATACCCATGTCATAGCCACATTGTCCGAGTAGTAGACGCAGGTGATAGCCACAGCCAAGAGCATCACGAGCGTATAGTACGCCTTATACGACCGTACCGATATATCCTCAGCCTTAAGGTACGACGAGGAGTGTATGAGCACGAAGCCCAAAACCGCCGTCATAAGCGTATGAAACACTATGGCGAGGGTGTCGGCACGGAAGATGGCAAGCATGACACTGTCAACATGCCCGAAGCCGAGGATGAGGGCTATGCCCGCAACCTGCACGGCGAAGAATAGCGCTGCAATAAGGTTAGTAGCACGCTCGGTGCGAACAACAAGAGGTAGCGCAGCAAGCACGACAGAGATAACAAGATATATAAGCATTTCCATCGTCGTTAGTCTTTAATAGAGGTTAGTGCATCCGTTTCGTCGGTATGTATTTCGTCGTCCATACGGCGGAGGAACATGCCGAGGATAAGTATTGAGATAAGGATGTCGAGCATGATGGCGAGGTTGATAAGTATCGGGAACTCAACACCTATGGCCATCGAGAAGAGGAAGACACCATTCTCGATGACGAGGAAGCCGACAAGATGTGCGAAGATACGCTTGCGCATGACAATAAGGATAAGTCCCGAGAGCAGAGCATAGAGCGCCACACCGAAGAATATCATGTCGGTACGGTTGTCGGCCATATAGTATGTGATGGTACAGCTGGCCACTAACGCCACGATAGACATCACCAGCGCGCCAAACTGCGACGATGACGAGTGTATGCGGTTGATCTTGGTCTTCTGTATCACACGCATGAGAATCGCGGGGATGACAATAGCCTTAAAGATTAGCGTCTCGACAATTATAAATCCCATCTCCACAGGGTGAAAGGCGTGAAGGCGTGCCATGGCTATGCCAAAGAGCAATAATCCCTGGATGGCAAGAATCGTCGTATGGTTGCGAAAACGCTCAGCAATAGATAGGTATATGAGCGTCAGCACATAGAGTATTATGAATGATAGTACCATGAATGCTTAGATTTCGATGTTTTGGATTAGCAGGAAGCCCGTGAGTAGCACTAAGGCCGACATAGCCACGATGGTGAGTATATAGGTGGTGTTGCGCGAGAGCTTATTACGGGCACGCAACGACTCGACAATACCTATCGAAAGGCCTGCGCCGAGGATGGCCAAAGGCACGGTAAACTGCCAATGGAACGAGATGGCCACCGACACAGCATTAGCCGCGATGACGGCAAAGATAGCATTCTTCAGCCAGCCAGCAATATGTATCATGGCCATATCTACGCCCGAGTAGTCAAGACACATGACCTCGTGAATCATCGTCAGCTCCAAGTGTGTCTTGGGGTCGTCGACAGGCACACGGCCAGCCTCGATAAAGAGGATGACGACAAAGACGTACGCAACCAAAAGGAGCACAATCGTCAGGTTCATGTCGAGCTCCTGCGCCGTAGAGAAGATGTCGGCAAACGACGAGTAGCCACAGAAGAGTGCAAGCGTCGCCATGGCCATCATCAGCGCTGGCTCGACAAGAGCCCCATACAAGGCCTCACGCGCAGCACCCATACCCTCGAACGAGCTACCCGTATCCATCGCAGCGAGGATGATAGCCACACGCGAGAGAGCCAATAGGTAGGCTACAAGGATAATGTCACCATGAAACGCAAGCAACGGCTCAAGGTCGGCAATGGGGATAAAGAGGAAGGCCACAACGGCAGCACCAAGGTAGATGCAGGGCGCTATGCGAAAGAGCGTGGTTGTCGTAGTAGAGTACACTGCCCCTTTGCGCAACTGTAGCTGCACGTTATATATGTGCTGAAAGAAGCGTATACCCTTGCGGCCAGCAAGCACAGCACGTGTGCGATTGATGACACCCGTAATCGTGAGTGCCACAACAATCATAAGTAGTGTATTGAGTAGTTTTATTAACATAGACGATGTAAGATCTTATGGGTTAGAGTATGCCTACGAGGGTTAACACCAGCACGACAAAGAAGAATGCCAGGGCAAAGGTGATATAGTTATTCACGCGACCAGTACGTAGGCGCATAACATATTCGTTGATGCGGTGCATCATCTTCACCCACCACAATCCCAGCAACGAGTCGACCTTGTCCTTGTGGCGTATGCGATAGTTGTGCGGTGAGGGGAATATCTCGCCCTTATCCACCGCTCGACCATCGACCGTATCCTTCATCAACGGCTTGCCGATGCTCTCAAGACCCTCCGAGAACGACTCGCCCGTGTACTGCATACGTGTATTCGTCGCCGTGAAGCCACAACCCCACGTGGGGCCACTCTCCACCTTGCGGTTGCTCTGCGCCTTATGCTTGAGCACAAAGAGTATGATGATAACGGCAATAAGCAACCAGCCTGTAGCACTCACAGCCTCAAGCGTGGGAGCAAAGTGGTTGACAGCGATACTATTGTTAGCGCCACTAATAGATTCGGCAACGACAGCAATGGGACGTATGGCATACTGCGGCATAAGACCTATGAAGAGTATGAGGGCTGCGGGCAGAGCCATCGCCACAATGCGTGTATTATCCACCTCGCTACTCTCAGCGACATGAGTCGAGCGTGGCGAGCCGAGGAATACAACGCCATAGAGTTTCGTGAAGGCCAACACCACGACACCACCAATAAGCGAGAGCGCTATGATGCCCGCGACGGAGTACAACACCTCGTGTCCATCGCTCACACCATTAAACATACCGA
The DNA here is from genome assembly GCA_017481145.1 of Alistipes sp. GTDB lineage: Bacteria > Bacteroidota > Bacteroidia > Bacteroidales > Rikenellaceae > Alistipes. The sequence continues at coordinate 10,302 of JAFUPR010000076.1, read as the reverse complement.
TGTATATGAGCAACTCCGACACAAAGCCGTTGAGTGGTGGCAGGGCACAGATAGCCACCGTGGCCAAGAGCATAAGTATTGCCGTCACTGGCATGTGCTTAGCCAAGCCTCCCATCTGATTCATAGCCGTAGTATGCAGCTTAGAGTATATGTTACCCGCACTAAAGAATAGCAGCGACTTAAAGAGCGAGTGGTTCACGGTATGCAAGAGAGCACCGCACAATCCACACATACCGATAAGCGAGCTACCCGCTGCATGACCCACAGCAGCAATACCCAAGCCTATGAGTATAACACCCACATTCTCAATACTCGAGTATGCCAACAGACGCTTAATATCGTTCTGCATTGCAGCAAGGATGACACCCCAGATACCAGTGATTATACCCGAGAGCAGCACTATAAGACCTATGGTATATAGCAGCTCCGTATTCTGGTCGATAGCCTGCATCAGACGCATGATACCATAGACACCCGTCTTAATCATCACGCCCGACATGATGGCCGAGACATGCGACGGCGCCGCTGGGTGTGCCTCGGGCAACCAGATGTGCATAGGGAACACACCCGCCTTCATGCCAAAACCGATGAAGAGAATGACGAATAACGGCAGTGGCTGTGCAAGCTTGAAGTAGTCGACAATAGCCGAGAAGTTAGCCGAGCCCGTAACACTATACGTCATCACAAAGCCTGCCACCAGGAACATGAAGCCTATATGCATCATGACCAGATAGTTAAGTGCCGCACGACGCACATCCTGACGGTCGGCCTCGAAGAGTATCAGTAGGAACGAGGCTATGGTCATCAGCTCCCAGGAGAAGAGGAACGAGAAGCCACCACTCGACATCACCACGAGCATCATCGCAACCACAAGCATCACCAACGAGGTGTAGTGCAACGATATATGCGCCGCAGCAAAGCGCTTGAGATAGCCACCAACATATCCACGCGAGTAGACAACCGTAGCCAGCGAGGCTATCGCAATGATGACAAGAAAGAGTGACGACAACTTATCAATCGCGAAATGCTCTGCACCAAAGAAGGTGGTGCTAAACTCGGCGATGACAATGGGTGCGACGCTCGTGAATGACCTTATTGCCAGCACTATGGCGGCAATAGCCACGAGGCCTATGACGCCTGTTGCCACCCACACCTTATGTCGCACAGGGGTGAGGAAAATCAGAGCTATGACGGCTACAGCCGCCAGCAGTGTGTACAAATACATAGTTCGTTAAAGCTTATTTATCGTTGCTGTTATTACGGTGGCTACCACGGCGGCCGTCTCTGTACGAAGACGCTCCTTACCGAGGCTTATGGCCTTAAATCCGTTTTGCGTGGCAAAGGTAATCTCTTCTTCGGAAAAATCACCCTCTGGGCCAATTAAAATGAGATTATTTTCACCTTTTTTTATCAACGAGCCGAGATAGGGTCGCTCGCCGAAGGCGTCATTGCAGTGGGCTATATACTTTTGGCCATCGAAGTTCATCGCAATAACCTCGCGCACATCCGTCAGCTCGTGGAGCGTGGGATGGTAGGCCTTGAGCGACTGTTTCACCGCCGAGGTGATAACCCTCTCCTGGCGCTCCAACTTTATCTGTCGGCGCTCGCTATGGTCGCTCTCTATGGGGTACACCTCCGTTATGCCCACCTCGGTAGCTTTTTCCAAGAACCACTCGAAGCGGTCTATATTTTTCGTTGGCGCCACAGCCATCGTAAGTCCATAGTCCATCTTCTCATATTCAGAGATGCTATCGACGACCTCCACAGTGCAGCGTTTAGCATTGTCATCCACCACTTTACAGCGATACATCGTGCCACGACCATCGGTCAAATGAAGTTCGTCACCGAGCCTCATTCTCAGCACACGAATGCAGTGTTTCGACTCCTCTTCCGTGAGCGTGTAACGAGGAAGTGAAATTTCAGGGGCATAAAATAGTTGCATTGGCCAATAATTTTTTTAACTTTGCAAAGTTAATTAAAAAATATTATAGATGAAACGCCTTTTAACATTATCGACACTATTGTTTGTTATGATTATTAACTTAGGCTGTAACGGCAATGAGAAGGTGGCTACTGGCAACCCGCTACTCGACGAGTGGAACACGGAGTATGGCGTACCCCCCTTCGACCTTATCAAGACGGAGCACTTCAAGCCCGCCTTCGAGGCTGCTATGCAGATGCACAACGAGGAGATTGACGCCATCGTCAACTCTGACGAGGAGCCCACGTTCGAGAACGTCATCGTAGCTATGGATAGCGCGGGCGTTAAGCTCGGCGAGCTGAACCTCATCTTTGGCATGCTCTCAGCCTCAGACTGCGACGATCAGATGCAGGAGCTGATGGACGAGATTGCCCCAATGCTTGTAGAGCACTCGAGCGCCATAATGCTAAACGAGGCTCTCTTTGCAAAGGTTAAGAGCATCTACGACAAGCGCGCAAGCCTCGGTCTGGATGCTGTTGAGCTACGCCTTGTGGAGAAGATCTACGACGACTTCGTACGCTCGGGAGCATTGCTCAACGCTGAGGATAAGACTCGCCTTGTAGAGATAGAGTCGGAGCTATCATCGCTCGGCATACGTTTTGGCAAGAACCTCCTCTCGGACAACGCCTCATTCTACCTCGAGCTTGGTCCTGCTCAGGTTGCCGACCTCCCCGAGAGCGTGCGCAACCAGGCACAGGAGGCTGCCGAGGCTATGGGTAAGAGTGGCTATGTATTCACGCTTGCTAAGCCCAGCATGCTACCCTTCCTCACCTACTCTAAGGATCGCGAGCTACGCCGTAAGCTCTACGACGGCTACACGAAGCGCTGCGACAACGATGGCGAGACAGACAATAAGCAGATTATCGAGGATATGACACGCCTACGCATCGAGAAGGCACACCTGCTCGGCTTCAAGTCGTACTCGGAGTATGTCACATCGGATCAGATGGCTGGTAGTCCCAAGGCCGTATATGCGCTCTTGGACGAGATATGGGAGCCCGCCTTAGAGTCTGCCAAGCGCGAGCTGGAGGATATGAAGGAGCTCTTCAAGAAGGACCATCCAGGAGAGACGTTCGAGAAGTCGGACTGGTGGTACTATGCCGAGAAGGTACGCAAGCAGAAGTATCAGCTCGACGAGGAGGCTGTGCGCCAATACCTATCGTTAGATAACGTGCGCGATGGCATGTTCTACCTCGCCAACCGTCTCTATGGCATCACCTTCCGCCCCATCACCGTGCCTCGCTACCACAAGGAGTGTACCGTATACGAGGTTATCGACCATGATGAGACGCACATTGGCGTGCTCTATATCGACCCCTATCCCCGTAAGTCGAAGCAGGGAGGTGCTTGGTGTGGTAACTTCACCGAGCAGCGCTACGTCGATGGCAAGCGTAAGGCTCCCGTTGTAGGCATCGTATGTAATTTCACGCCTCCTGTGGGCAAGACCCCCTCACTCCTGTCACTCGACGAGGCTGAGACTATGTTCCACGAGTTTGGCCATGCGCTGCACTTCCTCTTTGCCGACGTTCGCTATCGCGGCTTGACAGATGTCGAGGGCGACTTCGTGGAGCTCCCCTCTCAGATTATGGAGAACTGGGCTTTCGAGCCTGAGATATTGAAGAAGTACGCCACACATCATAAGACGGGCGAGGTTATCCCCGACAACCTCATTGCCAAGATGCAGAAGGCCTCTCTCTTCAACCAGGGATTCGTGACCACCGAGCTCACAGCCGCAGCCCTTATCGACATGGATATTCACACGCTCGAGACATTCACCGACATCGATGTCAACGCCTTCGAGAAGTATAACCTCGCTACACGTCGTGGCCTCATTCCCGAGATTGAGCCTCGCTATCGCTACACTTACTTCTCGCACATCTTCGACGGCGGCTACTCGTCGGGCTACTACTTCTACCTTTGGGCTGAGGTGCTCGACAAGGATGCCTTTGCCGCCTTCAAGGAGTGCCGCGATATATGCGATAAGGACTTGGCTAATAGCTTCCGCTACGACCTCCTTGCACAGGGCGGTCAGCGCGCAGGCATGGATATGTACCGCAAGTTCCGTGGCGCTGAGCCCGACAAGACACCTATGCTCAAAGCTCGCGGCCTATGGACTGAGCCCGAGGTGGTAGATACTCTCGCTGTGGATATGGAGCTCGAGCCCGCCAATGAGCGTATATCAGCACCCACATTCAAGGCTCCAACGATGGAGCCCACAAACCGCGCAGGCAAGCGACCACTACAGCCTACGATAAAGACTAAGGCCGAGGCTACGGAGTAGTCATAGCAGTAGAAAACAGAACGAACTAAATAAATCCATAAACCTTAAAATCTAAGTATGACAACAAAATCAATCATTATGTCAGCAGTGGCATTTGCAACCATGGGCACGACGACACTCCAGGCTGAGGGTCTCACTATGCCCGAGGAGCTCAAGGGCAATCCCTTTGCCCAGGAGTGGAATACTCCCCATCAGACACCTCCATTCTCAGCTATTAAGATCGAGCACTACGAGCCCGCTTTCGACTTCGCCATCGCGGAGAACCGCGCCGAGATTGAGGCCATCATCAACAACCCCGAGGCTCCCACCTTCGAGAATACCATCGTAGCCATGGCCGAGTCGGGACAGATGCTTAGCCGTGTGTCGGGCGTATTCTTCGTGCTCAACGGCAGCTGCACATCAGATGCCATGCAGCAGATTGCAATGAACATCACGCCTAAGCTCACAGCCCTATCTAACGATATATCGCTTAACCCCGAGCTCTTCGCTCGTGTTAAGGCTGTCTACGACCAGCGTGAGAAGCTAAAGCTCGACCAGGAGGATATGATGCTTCTTGAGGAGACATATAAGAGCTTTGCTCGCTCGGGCGCACTCCTCGAGGGTGAGGCTAAGGAGCTCTACCGCCAGTACTCTACCGAGCTATCGCAGCTCACGCTGGAGTTCGGTCAGAATGCCCTTGCAGCGACCAACGCCTTCACTCTTAATATTACTGACGCTGCCAAGGTTGAGGAGCTCCCCGACTTCGTTAAGGAGGGTCTTGCTGCCGAGGCTGCTGCACGTGGCCAGGAGGGCTGGACAATCACACTCCATGCTCCAAGCTACGTACCATTTATGACCTACTCTACACAGCGTGACATTAAGGAGCAGCTCTATCGCGCCTACAACTCACGTGGCGTGGGCGGCGATGCTGACAACATGGAGAACATCCGCAAGATTGCTAACCTCCGCCTAAAGATTGCCAACCTCCTCGGCTATAAGTGCTATGCAGACTACGTCTTGGAGGACCGCATGGCTGAGAGCCGTGAGACCGTAAATGGTTTCCTCGGCGAGCTCTGCGACGCTACTCTCGACTACGCAAAGAAAGATGTGGCTGCCATCACAGCCTACGCTCACGAGCAAGGTTTCGAGGGCGACATTCAGCCTTGGGACTTCAGCTACTACAACGAGAAACTCAAGGAGGCTAAGTACTCTATCAACGACGAGCAGATCAAGCCCTACTTGCAGCTCGAGAGCGCCAAGGAGGCTGTCTTTATGCTTGCCAATAAGCTCTACGGTCTCACCTTTGTACCTGCACCCGAGATTGAGGTGTACCACCCCGAGGCTATGGCCTACGAGGTTAAGGATGAGAGCGGCAAGGTGTTGGCTGTACTCTATATGGACTTCTTCCCCCGCGAGTCTAAGCGTCAGGGTGCATGGATGACCGAGTTCCGTGGCACAAGCATCGTCGATGGTGTTGAGCGCCGCCCATTGGTATCGCTCGTGATGAACTTCACGAAGCCTACGGCTACAACACCCTCGCTTCTCACGTTCGACGAGTTTACTACCTTCCTCCACGAGTTCGGTCATGGTCTCCATGGCATCCTCGCTAAGGGTAAGTATGAGTCTATCAACGGTACTTCTGTTAAGCGCGACTTCGTAGAGCTCCCCTCACAGATTATGGAGAACTGGGCTACGGAGAAGGAGTACCTCGACCTCTGGGCTAAGCACTACGTTACGGGTGAGGCTATGCCCGCAGAGCTTATCGAGAAACTTATCGCTGCTAAGAACTACCTCGCTGCCTACTACAACGTACGCCAGCTATCGTTCGGCATGCTCGATATGGCATGGCACAGCATCACCACCCCTTATGAGGGCGACGTTATGGAGTTCGAGCTCGCTGCCTTGAAGCCTACACAGGTTATGCCCTTCGTTGAAGGTTGTGCTATGGGTCCCGCCTTCACACACATCTTCAGCGGTGGCTACGCTACAGGCTACTATGGCTATAAGTGGGCTGAGGTTCTCGCTGCTGACGCCTTCTCGTTCTTCAAGGAGGAGGGCATCTTCTCTAAGAGCGTCGCTGACAAGTTCCGCTACGAGGTACTGGAGAAGGGCGGCCATGAGCACCCAATGACTCTATATGTAAACTTCCGCGGTCATAAGCCCCAGACTAAGGCTCTTATCGACCAGATGAACCTCGAGTAAGTATACTCAATAGCCCTCTGAGGCTGAATAACCTCCTAAGGGACAGGGGATGGCCAAATTATATGGTCATCCTCTCATTTTTACGTAGCGAGCACTTTGACGCAAATTGTCAAAACCACCATATACCTTTGCGCCATAAACAAAACACTGTATTATGGAGCTAGACATTAAACTATCTATCAACAAGAGGGATGATTTCAAACACAACACTTTCATTCTAAGGTGGAATCCAGAGGTATCATCATATAAGATGGAGCATCTGGATAGCGACATGGAGGAGTGGGCAAAAGGTTACTGGAACGAGGACTTCGACTGGAGCGTACATGAGTGGCAGAGGGCGCGCAAGGGCGACCGTTTCTTCATGCTCCTCGTGGGCGGGGATAACACTGGCATCTTCGCTGCGGGGCGCTTCGCCACAGCCCCCACACTCAAGAAAGATTGGGCTAATAAGGGGCGCGATGTCTACTATGCCGACCTCGACTTCGAGGCTGTCTTTCACCCCGAGCGCTCGGATATTGTCACTACCAAGGAGCTCGAGCGCGAGTTTCCCAATGTCAACTGGCGTAGTGGTCACTCGGGCGAGAGGATAGATGTCGAGACGGCCGATAGGCTCGAGATTTTATGGCGAGACTTTGTGGGCAGCAATAAACAGCTGTACCTTCCACGTGCTGCTAAGAATGCGTACTACGACTCGCGCTCGGACATAGACAAGGCTATAGAGCTCGCCTCAAGGGCGCATGCTGCCGACTACGACCTTGATGGCAATCCCACAATCTTGCACCCCTTAGCAGTCGGCATGATGGGACAAACGGACACAGAGCGCATTGTGGGCTTCCTGCACGATGTTGTTGAGGACACGCACTACACCTTCGACGACCTCACGGAGGAGGGTTTCACTGAGGAGGTCATCGCTACACTGCGACTACTCACACACGACAAGCAGACGCCCTATATGGAGTATATCGAGCGTATCTGCAAGTCGGGGAATAAGGTTGCCATCAATGTTAAGATGAACGACCTTAGGCACAACCTTGCACGCGGCAAGGAGGGCGGCCACACCCGCTTCGTAGAGAAGCACACCGCCGCCATCGCCTATATCGAGAACTTCATCAGCCACCACACCGCCGAGAAGTGATTTGGCATATTGCCAAGCATGCAAAAACAAAAAAGGGAAAAACTTCCGTTTTTCCCTTTCAGTACCCCCTCAGGTCGTGGCATTAAACCCGCCCAGAGGCGCACACAGCAAGGATTTTGCTATAATGGTTTGAAATAGGTTTGTCAATTTTGTCTAAATCGTGTCTATGTTTTGAAAACATTATCACAAAAATCTCTTATATAGCACCAAAATTAATAAAAAACTTAGAATTGTACACGGCCATGCAAAGATCCTTTATATTTATCCTCGGCAACTTGAACCCAAGGCTGAATATCAATTGCATTTTTTCCATCAGGGTATGAATCAGGAATTCCTTTTGAACGTACAGAGAAGATAATATGATCCCAGTTATCATCAAGATATTCATCCCTCGAAAACTTCCAACTAGACTCTTGTAAAGGATTGATGAAATCAAGAATATAATCTGCTGGATGAGGAGAGTCTTTTTGAGCAGTCCCTTTAAACAAGAAGTAATTCATTATTGGTTTGAGATAAGCAAGATGATTCTTAAATGGTGAATTTGGATCACTATTCTTGATATCCTCACCAATTATTCCTGCTTTTCTTTTCACCCAATAATCTCTAATGATTTCATCTAGTTTATTTATACGTACCCCAACTCGTTCACAAACTTTTAGGAATCCTGCACGATGTGTATGATTAAGAAAAGCTGGATTTGCTCCGCGGTGAGACTTGACAGAAATACCTAAACCATTTACATAAACATCTGCTTTGCTTCCTGCTGGAGACTTAAACGCACCAACTAACTTAGCCATACTTTCAATTTGAGAGTCCGACATCGTTGACAATATCGTCCCAGTAGGGAGCGAAGAGCATTCAACGCCATTATTCTTAACAGTTTGTACTACAACCTCACTTCCACCAATAATTATTGACTTGCCTGCATCTCGCAGTTCTATAAGACGTAATTTGGCTCGCATCTCGTCGTATTCACCAATATTTTTAGCCATATATATAAATATAAATAAATAAAGAATCTTCGATTGAATATCACTATCCAGTCGAAGATTCCATAAAATAAAATGAAAAACATGAGTGAGGGGGCAAGGAACTTTGTCGGCAAACATAGATGACAATACCCCCACCGACCCATGTTAAGACATAGATAGTGAGGACATACATCTTCCTGTCATCTATTTAAGTTTGCCGACTTTAGCTCCTAAAAGTGTATGCCTATATTTGTATATAAATTTTAAACTATAATTCTTCTATTATTTTGTATATGTTTAAAGTTCTAATTCAAGTTGAGCTGGCGCGACCTTCGTATATCGAGTAGGATTTTGAAGCTCTGTGATTATATTAAATGCCACAGCCTTAATTACGGGTACTGCAACTGAATTTCCCATTTGCTTGTAACGATGTACATTAGCTATGCCAGCTGTCCAATCGTCAGGAAAGCCCTGAAGACGCTCCCATTCTTTTGGGGTCATTCTTCTAAGACCTTCCTTATTATATTCACCTTTAATGTGCGTTGTAGGAGTTAAATCCGTTTGACGGGAATCTATAATCAAGTTTCTTTCTTTTCCCATTCCTCCACAAACTATTGCACCCGCGACATCTTCTAGATCACGAATCTCGTAACCAAAACCATGACCCTTGGCTTGATGACGAGCTTTGTGAGCCCTTATACATTCAAGGTATACTGTTGACAAATAATATTTAGCATCAACAGGATTTTCCTCCATTATATCACGAATAACTTTAAATTCAGCGCTAGATACAGGTTGAGGGAAATCAAAGCCACCTCCATATCCATCTTTAAATCCAACTATATATATCCTTTCACGCATTTGAGCAAGCCCATAATTTTTCGCATTTAGGACTTTATAGAAAATAGTATATCCAAGATCTTTTTCTAAGGTGTTAATAATAACTTCTAGCGTTTTACCTCCTCTATGATTGATTAATCCTTTTACATTTTCCAGAAGGAAGGCTTTCGGTTGTTTTTCTTTAATTATTCTTGCAACATCAAAAAAAAGAGTTCCTCTGGTATCGTCAAAACCGCCTCTCTTACCCGCAATTGAAAATGCCTGACAAGGGAATCCCGCCAACAACACATCAAAGTCAGGTAGTCGCGTTTCATCTACCTTAGTAATGTCACTTTTAGGGTCATGTCTATCAACTGGAAAATTCTTTCGATATGTTCTACAAGCCCACTCATCTATCTCACTTGTAAAAACACATTCAGCACTGAGACCTAAATCCTTGCAAGCTTGTTCAAAACCAAGCCTAATACCCCCTACACCTGCAAAAAGGTCTATAAAGGTAAAATTATTACAAGAAGTATTCATATCTCAAATATTCCAAATTGATTTTCGCAATCTATCTCTTGGTCTCGTATAGGTTTTAGCATCTAAACAAAGATACTATAAACCTGCCTCAAAATTAGGGAAAATTTGGCATATTGCCAAGCACACAGAAACAAAAAAGGGAAAAACTTTCGTTTTTCCCTTTCAGTACCCCCTCAGGTCGTGGCATTAAACCCGCCCAGAGGCGCACACAGCAAGGATTTTGCTATAATGGTTTGAAATAGGTTTGTCAATTTTGGGCTTAATGGTCAAAAAGAGACCTGCGAGAGGGGGTAAAATGTTGAGATATAGTATATTTGCAGTATTTATAATTATTATGGACAAAAAAGTGCTCTCGTTGCGGGAGTTCTGATGTGGTCCGTAAGGGCATCTG
>JAFUPR010000009.1 GCA_017481145.1 Alistipes sp. | reverse complement strand
TTTTCTTGCAACCCCAAATATATTCCGTATCTTTGCTCCGAGGTTAATTGTTTATACATGGCAATACAAAAATAGTTAATCTTAGGGAGACTGCAAAGTCTCCTTTTTTGTATTGTCAATGAAAGCTACCTTTGCACTTTGTAATTGAAAGTATATATCTGTACTAATCTGTACTAATTACTAATTTATTTTTTTGCGGAACGCAAAAAATATTACTATCTTTGTCCCTTAGTGCGCGCATACGCACGCATACATACACGTAAACAAACGATTAAAACACTATAGACTATGCAGTTAGCAGACAAGTATTCACCCGAACAGATTGAACAGAAGTGGTACGACTTCTGGATCAGCGAGAATCTATTTCACTCGGAGCCTGACGACCGAGAGCCCTATTGCATCGTTATCCCGCCGCCCAACGTAACGGGCATGTTGCACATGGGTCACATGCTCAACAACACGCTACAAGATGTACTCATGCGTCGTGCGCGCATGCAGGGCAAGAATGCCTGCTGGGTACCTGGCACCGACCATGCCTCGATTGCTACGGAGGCTAAGGTTGTGGCCAAGCTCAAGGAGGAGGGCATCGACAAGGCGTCGCTCACACGCGAGGAGTTCCTCCGTCACGCCTGGGAGTGGAAGGAGAAGCATGGCGGCATCATCCTTAAGCAGCTGCGCAAGCTCGGCGCCTCGTGCGACTGGGAGCGCACATGCTTCACCATGGACGAGGCACGCTCGGCGGGCGTCATCAAGGTGTTTGTCGACCTCTACCGCAAGGGACGTATATACCGCGGCGTGAGGATGGTCAACTGGGACCCCTCGGCAAAGACAGCCCTCTCGGACGAGGAGGTGATATACAAGGAGTCGAACGGCAAGCTCTACTACCTGCGCTATAAGCTCGAGGGCGCAGACGACTATATCGTCGTGGCCACAACACGCCCCGAGACCATCCTTGGCGACACGGCGCTATGCGTCAACCCCAACGACGAGAGATATAAGCACCTGGCCGAGGATGCCCGCGTGATAGTACCCCTTGTAGGTCGCTCGATACCCGTCATCCGCGACGAGTATGTAGACCTCGAGTTCGGCACAGGAGCACTGAAGGTGACACCTGCACACGACGTCAACGACTACATGCTGGGCGAGAAGTACGGCTTGGAGAGCATCGACATCTTCAACGACGATGGCACCATCAACGACAAGGTGGGCCTCTATGTCGGCGTTGACCGCTTTGCCTGCCGCAAGCAGATAGAGGTAGACCTCACCGAGGCGGGCCTCATGGAGAAGGTCGAAAACTACACCAACAATGTGGGTTATTCGGAGCGCACGGGCGTAGCCATCGAACCTAAGCTCTCGATGCAGTGGTTCCTCTCGATGGACGAGCTGGCCAAGCCCGCAACCAAGGCCGTGATGGAGGACATCATAGCCTTCGTGCCCGCGAAGTATAAGAACACCTACCGCCACTGGATGGAGAACATCAAGGACTGGTGCATCTCGCGCCAGCTGTGGTGGGGTCAGCGCATCCCCGCCTACTACCTGCCAAATGGTGGCTATGTGATTGCCGAGAGCGCCGAGCAGGCTTTGGAGCAGGCACGCGAGAAAACGGGCGACGCCACGCTTCAGTTAAGTGACCTTCGTCAGGACGAGGATGTACTCGACACCTGGTTCTCGTCGTGGCTGTGGCCTATATCGGTATTCGACGGCATACGCTACCCCCACAACCCCGAGATAGAGTACTACTACCCCACCAACGACCTCGTCACGGGTCCCGACATCATCTTCTTCTGGGTGGCACGTATGATCATGGCGGGCTACGAGTGGCGCGGCGAGAAGCCCTTCAACAATGTATACTTCACGGGTATCGTCAGAGATAAACTCGGCCGCAAGATGTCTAAGCAGCTCGGCAACTCGCCCGACCCGCTCGACCTCATCGCCAAGTATGGCGCCGACGGCATGCGCGTAGCTATGCTCATGTCAACCTCGGCGGGCAACGATGTGATGTTCGACGAGGCACTATGCGAGCAGGGACGTAACTTCTGCAATAAGATGTGGAACGCCTACCGACTTATCAACATGTGGGAGGTGGACAACACCATCGCGCAGCCCGAGGCCGCACAGCAGGCCATCGCCTGGTTCGACGAGGTTATGCTCGAGCGCATCGCCCGCGTACACCACGACATGGAGCAGTACCGCATATCTGAGGCCTTCACTGAGCTCTACCGCCTCTTCTGGGACGACTTCAGCGGCTGGTACCTCGAGATAGTGAAGCCCGCATACCAGTGCCCCATAGATGGCGCTACGCTCGCCCGCACGAAGCACTATGTAGACCAGCTGCTTCGTCTGCTGCACCCCTTCATGCCCTTCGTCACGGAGGAGATATGGCAAGACCTGAAGCCCGAGGCCGAGGTTAAGTCTATCGTCATCGCCTCGGAGCCCGAGGCCGAGCGCGAGGCCAACGCCAACATCCTGGCACGCTTCGCCCTGGTCGAGGAGGTGGTCACAGCGATACGTAACATACGCAAGCAGAAGAACATAGCACAGAAGGAGCAGCTGAGCCTCAACCTCATCAAGGATGACAACTACCCCGCGGAGTTCGAGGCCGTCATCATGAAGATGGGCAACCTCAAGGGCGTCGACGCCATCACGGAGAAAGACCCCACCGCTGCCGCCTTCATCGTCAAGACCACGCAGTACTTCGTGCCCATGGAGGGTAACATCGACACGGAGGCCGAGCTTCAGAAACTACGCGCCGACCTGGAGTATGCCGAGGGCTTCTTGGCCTCAGTGATGAAGAAGCTCTCTAACGAGCGCTTCGTCTCGTCGGCACCCGAGAAGGTTGTCGCCAACGAGCGTGCTAAGCAGGCCGATGCCGAGGCTAAGATTGCAGCACTCAAGGCACAGATTAAGGCACTCAGCTAATGGCAGACATAACCATCTACACCGACGGCTCGGCGCGTGGCAACCCAGGAGCTGGGGGCTACGGCGTCGTGCTGCTCTCGGGACAGTATAGGAAGGAGCTCTCGGAGGGCTACCGACTGACGACAAACAACCGCATGGAGCTCATGGCCGTATGCGTAGCATTGGAGGCTCTCAAGTTCGAAGGCTCGAATGTGACGCTCTACTCCGACTCGAAGTATGTCATCGAGGCTATCAACCAGCGTTGGGTCTTCGGCTGGGAGCGCAAGGGCTTCGCTGGCAAGAAGAACCCCGACCTGTGGATGCGCTTTCTGAGGGTCTACCGCCGTCACAATGTGCGGTTTGTGTGGGTCAAGGGCCACGCCTCAACGGTGGAGAACAACCGCTGCGACGAGCTGGCCGTGGCTGCCGCCCTCGGTGCTAACCTCAAGGAGGATGTGGGCTACGACGGCAACTAAACGATAACGACAACGACTATGGGCAAGCAGAGCTGGAAGCCTGGAACACTCATCTACCCGCTGCCCGCGGTGTTAGTGAGCGTGGGCGATAACCCCGAGGAGTATAACCTCCTCACCGTGGCGTGGACGGGAACGGTATGTACCGAGCCGCCCATGTGCTACATCTCGGTGCGTAAGTCGCGCCACTCGTACGACATCATCCGCCGCACGGGCGAGTACGTCATCAACCTCACCACGGAGGCTATGGCTCGCGCCACAGACTGGTGCGGTGTTAAGTCGGGACGCGATGTGAATAAGTGGGAGGCTATGGGCCTCATGCCTATGGTGTGCGACCATGTCAAGGCTCCGATTATCGCCGAGGCACCGCTATCGATATGCTGCCGCGTGCGCCAGGTTGTGGAGCTCGGCACGCACGACATGTTCATCGCCGACGTTGTGGGCATCGAGGCCGACGACAGATATATAGACCCCGCAACGGGCAAGTTCCACTTGGATAAGGCGTCGCCTATAGTCTACTCGCATGGCGAGTACTACACACTTGGCAAGCTTATCGGCCACTTCGGCTGGTCAGTACGTAAAAAGAAGACGAAAAAGAGTAAATAACATGACAGAGCAACAACACGAACTACTAAATAGATACGAGGAGGGTCTGCGCGAGGCCCTCACCAAGCACCTTACGGATAAGGGAGCACTTGAAGGTCGCCTCTTAGAGGTCGAGGAGCTTAACGAGAAGTGGAAGACATCTGCACCCTCATATATGGCAGATGCCGTACCCGAGATAGGCAAGTACCCGCTTGTAGCCATAGCGTGGGCTATGTACGAGGGCATGGGCGCAGCAGTGCTATGGGATAAGGAGTGGAATAGATATGCCGACACGGAGGACTTCCACAAGATGTTCACCTCGCCCCGCGGCTTCGACTGTATGGACGAGTATATCACGGAGGTGCTACTGGCGTTACCCCTAGGCTCGCAGGGCGCCGAGGAGCTCGAGGAGCTTATACGCACTACTGCCGAGCGCGCGCTGTCACTCATACGCAAGGAGCAGATCGAAGCACAGAGCGTCATGGCCTTCCATGTCTTCGCACGCACGACAAAGGTTATGTTCGAGGCAGGCGTCGCCGTATCACTCAAACGCCTCGGCTACAACTACGTCAAGGTCAACGCCGAAGTGGTGAGCTAAATGACAGTGAGTAGTGAGTAACTAGTAATGAGTAATAGTTGCGCTCCGCTGGAGCGCCAGCCTGACGGCTGGAGAGACCACAGAGAAGTCGCAGACAGAAACAGATGCTACAATTAATTACTCATTACTCACTACTAATTACAAATAGGGCTGACTCCTTATGGAATCAGCCCTTACCTATTTATATAGGTCTATTACTTTACTGCATTAACTATTGCCTCAAATGCCTTAGGCTCGTTGAGGGCGAGGTCAGCCAAAACCTTACGGTTGAGGGCGATACCCTTAACATTCATCTTGCCAATAAACTCAGAATAGGTCATACCGTGCATACGTACTGCGGCGTTGATACGAACGATCCACAATGAACGGTATGTTCTCTTCTTCTCGCGACGGTGTGCATAGGCAAACTGCAAACCCTTCTCGACAGTGTTTTTCGCAACTGTCCATACGTTTCCCCTTGAACCAAAGTTACCCTTGGCAAGTTTCAAAACCTTCTTTCTTCTTGCGCGTGACGCAACAGCGTTGAC
>JAFUPR010000075.1 GCA_017481145.1 Alistipes sp. | reverse complement strand
CACAGCTGTGCCACACACTAAATGGCTCGTCTCTTGCACTGCCACGTATCGTAGCAGCATTGCTCGAAAAACAACCAAACAGAGGATGGAATTCGTATCCCAGAAGTATTAATTCCATACACAGGTTTTGATTTTATAAAATAATTACTATATTTGCAGTATAAAAGTTGCATTCACTCATTAAAAACTAAGTAATATGGCTTACAAAATTTCAGATTCTTGCGTTGCATGTGGTACATGTATCGACGAGTGCCCCGTTGAGGCAATTTCAGCAGGTGACATCTATGTAATCGATCCCGATAAGTGCATCGACTGCGGTACTTGCGCAGGCGTATGTCCCTCAGAGGCTATTGCTCCCGAGGCATAATCGACGCATAGCTAAAGATTGAGAGGGCGCTTAACATTGTTAGGTGCCCTCACTTTTGTTGGGTACCTTGTTGGTTGCTACTCTATGGTTAGCTATTATTTGTAAAAAATTATCTATATTTGCATAATAATTATCTACAAACCAACGCTTGACAATAGAAAGAGGTGAGAGTAGAGTTCGACATAGCACGACGACTATCGAGTCGCAGGGAGGGGGCTAAGGCTGGCATTATGGAGAGTGTGGCGACGATAGCCACAGGCGTGAGTATTGCCGTCATCGTCATCACGCTTGCCGTGGTCGTAGGCTTCAAGCATGACCTACGCACACTCATTGCGGGAGCCACATCCGACATAACTGTGACAGCACCACAGAGTGGCGGCATAGTGTCGGGCATACGAATAGAGAATAGCGCAGCGACAACCGACCTGCTCGCAGATGACGCCATTATGCGCTTCTGGCCATATACAGCAAAGGAGGGTGTACTCAAGAGCGAGGATAATATCATAGGCGTACTACTCAAGGGTGTAGATGTGAGCTTCGATCCCTCATTCTATGTCGACCATATCGTTGCGGGCAGCTTCCCGCGCATAGGCCTCGAGCCGCGAACAAAGGATATACTACTCTCCGATGGCATAGCGAGCAAGATGGATGTCGCTGTGGGCGACCGCATAGAGATGGTCTTTGTCGATGAGAATGGTGGCATTCTACGCGACAGGTTTCTTATCAGCGGCCTATACCACACGGGGGTGGATATCATCGATAGTGGCGTAGTCCTCACGGACATGCGCAATGTTGCACGTCTATACGATGGCAATGAGGCGATGATCACGGGCTACGAGCTATGGCTCAAAGAGGGGGCTGATAGCTTCGAGGTGGCTGAGAGGCTCAACACCAGGTGTATAGACCTTTATCTCAATACAGGCTACCAAGCCGAGGCCTTCACTGCCGAGCAGATATTTCCCGAGATATTCGGCTGGTTAGCTACACATGACGTGACGGCGATGGCCGTAGTCGTAATAATGATTATCGTGGCACTGCTCAACATGACCACGTCGCTGCTTATCATCGTCTTAGAGCGGCAACGTATGATTGGCGAGCTCCGAGCCTTGGGCATGCGCCGTTGGGCAGTGGTTAAGATATTCATCTTCAGAGCACTATTTATCACCGCGCGCGGCGTTATCTGGGGAGCCATAGCTGGCATTACGCTCGTCGTCGTGCAGTATCTCTGGGCTGTAATACCGCTACCCGCCGAGGGTTACCTTCTGGAGGCTGTGCCAGTAGCACTATGCTGGGGATGGTGGCTGCTGGCTGCCGTGGCGACAATAGCGATAACGCTCGTTGTAATGCTACTGCCCGCCGCCCTCGCTGCAAAGATATCGCCAGCAAAGATTATGAGATATGAGTAACCAAGATAGAGATAGAATTTGTGAGTTATGAAACCATACAATGAGGAACAGACAAAGAAGGAGCAGGTGGAGGTGATGTTCGACAACATAGCCCCCACGTATGATAAGCTCAACCATATCATGTCGTTAAACATCGACCGCATCTGGCGTCGCCGTGTGATGCGCATCGTACGTCGCTCGAAGGCTCATGCCATCATGGATATAGCCACAGGCACGGGCGACCTCGCCATAGCCATGGCTAAAAAGGTCGACCGCACACATATCCTCGGCATTGACCTCTCGGAGGAGATGCTTGCCATCGCGCGCACAAAGATTGAGAAACAGGGTCTCGAGGAGCGCATAAGCTTAGAAAAGGGTGATGCCGAGAACCTCAATATGGTCGATGACTGCACAATAGATGCTGCCACGGTGGCCTTCGGCGTGCGTAACTTCGAGAATATGGAGCGCGGCCTCAGCGAGATATACCGCACGCTGAAGCCTGGAGGTAAGCTCGTAGTTCTGGAGTTCTCGATGCCTCGTAACCGCTTCATACGCTGGGTATACTCGCAGTATGCCCACCGTCTGTTGCCACGTATAGGTGCCGCAATATCTAAGGATGAGCGTGCCTACACCTACCTGCCCGACTCTGTCGAGGAGTTCCCCTCGCCCGAGCGTTTCACCGAGATTCTACGTGGCGTGGGCTTTAGTAGCGTAACGCGCCGCTCGCAGAGCTTCGGCATAGCATATATATACGTCGCAACGAAATGACAAACATGAGAACGGCAACACTCCTTCTAACGCTACTATGGCTGCTTCCCACATATTGTGCCGCCGCCGAGGATGGTGTGGTGCAGGTTATCTCTATCGAGGATGTTACACGCGTAACACACCTATCATCCTCGGGGGCAAACCTCTACGTTAGGCTCAAAAATAACAGTCGCCGCACGATTGTCCTTCGGAGAGGCGAGGTAGACATCATGGTAGACGGAAGCCTCAAGAGTAGCATATCGCTACGTGATAAGGTGGTGATACCCAAGGGCTACGACGGCGAGCTACTGCTACCGCTGAGGTTTCGCAGCTCGAGTAGCATAACGCTACACAGCCTCCTCAGACGCATAGCCGAGGGGGACATCCAAGGTATCACTATCAACTACCGCCTACGCGCGGGCACGCGCCTTATAAAGAGGAGTTTTAGCGACGAGGGTATTGCCATATCGGATTTTTTCGATACCTTCGCAATACCTAAGAGCGCAATAACACGCACAGAAGAGCTCCTAAGATAGTACTCGACAAAACACAAAAAGATAGAAAAAGATAGGCTTATGCTACACAATTGTTTGAAAATAGTTCTCGTAATAACAGCCCTATGCGTGGTTAACGACCTCTCGGCACAGAACATCGAGCACATGCGCAACAACTTAGCAACCCGCACGATGGATGGCACTTACGTACGCGTCGAGGAGGATGCCGCAGCAAAGGAGGCCATAAGCACCGTGGAGGCTAAGAGCAAACCTAAGCAGGTGAATGGCTTTCGTGTGGTAATCTTCTCCGACAACGGACAGTATGCTGGCGACAATGCCGAGCGCGTACATACCACATTCCAGAAGACCTTTCCGCATATCAACGCCTACTTGGTCTACGAGAGCCCATATTTCAAGGTCTCGGTGGGCGACTGCCTGACGATGGAGGAGGCACAGATACTTATGGCCGAGCTATCGTCCTACTACCCCAAGGCCTTCCCTAAGCGCGAGGTAATCAAGCTCACAGACCTACAACGCGCCGAGGCCGAGGCGGTGATTACGGCCGACTCAATAACACATAAATAGAACATGATGCCATGTGCAACGAGCTATAGCAAAAATAATTTGCGCCATTTTGCCAATTTTATGCTCAATTTGTTGCGCGAATAAAATGTGTTTTATAAATTTGTAGTCGTAAGATACCATATTTTAAAACTTTATAGCTATGAAGAAGATTTTTGCATTTGCAGTATTATTTGCTGCTGTTTCAATGGTTGCTTGCGGTGGCGAGCAGAAGAAGGCTGAGGACGCTGAGGAGAAGGCTACGACTGAGTGCTGCGCTGAGAAGGAGGCTTGCTGCGAGGAGTGCTGTGCTGAGGAGGCTTGCTGTGGCGAGTGCCCCGAGGGCAAGGAGTGCTGTGGTGAGTGCCCCGAGGGTAAGGAGTGCTGTGGCGAGTGCGCTGAGGCTGAGCCTTGCTGCGAGGGTGAGTGCTGCGCTGACTAAGCACACACACAATAGAATAGGGAGTGACTAAAAAGTAATTTAGTCGCTCCCTATTGCCTTAGAGGTTGAATAACTACTCCACCGCCTCGACATTATATCCTGCACTCTGCAGAAGAGTTATAACTCCCTCGTTACCAGCGAGGTGACCAGTACCAACGACAAAGAGCGTAGGAGCTGTAAGCATAATATCGGGCATAGACTCAACCCATCGACGATTGCGATCCGTGACCATCGTCTTAAACTCCTCGAGCGTCATATCACCACTCTCGACTTCATCTCTCATAATACGTCCCAACGCATTGATATCCAGTGCAAAGTAGGCCTCAGTCATCGCCTGCATCTCGGCAAGTGCCTCGGCATTATTATCCACAAGCTCGAGCAACTCGTCGCGCTCCTCCGCGATGCTCTTAGAACCATAGAGCAGCTCTATCTGAAACGCGGCACTCTCAAAGCCCCCAACACGCTTGCCCATTTTGCGCGCCTCCTTCTGGAAATACTCGTCGATAAGCGATGTAGGATTCAGCTCGGGTGTGAGCTTCATACACTGCAATAACATCAATTGTGTGGCAAGCACCGAGGGGCGCATCCTACCCATCTGATTGGTGATAAGAGGGTTAGTAAAGTCTGCACCAACAACACTGCGCATATATGCGTTGATACGCGTCATCTCCTGGTCGGTGAACAGGTCGCCGATATGCTTATCCTCGGGGAGCATCATGGCACTGAGTATTAGCTGCTGTACCTCGGCCATATCCTGCATATCCATCTCGCCATATACCTGCTCCACGGCAGCCATAGCCTCGCGCGCACCCTTGATGTCGTCGACAAATGAGGCGGGGGCAAGATGGTAAGTGCCAACGATATATGACGCCCTCGTCAGGCCATTGCCCGAGATACGATACAGAAGTTGCGCATCGGCCGTACCAAAAAGGGTGATGGTAAGAAATAGTGTTCCAAAGAGTCGTTTCATGGCAATAATACGCTACTTGGTTCGCACAAAACGTAACGAGTGTGGCGTCGTCTGCTTGATGATGATGCGCTCGTCGAAGGCATAGCGGTGGTATAGCTCGTCGTTATAGTAGCGTATGGTCACCATCTCTACATCCTCGTTCTTCTCCACATCGAAGCCCTCGGCACGAAGCTCCGAGATGGCATCGTCGATATGCCATGATGCATCTACGGCGATATATAGGTTCACTGCCGAGTTATGCACGAGGTTGATACGTATACGGTGGCTATCAAACGTGGTAAAGACCTTTGCAAACTTCTCCTCGAGGACAAACGATAGGTCGCGCGAGTGAAGATTAAGGAGCACCTGGTTGCTCTTCTGTATCATTATAGGCTCGTAGGCACGCTCCACATCACCCGTGATGACCGAACCTGGTGCCGTCTTATCACCAAAGGGACGAACATAGAGAGGAATGTTCTTCTGCTGCAACGGCTTGATAGTCTTAGGATGGATAATCTGTGCACCGCTATAGGCCATCTCGATAGTATCCATATAGTTCAGCCTATCGAGTTTCTTGGCATCGGGGAAGATCTTAGGATCGGCATTGAGAATGCCATCTACATCCTTCCATACGCTCATCGACTCGGCATCGAGGACATGGGCGACGATGGCTGCCGAGTAGTCCGAGCCCTCGCGACCGAGGGTCGTCGTAGTACCATCGGGAGCACCGCCAATAAAGCCCTGGCCGACGAATACCGACACCTCGCTATCCTCAATCTCACGCTTCAGACGTACGGCCGTAGCCTCGATATTTACATTTGCATCCTTGTGTCGTTGCTCCGTGAGGAAGGCGCGACGCATATCTACCCAGCGGTTGGCCACACCGTGACCATTGAGATAGTTAGATATTATCGTCGTAGATACCAGCTCACCAAAAGCGACGATGGTGTCGTACCACAACTCGGCATCTGAGGGGCGGTAGATTGTATTTTTGACCGTGTTACGCAGCTGGCGGAAGAGGAGATCCACCTGCTCGATGGTCACATCCGCACCCATGAGGTCATCTATTATGCCACGATGATAGGCATAGCTTGCGTCGATACGCTCCATGGCCAAGACCTCGTCGCCCTGCTGCATAGCTTGAAACACACCCTCAAGGGCATTTGTAGTCTTACCCATGGCCGAGACAATGATAAAGAGGTCACTCTCGCCACTAACGATATTGTGCAGATTGCGTACGCCATCAGCATTCTTAACCGACGCTCCACCAAACTTATATACCTTCATAATCTTGAAATTGCGGGGCTCTCATACCCCATGTTTTACAACCTTTTCTGGCTACAAATTTATTAAAAATTTTCAAATATATAGTATCGCACACCATTTTTTGCTTTTCCATAGCCCGATTTTTCTCAGCTCTCCACATTGCCGCCATGATAAGGGAGGCTTAGCGTGGCGTGTTCGCCACGCGGGCGTTACCTACTCACTTATTACGTATTTTTGATGCAGTTGCCGTGATTTTATTTAGAGTTATTTGGTTGTAATCATTTTTTAATTTGTATCTTTGCAATCATAATGATGGCTTCATTACAGCGAGCTATTACAATTTGTATCGTGAAACAGGGGTTAAAAGACTTATTTAGGGGAAAACGCAATCTCCAACTTCGCGCATTGTATATGTGCGGAGCATTGGTCTTACTGACTATAGCCATCATCATCTTCAAGGCATGCTCAACAAATAGCGCTCCAATGCACGAGCTCGAACGCGTGCGCGCTCTCGCACAGACCGAGCCACAGGAGGCTCTTGAGCTCATGCACAACCTCGACACTAAGGCCTACAACACCGAGGCTAAACGTGCTCGCTACGCGTTGGCCTATTGCGAGGTGTGCTACTATGCTGGTGTCACCATCGACAACGACTCACTCTCGCATGTTGCGGTCGACTACTTCAACAACCGAAAGGAGCACGACGAGCGTGCTCGTGCACACTACTACCACGGCCTAATACTGCATGAGGCGGGCGACCTACCTAAGGCAATGCTCTCATTTATGGAGGCTGAGACGTCGCTGCAACACCTCAACGACCCCTATCTCACAGGGTTGGTGTACCGTGCCAAGGGTGACATCTATGGCGAAGGATGCCTCTACAACAACGCCTTTGAGGAGTATCAACGCTCGCGTACATGCTTCGAGCGCGCAGGCCTTGATGAACATGTGGCATACGCCAACTACGACTTAGGGCGCTTTGCTCTCGCGCAGCGTGACTATGAGACAGCCGAGAGATACCTACAAGAGGCTTACAGCTATGCCATAAAGGCCGAGGATCACAACTTTCTACAAATTGTAATCTACGACCTAAGCGAGCTATACGTGCAACTGGCCGATTATGAGCGGTGTGCCGAGGTGCTCGACATGCACAAGCAGTGTGGCTACGAGATCTTCGACCTCTCGCACCACTACTCGCTGATGGCCGTCGTGTCGGCGATGCGAGATGATAAGGCCGCTGCATACGACTATATCGAACAGGCCGAAAATGTAGACCCGATGAACGAACTACTCGTAGGCTATGCCAAGTACTCGGTAAACCGTATCTTTGGCGATGATAGCGAGGCCCTTAGGTGGCTCGAGTGGTCAAACATGCGACAGGATAGCACCATTCTGAGTGTCCTTGAGCAGCCCGTGTTGAACTACCAGATAGGTATGCTTCAGAGCACCATTGAGAGCAAGGAGCGCGAAGCAGAGCTTAAACGTCAACGTAATATCGCAATATATGTCATTGTGACTGTGCTCGTGGTAGCCATCTTCACCTATGTTCTCAGTCGTATGCGCAAGAAGAATCGCGACATACAGTACTACATGGAGACTATCAACGAGTTGCAACTTACACGTAGTGACAGCTCTGTGCCTATGACTGAGGCTGTTGAGCGCCTATATAACGACCGCCTTAATGACCTAAACCGTCTATGCGAGACATACTACGACCATAGCGACACAGCACGTCATGCTGCCAAGGTCTTCGAGCAGGTGCGCCAGACCATCGAGTCGATCAAGAGCGACGAGGGTCGTATCGCCGAACTTGAGAGCCTTGTGGATAACTCGCGCGGCGGCCTTATGTCCAAGTTGCGCAGCCAGTGCCCCAAGCTCAACGAGCGCGAGCTACGAGTAGCACTTTATAGCTATGCTGGTTTTTCTTCGCGCGCAATATGCATCTTTGTCGAGAGCAATCCTGTCGCTCTGTCAAAGATTAAGTACCGCATCAAAACAAAAATCAAGGAGTGTGGTTCTTCAGACGCTGAGTTGCTCATCTCTGCAATGAACGACCATTAATCGCTGATTTTCAATGGGTTAACCATCCATTCCCAGGCATACACTCTCCGTTCTCGTAACTCGCTGATTATCAGCGTGGAGAAAAAATTGAAAAATTATTTTTTTCAACCCACTGATTATCAGGACATTATAAACCACCTCGGGAAATCTTTTTTATCGAAAAATTTGGTAGCTCATCCTCTTCCCTCTACCTTTGCAATTGGTAAGAGTGGAGGATGAGTTGCTTTTACGTGCAGCAAAACGAGGAGTCTTACGACAAGAGTTTTATCTTCTTTTTCTTACTGCGTCAAAGTCGAAGGTGACAGGTACGCAACCCGATATTAAGGGTTGAACATTGGATAGAAGTTTAGACTATCGGCCATGGGTCGATATGCTGGCAGAGATATTTTGGTTAATGTAATATTTGAGTGTGTCCCCGTGCTACGCCAAGCTCTCCCCCACGTGAGAGGAGAGTTTCGCGTAGCACCTTTTTTATACAACGGAGAGAGGCGATTTACATGAGTGCCCATAAGCCATAGTGCCCTAAACTCCACGTCGCGCAACTCTTCGTCGCTGGTATCGCAGACGAATACGCATATCATAACGAATAAACTTATGGATACGTCGGTACGTTGGCTCGATAACACGATGGGGCTTGATGCCACTATAACGCAACATAAGCACGATGAGGCATAGTATCGCCACAAAAAAGAGCCAACCATATATCTCCTTCATCGACTCTAAGAGCGACTGCACCTGCACCTGACCATACAGCTCACCATAATCAACATGCAAGGTTGAAAGCGCCACACCATCCATCTTCGCACCAAGAAGCATGCTATTGCGAGCCATGACAACCTTGAGCAAGCGTCCAACGATGGCCGTACCTATAGGACCTGCAAGGGCTGCACTAAACATATTCTGGAAAGATAGTCCATGGAGGAAAGTGTAGGGAAATGGCAGTCGCGCATTGGCCGTGAGCATCATCACCGCAACCATAACATAACCTATCGAACGCACAATTACTGGGAGATATAACGACTCCTTGGGTATGTCGTAGTCGATAAACAGGTAGAAATAGAGCAGATAAAATGCAAAACATGAGAAGGCGATGACCAACATTCGCTGATACGTCCACCTACGACGAGCAAACGTCTGCCACATGACAATAACGCCAATGACCACGCCAACGATAGCCACCCAATTAAGTGTCAGGCTATTCAGGTGGTCGTAGCCCAGCACTCCCTCCATCAGAGCATGCTCGAAGATATGCGAGGGGGCAAGCAGAAGGTCCATGACGAGTATTATCGCCACACATGTCAAGACGATAGGAATCTTAAATATGCCGAATGATATGTAGGGGTGTCGGAGGTAGGTCGAACGCCACCAGTTCATCGCAAAACATACCAACGCCAAGAGCGTGGCAAACCATACATGCTCAGACTGCCACCAGTCGTAGTGCTCGCCATAGATGCAAACAAAGAGTATCGACATCGCCGTAGCGCCCCACAACAACATACCCACCCAATCTATGCCATAAAGAGGTAGACGATGCATGATGGAGATACCTCGATAGCAGACCACAACGATAAGGTACATAACGATGAGAGCACCGATAATAAACCAGTGCATATATTGCCACGATGCCCACACCGAGAATGACAACGCCGCAATGCCTGTTAGCTGAATCGTGCCGTTGACCATCAGATAGATGTAACAAAACCAGATAGACATATCGCGCTTGGGCGTTATCCATAGTTGAATGGTTGAGTTACACTCATAGATTGCCCACATGCGAAAGAAGCCCGCAACAAGGCTAACACCCACCATCACTGGCACACACGTCGTGTGCATACATATCAGGTTGGCAGCTATGAGCACCAAGATACAGCTGCCTAAGGCCGTCTTAGGCCTAACAGCCCACTTCATGCGGAACATGATAGCGAAGAATAGCGACATGCCCACCAACGAGGCATAGCCCGCCATCATAACATCCTCCTCGAGGAGCTGTGTCGAGCCAACCATGTCACTCACAGCAGCAAGATAGACACCTCCTGTGCAGTTGAAGACGATGATGAAGAGTATCAACAACCAAGGCTTCAACGGCTCGGGAACAAAACGTATCTGCGGTATGGAGAAGGGCTGGTTAGTACCGTGATGATGGCTCATTAGTACAGCACTTTACATTCAACATTCATACCCGCGCTCACCCTCGCCATAGCTTCGGCATCGTTATCCTCGGCGAAGTCGATACGTACGGGTATGCGCTGCTCGATTTTTACGAAGTTACCCGACGAGTTATCCTGAGGCATCAGCGAGAAACTTGCACCCGTAGCTCGCGAGATGGAGCGCACAACGCCCTTAAACGTATGGTCGGGGACGGCGTCAACCTCAACCTCAACCTCCTGACCTACGCGTATGTTTGCCGTCTGTGTCTCCTTGTAGTTCGCCACAACCCACTTCTCCGACTCATCAACAATGTCCACAATGCGCTGACCTGGATGCACAAGCTGTCCTACGTGTATATCCTTACGCCCCGTAACGCCACTACATGGGGCTAAGACTACGGTGTACGAAAGGTTTAGGCGCGCAAGGTCGAGGGCAGCAGCAGCCACAGCAATACCCGCATCGTTCTGCCCAAGGCGAGTATTCTGCTCACGACCCACAGCCTCCACCGAGGCACGCTGCTTGAGAAGCACCTCATAGCGCGCCTTGGCGGCCTCATACTCAGTCTCCATGTCGTCGTGCTGCTGTCGTGTCACGGCACCATCAGCCAAGAGGTTACTATAGCGCTGGTAGTTGCGCTCGGCATTCTCCAGGCGTATGCGAGCCTCCTCGAGCGAAGCATCCGTAACGGCAATATTGCTCTTCGTTGTCGAGATGACGTTGTGCATAGCGTCCTTATCGGTCGTGGCATTCTGATAGCCCGCCTCAGCCTGAGCCACAAGGAAGCGATACTCCGTATCCTCGATTATAAGGAGCGTATCACCCTTCTCTACCCTCTCATACTCCTCGAAGCGCACCTCCTTGACAAAGCCCTGAACACGGGCATCGACAGGCACGATATGTTGCTCAACCTGTGCATTATCAGTAAACTCCACATTGCCCAAATGTACGAACTTGGCACATACCCACACAAGTGCAGCACCCAATAGTGCAACGGCAAACGTATTATATAAGATCTTCTTTGTTCTAAGTTTCATGGTGTTGTATATTTATATATGGTATTATAATTGTCCTGAGGTGTGTTGTAGCTTAGCATAGCATACAAGTATGTTGATGCGTGCATTTGCATGCTGAAGCTCGGCATCGAGAAGCTGGTTTGCGGCATCAACCATGTCAGTGATGAGGGCTATGTCGTTATTATACCGCCTCTCAATGACGTTGTAGTTGCTCTCGGCAAGCTCCACACCCTTGCGATAGGTCTCGGCAGCAACGAAGGCCTCCTCGTAGCGTATGTAGTCGCTATGTACGGCGAGCGAAAGTTGCTCGCGTTTGTCGTCGAGCTCGCGACGCGAGTGGTCGGTAGCTATCTGCTCACGGCGTATCGTACGGTTGTTCTTATATAGCGACGAGAGCTTGAATGAGACGCCCACACCCACATACCAGTAATTGAAATTCTTGTTGATGACGGGCACCTCAATGGTTATGGGACCATCGAAGTGGTTAGCAGCAACGAGGGCCACAGAGGGACGACGCTCGGCACGCGCCAGCTGCTCGGCACGCTCGCCCATGGCCACCTTAATCTCACCGCGCTTAAGGTTGTAGGCGCTCTCTGCCGCAAGACTCTGCCAATAATCCTCGTCGGCAACCTCCATCACAGCATTGTCTACATCAATATCGGGGATGATGTCGGTCGTGGGGTCGAGACCAACGATCGTTGCTATCTCTGTAGAGAGTATACGTATGGTATTCTTCACCTCCGTACGTGCCAACTCCAAGCGCTGGAGACGTAGCTCATAACGCGTGATGTCGTTCGTAAGCGCCACACCCTCCCTACAGCGAGCCTCGGTGTCGGCAATGAGCTCCTCGGCAAGAGCAATATTACGATCGTAGACCTCAAGCATGTTACGCATCTTGCCCAACTCGAGGTAGAAGCCCGTGAGAAGGAAGCGTACGCGCGAGCGTGTGGCGTCGAGGTTGACAGCCGCCATCTCCTCCTTCAGTCGCGCCAAGGCTATGGCGTTGCTTACAGCACCACCGCCATAAATAAGCTGCGAGGCCTCCACAGCAAAGTTGTTACCGAAGTGAGGCATCTCCACGTTCATGGCATTGGTGAAGTTACGGTCGGTGAGTGTGCCGTTGCCGAGGAAACTCACCGAGGCCGATATGCCAATGTCGGGCAGACGGCCACCCTTAGCCTCCACCACGGCAGCCTCGGCCTCGGTGACAGCCACACGCTCCGCGGCGATTGTTTTTGAGTGCTCCTCGGCCAGCGCAAAGAGCTCGTCGATGGTGAGCCTACGGCTCTGCTGACCCACAACCACAGATGGCGGTAACGACAACACCGCCACAAGCAGGGTAAATAAGATTCTCTGTTTGAACATATTTTTATTGTTTGAATTTGAAATTACCGAGATTGAGACCATGGGGCACGACAACACAGCTACCGACACCTCGAAAAGTGTCGACTGCTATGCCAATAGCACTATGCCCACACAGGCTATAGTTCAGATTTTACGACTCCCAGTTAGTTGAGATATTACGCCTAAGATAGTTCGGGTAGCGAACCGAATAAAATGTTGGTATATAATAGTTTATCTCTCTCATTATGGGTGGAACACTGTATGCATTCCGCCGCAAAGATAGTAAAAATTTGCCAAATAAGTCTCCTTATAAGCTACAAAAAGTTAGACGGTAGTTTCAAAGACTAAGTGCAAAATTAAGATAAAAATTTAAAGAACATCTTTTTAGGGGATTCAAAATTTAATTTTTGTCTTGGTCTGCGGTTTAGTTTATACTGAGTGTTCAGGATGTATTCATCTGATAACTCGTT
>JAFUPR010000074.1 GCA_017481145.1 Alistipes sp. | reverse complement strand
CGCCAGATGCCCTTACGGACCACATCAGAACTCCCGCAACGAGAGCACCTTTTTGTCCATAATAATTATAAATACTGCAAATATACTATATCTCAACATTTTACCCCCTCTCGCAGGTCTCTTTTTTGACCATTAAGCCTACAATTTACTATGAAAAAACTACTTACACTTATCGCCATTATTTTGGTGATGCTTGTATCATCGTGCAGTAAGTTTGATGATGATGCGATTTGGGAAAAGTTCGACGAACAGGAGCAAATTCTCAATGACCACGAGAAGCGCATTGTAGCTCTTGAAGAGTTATGTCGCCAGCTAAACACCAATATCGATGCCCTCCAGACTATCGTTAAGGCTTTGGAGAAGAATGACTATGTTACTAACGTATCACCAGTGCGTGAAGATGGTGAGATAGTTGGTTATACTATCTCATTTGCTAATAGCGACGCTATTACTATATACAATGGTAAAGATGGTGAAGACGGGCAAGATGGTTACACACCGCCGATTTGTGTGATGAAAGATACCGACGGCATCTACTATTGGACTATTGACGGCGAGTGGTTACTCGACAGCAATGGAAATAAGATTAAAGCTGTCGGTCAGGATGGTGTCACTCCACGTTTAAAGATTGAGAACGACTATTGGTATGTATCATACGATGAAGGTACTACTTGGATTGAACTTAGTAGAGCCACAGGCGAGGATGGTATGAATGGAGATTCATTTTTTATGAATGTAGCATACGATGAACGCAACGTATACTTCACTCTTATCAATGGCGCAGTAATTACGATTCCTCATTTGAGCGATTCTATTATTGTGGACCTTAGCGATATCACATTTGTACCGCGATATAACGATAATAAGGCGACGGTAACGCGTTATACAGATGGAGCGATATATGCAGAATTTGACTTTATGGTAAGTCCGACATCCGTTGCAGCCAAAATTGCAAATAACTACGAAGCTCTTCTATCCATGAAGGCCGTGGAGACATTAACTCGTTCGGCAACACTCATCAACATGCCTATTGTTTCATGTATTGCAGATGTTGAAAGTGGCATTATATCAGTCATAACATCAGGTGTATATCTTAACCCAAGAACATTTGATGGCGAGATAACATATAGTGCTTCACTAATTATTAGTGACGATACGAAGAGTATTGCTTCGGACTACATAGAGCTTTGCACCTATGTGAGCAACGAGGATAGTTCAGATGTCATAGAGCCAGAAGAACCAGATACCCCAGAAACACCCAGTGAACCCGCGTTACCAGATGATAACAAGGTTATATATTATACGACCTCCGATTCTGCTCCTGTAGAATTGGGGGCTACCGTTGGATTTGGAGGCATTCTCATTTCTAACGAATACGACGTAGAGGCGAATATAGGAAAATTGACATTTTCAGCAGCTGTAACATGTATTCCTGAAAATGCTTTTCAAAACTCAACAATTTCATCTATATACTTTCCTGAGACAGTTACTGAGATAGATTATAATGCTTTTTATTGCACTCATCTTACAGATATTACGATTCCTAAAGGCATAATTAGTATTGAATCTCAGGCATTTGCTTCATGTGATAGACTTACAACAGCTAATATCAATTGCTCTTGCGCATTGCCCGATGGATCCTTTATATATGGAGGAGGTGTTCGTGTAGGAGCTTTTGGGTGGTGTGATAATTTAGAGAGAGTTATATTTGGTGATAGTGTGACAGAGATTGGTGATTTCACTTTTTATTTGTGTCCCAAATTAAAGAATGTTAATATTCCTGATAATATTTCACGTATAGGTAGAGATGCTTTTTATGGTTGTGCTCTTGAACATATAACCATAGGAAATGGTGTTACGCATATTGAAGAATACGCATTTGATGGTAATATTTTGATTTCCATAACACTTGGAAAGAGTATTCAACAAGTTGATTATAAAGCTTTTGATAACAATCCAATTAAGTATCTATACGTAAATGACATGGCAAGTTTCTGCACGATTGATTTCGGAAATAATGGAGAATATACCAACCCTTTGTATTATGATAACTGCATGTTATACCTTAATGGCAACTTACTCGAAGAACTTATTATCCCAGAGGGGGTAACAAAGATAGGAACTGGTGCATTCTACAACTGCGATCAACTTACAAGTATATCCATTCCAAATAGTGTTCAACAAATATCGTCATACGCATTTTATGATTGTAATGGTATAACATCGGTTGACGTACCTGGCGTTATTGATCATGACTTA
This sequence comes from Alistipes sp., assembly GCA_017481145.1. Taxonomy (GTDB): domain Bacteria; phylum Bacteroidota; class Bacteroidia; order Bacteroidales; family Rikenellaceae; genus Alistipes. The sequence continues at coordinate 53,117 of JAFUPR010000074.1, read as the reverse complement.
GAAACTATCATCGGTAGTTACGCATTTAGCAGATGTTCTAATCTTTCCAGTTTTACAATTGGTGATCGAGTATCACGCATTGGAGATTACGCGTTTTATAACTGTAATCAATTGCAAAGATTCTATAGTAGACCGACTATTCATCCTCAATTAGGCCGCAAGGTGTTCTATGGAACTAACGACTACAAAATTGGTACAGAGATATATGTTCCACACTCTGCATTAGAGGAATATAAGGGTGCAACAAACTGGAGAGACTACGTTGGCAATATCTACGGTTACGACTTCTAAACGCAGTCTGCGACCCTCTTTCTACGGCGCGGGTATTTGTAATACCTGCGTCGTTGTTTTATCTACACCACTCCAATATTACACCCTATTTCGCTCGACAACAGCGTAGTGCGTGCTCCACACGATACTACATAACATGTGGGTAGGTAAAAGTATACCCATAACCGCGGTGGGGTGCTCCAAGAATGTTGAAAGCGATTGTAAGCCGTTGACTTGTTAAAAGGAGAAAGGTGTAGTAGTTTTTAAGCGCTAAAGCGCGCAAGCGATATATGGTCGAGACAAAGGCTGCTAACGAACTTACAAATGAGGATGTGCAAATGAAGAAGCACGCTGCCGAGGAGTTTCTTATTGCGATAGGCTAAATCTGCTCCTCTAAAATCAAAAATTTGGTCTCGTGCTTGGGAATCTCTGCTTCTACTGTCTATCCCAAACAAAACTCCTCGGGCTGTACCCACGAGTTATCCTCTTTTGTGTTTGGTAATGATGCAAAAGACCACCTCTCGCACATACGAGAGGTGGTTTATAGAAGATATTATTGTAAGCTTTTCTTAAGTATTGGCACACGCTTCAGTGTGTGGCCGAGGGATATCGCCGTAAGGGCGATACCTACGCGGTAGTGCCAGAGGCCTATATCCGTATTGCCACCCGCAACAAAGAGGAGCACAACGCCCGTCGCAGTAGTTAGGACAAAGACCACGCTCAGCAGTGCCGTTACACGGCTCTTAGTACCTAAGCCCTTATTAAACCACCCCTTATACCATGCCCAGTGCATCTTGACATGCCACACGGCCATGGTTATAAACAGCACACTGGCAACGACATGTAGCACACCCCACACATGCCACTCGTGGTGGTTAGTGCCATGTCCCGCGATGTGCATGGCAAAGCCCGAGGCTATAAGTACCACAGCAGCAGCTAACAGCACCCAATCGATAACAAATATTCGCTTCATCGTAATCGCTTTTCGGTTATTCGAAGTAGGTCTCCTGCGAACCGCTAAGACGACCGTCGATATAGATGTCCACCTTATAGGTACCCTTCTCGAAGGCGGCGCCATCGTAGAAGATGCTCACAGGCACCGACTGATTCTCGTAGTCGACCTTACGCACCGCCGAGGCCATCATATCCTCGCCCTCGAATGAGAAGAGTATCATGTCCGTAGGCGAGAGCACATAACCATCGGGGCAGGTGATACATATATATATACTCTTCTCACCTGGCTCGGCAAGCTCGTTGGCCGTAAGCTCGAAGTCCACCCTCAGACGCGATGCCATCTTTATACGGCGCACCTCCTTAGACTTGTCGTTGAGTGCCACCATGCGTATGCCACTGGAGCGGATGACAGCACCTATGCGTACCTTGGTATTAAGCTCGTCGGCCTTCTCCTCCGCCACGTCGGCACGTAGTTGCGCCGTAGATATCTCCTTCTTATAGGCGACATTCTCGGCCTGGAGGCTACTATTTATCGTATTGAGCGAGTCTATCTGTCGAAGGTAGCCCTTCATCACGCCACGCAGCGTCTCCACCTCACGCTTATACTTAGCCAGCTGCTCGTAGTTATAGGTCTTCTCCCTCTGCAGCTGCTCGAGCATAACGACAGCCTCCTCGTACTTCACAAGCATCGTGTCGTTCTGATCCTTCAACCCCTCAAGCTCAGCCACAAGGCTCTCAGCATCGCGCTGAAGCATAGAGTTCTGCTCCTCAAAGAGCTTGCGCGCCGACTGCACTATGGCGTAATCCTCCTCGATGGTCTTGACCTTCAGACCCCAGCGTATAGAGAAGAAGGCCGCAGGCACTAAGAGCAGGATAAGCACCCCAAGAAGCAGACGAAATCCCTTCAGCGCACGCTCCTGGCGATCAAGCTCCGCCTCATAGTCGGCAATTGCATTATTGTAGGCATAGTCATCCTCAGACTCTGGCTCGGCAGGATGCTCGGGCTGGGGCGCACTCTCCTCGGGCGCAGGTTTCACGGCCGTCGGCTCCTCGGTGGCAGGCGTCTCCTCGGCGGCCATAGCATCGTTTATCGAGGGGGCAGCTGCGCGCTCGGCAAGGATGTCGTTAAGAGTCTTTGAGCTATTCTCCGCTGCCGCCTCGGCAACGGTAGTAGTGGTCTCCGTAGCGGCAATAGGCTCGCCACATACGGGGCACGCCTTCGACTTGCTCGAGGCGAGATTACCACATTTATTACATCTTATCAGTGCCATAACAGGTCTTTTTTGGTCTGCAAATATAGGTATTATTACGATATATCGGAAAAATCTATGCGTTCGCGTTTATGGTGTCTGTCGCGCAGGGCGCGTAGACCTACATTCTCCGCATGCGACAACTCGGGGTCGGCCGCAAGGATGGCGATGGCCTCGTCGCGCGTAAGCTGCATAATCTGAGTATCGGTAGCGAGATTGGCAATGTTGAGGTTGAAGGCCTCGCCACTCTGCTGTGTGCCGTGGATGTCGCCCGCACCACGCAGCTTAAGGTCGAGCTCCGAGAGTTCGAAGCCGTCGTTTGTCGCACACATAGCCTCAAGGCGCGCGCGTCCCTCCTTCGAGAGTTTATCGCCCGACATGAGTATGCAGTATGACTGCTCGCCTCCACGCCCCACACGCCCGCGTAGCTGGTGCAAGTGCGAGAGGCCGAAGCGCTCGGCCGACTCGATGACCATGACCGTGGCGTTAGGCACATCGACACCCACCTCTATTACGGAGGTGGCAATGAGTATGTCGGCCTCGCCACGCTTAAACTGAGCCATGGCCGCATCCTTGTCCGCAGGCTTCATCTTACCGTGGCATACCGTCGTACGGTACTTCGGCAACGGGAAGTCGCGCGTGATAGACTCGTAGCCGTCGTAGAGGTCTTTATAGTCCATCTTCTCCGACTCCTTGATAAGCGGGTAGACGATATATACCTGTCGTCCCTTGGCTATCTCGTTGCGCAGGAAGCCAAACATCTTCAAGCGCATAGAGTCGAAGTAGTGGTAGGTGCGTATAGGCTGTCGTCCTGGGGGTAGCTCGTCTATGACCGACACCTCCAAGTCGCCATAGAGCGTCATCGCAAGGGTGCGCGGTATGGGTGTGGCGGTCATCACGAGGATGTGTGGTGGCTGCTGGTTCTTCGTCCACAGCTTGGCGCGCTGCTCCACACCGAAGCGGTGTTGCTCGTCGATGACTACATAGCCGAGGTTCGAGAACTGCACCCTATCCTCTATCAGAGCGTGGGTACCTATGAGGATGTCTACCTCGCCCGAGGCTATGCCCTCGAGGGCTGCGCGACGCTCCCTCACCTTCGACGAGCCAGTCAGCACGGCAATCCTGAGATTGAGGCCCTCGGCAAAGCGTACCATAGAGGCATAGTGCTGGCGCGCAAGTATCTCGGTGGGCGCCATGATACACGCCTGGTAGCCGTTGTCTACAGCAAGAAGCATCGACATGAAGGCCACCATCGTCTTGCCACTGCCCACATCGCCCTGCAATAGGCGGTTCATCTGCTCGCCCGAGACCATGTCGGCACGAATCTCCTTGATTACGCGCTGCTGTGCTCCTGTGAGCGGGAAGGGGAGCTTCTCCTTATAGAAGGTGTTGAAGGCATCACCCACTCGCGGGAAGATGAAGCCATCACCACGGCTATGGCGCGCGGTGCGACGCGCCTGTATGGTAAGCTGCACGCCCAATAGCTCGTCGAACTTTAGGCGGTACTCGGCTTGGCGCAGAAGCTCTGCGGATTGCGGGAAGTGTATGTTGTAGATAGCATCATGCAGCGACAGAAGACCCATGCGACGACGCATATCTGCAGTGAGAGGGTCGTCGAAGGCCTTAGCATCGTTGGCAACGAGCTGCCAAGCATTATGTACGATATTGTGCATAGCCTTCACCGTTATCACCGACGAGAGCTTCTCCGTCGAAGAGTATATACCCTGAAAGCCACTCTCCACCTTACGTGCCAGCGCCTGCTCTATAGGCTCAATCTCGGGGTGAACGATGCTCACGCGCCCCTTGAACAACGAGGGGCGACCAAAGACAAGGTACTCGCGTTGTAGCTCTACGCGCTTATCTATCCACTTCGTCCCCTGAAACCATAGCAGCTCGCCACTACCCGTAGGGTCGGTGACCTCGACGACTAAGCGCTGCTTACGCCCCTCGCCTACGAACGACTTGCCCACAACACGACAGCGCAGCTGCACGTATGTCGACTCCATCGCCTCGTCGATGTCGGAGAATCGGAATATGCGCGTGCGGTCGATATAGCGATAGGGAAAGCGCATAAGGAGGTCGCCCACGGTGCGGACACCAACCTCCCTCTCCAGCAGGCGCGCACGAACCTCGCCAACGCCCGCAACATACTTAATATCCCTACGCAATATCTCCGACATGCATCTGATCTTAGATTTCGGTAATAGAACGCACGGGGGCAATCTTTCTGAGGCGCTCAGCACCGCCAAGCTCTACAATCTCGACGATAAAGACAAACTCTTTTACCTTCACACCATACTCCTTGCCATCTTTTACTATACGTTGGCACTCCAACGAGCGGGCAAGACCCTCGGCCGTGCCTCCCGTGGCGAGTACATCGTCGAGGATGGTAACCTCGATAACGTCACCCTCGGCCTTGCCTGCGGCGATGTCGCTCAGACGATAGTAGAGCTTATCGTAGCCGTACTCCTTCTCTATGAGCACCTCGTGGAGGTCGCCATCGGCAAAGGGGAGCTTTCCGCTCTTACGCACAGGAACGATATTTTCGACATGTGCGGCCTCGGTGAGTAGGGGTGCAGCAAAGAGAAAGCCACGAGCCTCGGGGGCAATGATATTGGGCGTGGTACACGCCTCAGACACACGGCCTATGAGCTCCTTGAATACCGCCTTATTCTGTAGGAAGGGGATGATGTCTACAAATACGATACCCTCCTTCGGGAAATCCTTGTAATATTTTAATACCTCTTTCATAATTTGTATGCTTTAGAAGCTGTTTGAATTTGTTTGTAAATCTAAAATAGCTTCTTATTGTTACTCATGACGATAGCTATACTTGCCGTCGGTAATCTCCTCAATAGAGAAACTCTCGTACACGAGGTTATAACCGCCGTGGGCGTATGCACTCACGCCGTATGTCTCCTCCTCGTACATGAAGCCGAGGTTGTTATCCTTCTGCCATATCATTGTCGAGTATGCCGAGTTGAGTGTCGACACCTGCATCACACCGTCCCAGTCGGCCGCGATAATCTGAGGCGACACATAGTCGAGTGACGACTCCAGCTCTTTGTAGTATATGCCTACATTCTTACGCTCGGGTCCCAAGGGCAACGACTGCAATAGGAGGTCTACCTCTGCGCCATCGGCCTTGCGGACAACGGGGATAAGCGCCACCTCGCCATTTGTAGCGTTATTTTCAGCCTTAACACCGCCATTCTCCGCGCCTGAGAATGACGCAGTCATCCACATGCCCGTAGCTGCCGTCGCATCGGTGAAGTTGAAGATGTTGAAGTAGCGACCTCCCGTGTAGCGTGAACTAATAAGTATCGAGCCGTCGGGGAGCTCCACAACCTTAGCCTCATCGGCTGTCTTATATACCGCAGGGGTATTGGCATCGCCCAACAACTTCCATGAGGCGCCAAAGTCGTCAGAGTAGATGACATAGTTCATGAACGTAGCCGTCTTGCTGCGCGCAAGGAGGGCGCAGTAGAGGCGGTAGTAGTTGCCAACCTTCACGTAGCGACTCTGATATATAGCTCCCGAGGCAATAAACATCGAGCGTATTGGGCCATAGTTAGAGCTGTCGAACATCGAGTATATGCTCTCGGCGATATCGTCGGGCGCACTCCACGACAGACCGCCATCCTCGCTATAGAAGCGTGCCACGTTCTGGTGTACCTCGCGCGTGCCATTATGGAACGACACGTTGCCCGCACAGCTTAGAACGAGTACTCTGTCCGACTCCCTATCTGCCACGATGCAGGGGTCGCCATAGCCCACGCTCATAAAGTCTGTAGCCTCGGCACCCTTACCCTCGATAAGAGTCTTTGTCTCGCCCCACGTATGTCCGTGGTCATCAGACGTGCGATAGTGTAGGTCGATACGGCCATTGTTGATAACGCCAATATCGGAGCGACAGATGCGGTAGTCGACAACCGATACAAGTCGGCCGCTGCGTGTCACGGCGAGCGAGGGGATACGATAGGCGACATCCTCGGCAGTCTTCACGGCGAACAAATCATAGCGCTCGACTGTAGGCATGGGCTGCGACGGTCTCTTATTATCGTTAATCGAGTCCTCGGGTTTACAGCCGTAGGCAAATGTCGAGAGACATAGTAGTGTGATAAGTAGATAAAAGCTCTTTTTCATAAGTCTTAGGTTGGTTGTTATTTACGATAGGTGTAGTATGCTCCCGCCTGACATGTCGGCATGAGCACTATGTCGTTGACGTTCATGTGGGCAGGCAACGACAACATCCAGTGTATAGCCTCGGCGATATCCTCGCCCTGCAACGCCTCGACGCCGTTGTACACGCCCGCTGCGCGCACCTTGTCGCCGTGGAAACGCACCTCCGAGAACTCCGTCTCGACCATGCCAGGGCGCACCTCGCCCACCTTAATGCCCGCGCTGAGCAGGTCTGCACGCATAGCCTGCGATATGGCATGTACAGCATGCTTCGAGGCACAATATACCGCACCATTCTCGTAGGGCTCTGTGCCTGCGATAGAGCCGATGTTGATTATGTGGCCACCCTTGCCAGCCTCGACCATGGCGCCACTGATTATCTTCGTTACGTAGAGTAGTCCCTTGACGTTGGTGTCAATCATAGCATCCCAGTCTGCCGAGTCACCCTTGTCGATATGTTCCAAGCCAGCAGCCAGACCTGCATTGTTCACCAACACATCTACCCTGCCTAAGGGCTTCAGGTTCTTGATACACTCTGCCTCCGAGCGCACGTCGAAGTTGAGGACTAAGCACTCGGCACCACGCGCCTCGACCTCTGTTTTAAGAGCATCAAGCCTCTCTCGACGACGTCCAGTGATGATAATCTCGGTGTTGGGTGCTGCCAACCTCAGTGCCGTAGCACGACCTATGCCCGAGGTTGCTCCAGTAATCAAAATTCTGCGTTTCATATCATGGGGTTTATTGTTATAATTTTACAAAATCGCACTATATCGGGCAAATTTACAAAAAAATGTAGAACATTCAACTATCATATACGATAAACACGGCAACCTCATCAAAATTGTTTTGCGAGATATTCTTTGCTTTGGGTGCGCTGCACCTCTGTTTTAATGTATGGCAGCCTTCTGCAAATCAACATGCAAGGCAGCTATACATTAAAACAGCACTCGGTCGATACACGATCGACCGAGCACTGCCACATACACATTCTGATAATTTAACTACTTTAGCAATATTAGCCTTGGCTTGATTATCTTCACGTTTTTAGGAACACACAAACTTTAACACTGTATCTATTTAGTTGTTGAACTGCGCAGGCTTGAAGACAACATTCACTACGATGTCGGTCTTCTCCAACCATACGTTATGGATAGACAACGTAACAAGAACGGTGAACTCCTCGAACAACTCAAGGTGAGCCGTCTTATTATCGAATACGAGCTCGTTGGTTGCCTCATCCCAATTGATCCACTGACGAGCCTCGGCAGGAGCAGAATCCTCACCCCAATCCCAATCGATAGCAAGACCATAGATGTCAACAACAGACTTACCAAACTCGAAGCCATTTGTACCATCACCTACAACCCAAGCGCCATTCTCGATCAACGCGTAAGATGCTTTGTTAATAGCGGCTGCACCAGTACGAACATCACCCAATGTGATATTCTCGAGAACATTGATGCGGTACTCAATAGCATTGTCTACCGATACCTCACGTACCGTAGGAACAGCCTCGCCAATGGGGCAGAAGTTCTTAACGATATAGTCACCATACTTGTCTACATCGTCAAATGCTGTAGTAAGCTTAATACGTGTACCATCCTCGTTCTCTACATAGAGGCTGCCGTAAACATCAACCTTAGCAGCGCTATCCATGTAGATAAGTTTGTAATAGTCTTCCATGTAGATACCATCAGTCTCATCATCATTCTCGATTGCGTACTCAACAACAAGACCAGCCTCTGCCAACTGCTCAGCAGTAAGAACCTTATTGTCAGCATCGATAACATTGAATGCTGAGAACATATCTACATTGTAAACATCGTACACGCTGATTGCATCGCTACCCTCGGGAGCAAATGTATAGTTAGGTGCTACCTGCGACATGTAGTGATCGCCATCAAGCTTAGTGTAGATGGTGTGAGCGAAGTCATACTTAGGCATATTGAACTTCACGACCTTATTAACGATGATCTCCTGACCATACCATGTAGTGTACTTGCCCTGGTATGCCAAATTAGCAGGAATTGCCCAGTCGGTCTTCTCTGACAATCGTGATGCGTACGAGTATTTAGCATCGATAGACTGTCCATCCTCTGCCACGATGAATGATGTTGCACTCCAGCTTGAGCAATCAACACCAGCAACGGTCGACGTAGCTACAGGATCGTTAGCTACGAAGTTATCGGTCAACCAAGCCTCAGCCGAGAAGTCGCCCATCTTGGTGCCCTCAGCTACCTTGTTGTAAACAACATCGAGGAAGTTGTTCTCGGTGAACTTGAGGTTCTTAACAACGTCGATTGTAGACTCTGCAAGATCTACGGTTACAGCATCACGGTTACGATCAATAGTATGAACCTTAGCCGTAACAATCACTGCTACGTTGTGGAGCTCGTACTTAGCCTCAATTGTGTACTCCTTACCCCACTCAAAGCCCTCGATTGCGAGCTTAGTAACATTATCATCACCAGCGCTGAAACCTACCGACATAACACTGCTATCATCAAGCGTAACGTCGTTAACCTTGATAGACACAGGAGCGACAGCAAATACATTTTCGATAGTTGTATCCTCGGGCAATGTATTAGTATCCACGTTGATATCCAACTCGCGAGTGTAAAGAACAGCCGTCTGGGTCTCGTCTGCGTGGTATGCAGCATCAACCTTAGCATCAGCACCATATACCCACTCAGTCTCAACAGCATCAAATGCTACATTAGCTGTGATAGGTGTAGTCATAACGCTTGCACCAGTCCGTACTGAAAGGCTTCCCACATAATAGTCATAATAGAACTGTACCTGCTTGCCAATGAAATCCTCACGAACCTCAGCTACAGACACCTCCACCACACCAGACTCGTTAACCACATATTTGAAAGGCGTGCAATACTCAAGTTCAGGAGCATATTTCACAGACATATCTACATCATAACCAGCAGCCTTGAGCGCCTCGATTCCCTTATATGTATTGTCACCAACCGTAAACTCAATATAGTGACCATCAAGAATCTTCTTAACCGTGGTTGTATCAACATACTGTATAGTCAGTGGCTCAGAGTCAAAGATGTTAGTTACATCCACATCACCATTGACAGTAGGATACATAATAGCCATCTTGATTTGCTCAGCAGCACCACGAACAAGGTTTGTGTAGACAGTCGAAAGGTTAGCCGTCTCGCTCTTAAGAACCATAGCAGCTGCATACTCGATCTCGCCGCGGTAGAAATCATCACCGAGGTTACGAGGCTCAACGGTCACGAAGAGCTTACCAGTCTGATCAGCAGTAACACCTACAACTGTCAACGAAGCAGCATCCGTAGCACGAGTCTTCAAAGGCTCGGTAACAAGGAATGTAAGGGGCGACTCGGTAGTCTCAATAGCGGGTGTATTGGCAATAAGAGCTGCACACTCAGCAGGATATACCTGATATACCAGTGTCGAACGGCTCTCAACATAATCATTACCAGCCTGAGCATAGTTGATAGTAGCCTTACCATCAACGTACTCGGGAACAAAGACGATAGACTGAACACGATTAAGAATAGCATCGATGTTGGCAACTAACTCACCAAGGAGCTTGTCTGTCTTCTCTGCATACTCAGTCAACTTCTTCGAGAGATCATCGATCTCACCCTCGAGCTCACTCTTAGCTGCAGCCAAATCGTCTGCAACCGTCTTAACATCGGTGTTAATCTTAGTGATTAGCTCATCCTTGATACCATCAACCTTTTCATCAAGAGTTTTAACCGAACCCTTCACTTCCTCAATCTGCTCGTCAAGCTCAGCTGCAAGCTCCGTATACTTTGTCTCAAGAGTTGTTACACGGCCAGCAAGGTCGTTGATAATAACATTCAACTTCTCCTTAACAGCATTGTCCGCAGCAGTACGATCGTCTATCTCCTTCTTAAGTTTTTCCTGAAGCTCTAATATGTCGGCTGCATTCTCTGCAATCTTACCATATACCTCCTCAAACTCATCCTCAACCTCACCCTTGTAAGTCTCAAGTGAAGTAGAGAGGTTCGAAACAAGCGTATTCAAGTTCTCCACAGAGTTTAGGAGCGTTGCGATATTATCCTTGGCATACATATCCAAAGCATCGTGGTCTTCACGAAGACCGTCGATAAGCTCCTTCTGCTCCTGCTGCAAAGACTTAATCTCGCCAACAGATGTCTTAAGGCCTTCGATAGCCTCCTCAGCAGCCTTTACACGTGACTCAAGCGTAGCGATGGTGGCAGCCATCTCGCTCTTATAAGTGGTAAAGCTATTAATATGCCCTTCAAGCTTAGAGTTAACAGCCTCAATGTCATCAGCATTCTTGTCAATGAACTCCTTAAGAGCATCGTAGTTTGTCTTCACCTGCTCCTCTACGGTAGTAAGACGCTCTGCAAGAGTGTCATCAACACCCTTAAGAACCTCTATTGCCTCAGCATTATCGCTAATAGCCTCCTGAGCCTCAGCTATTGCCTTTGCAGCCTCATCGATAGAGGTCTCATTATCGGCAATGGCCTCAATGGCAGCGTCGATGCGGACATCAGTCGCAGCATCGGCGCTCTGAAGAGCCTCGATTGCCGACTTATGCTCATCGAGTCTTTTGTTACTATCCTCGATAGCCTTATTCAATGACTGCTCCAAAGCAGCCAAGTCGGTCTTCAAGGGGTCAATCTCACCCTCTACCAACTCCTGCTCAAGCTTATCGACCTTATCATTAAGGTCGTTGATGTCCGACTCGTAGTCGGTACATCCCGTCGAATAGAGCATACCACCTATAAGTAGCATACTCAACAACTTAGATAAATACTTCATTTTGTTTTTATTTAAATGTTAAAGATAAAAATGTTACTCTCTATTCAAGTGTACATATAACAACTCTATTATCCTCGGCACGCTCAAAAGGCTGCTCCGTGTCGCCAACAAAGTTCATCGTTATACGCTCATTATCAACACCCAAATCCACCAACATAGACATGACATTTCGGGCACGACGCTCCGAAAGTCGCATGTTGCCCTCTGCCGTACCAGTCTCCCTGTCAGCATAACCTACGATAGATACTCGATAACCCTCATGCGCCACAAGCCACTCGGCAAGAGCCCTAACCCTCTTAGCCTCAGCCTCGCTTATCTCGGCCGAACCAATGATAAAGTTCGCATTATCCGAATTGTCACTGATATTCTTTAGACGCTCGGCAGCCAACCTGCGAGCCTCGGCAGCAGCCTGCTCCTCTGCCTCAATACGCTGACGCTCCGCCTCTTCGGCAGCAAGACGCTGTTCCTCAGCCTCACGCGCCTGACGTTGCGCCTCAGCCTCTTGCTCAGCACGTAATAACTCTGCAGCAGCCATAGCCTCCTGCTCAGCAATCCACTTTGACGAAGGACGATGCTTCATACCAAAGCTATACGATATACCCGCCATCAGATTTGTATGCCAGTCGACATTCTCTGCACGCTTAGAGTTAAACCTATCTGACAAGATATTGGCGTTAGCCTCAACACCGATTAGAAGACGCTCACCAACACGGAAATCTACGCCAACACCAAAACGGCCAGCAATAAATAATTTTGAATCCCACAAATATTCTAACTCACTTATCATCTGAGCGTTAGACGCCAACAATGCCGCCTCGTTGTTGTTAAAACTGTAGTTCAGGCCAGCACCAGCCATCGCATATACACTTACCAAACGGCTATGGTTATAACCCCCAATAAGCGTGGTCAAGTCAAGTTTGTAATCGGCATTAAGCTGCATGAATTTAAAGGCATAATCATGCTGTGGCAACAACACCATACCCCTACCTTGCCAACCACCTACGCCTAAACGTACGCCCATGGCCGAATGAAAACGGTAATTAGTTGATAAATACAGAGCTGGCGAGGTCAACTTTCCAATTGTCGAAGATTCACCAATGGTGTATGCAGCACCCGCCTGAAGCTGTAAATCCCAGTGTGGACGGAACTCCACACTCTCGTCTGTTTTACTCTGTTGCGCGCTTGCCGACACTAACGAGAAAAGTGCTACGATAAATAAGGTTAGTCGTCTCATTATCACAATACTATAAATTAAAAATAGCTCTCGGGTGCTGTTATTCTACACCTATTCGCATCCGAATGTAGAATTACTCACCCTCTAATTTTTGCTCAACTTTTGTATAATCTAACACTTTGTCATGGCCTACAGCCAAGACTATCACCATCGTATCATAAATGATACGCGTGGTGCAAATATATTAACAAAACTTTGCATATCCAAATTTTTTTAAATCTTTTTTTATTTTATGAATAATTACGAAGCTGTTATTAAGCGTATTACACAGAAAATCAAAGAAATTCGGCTATCACGTGGGCTTTCGGTTCAGGAGTTGGCATACCGCTGCGACATGGAACGCTCGAATCTTAGCCGCCTTGAAGCGGGTAGAACAAACATGACAATTAAGACATTATGCACCATCTGCAACGCCTTAGAGATAAAAGTTGCAGACGTTATTAAGTAATCCTACCTATATTTAATAATAATAGGGGATGACCCTGGGGAGTACACAATATTGTAGTCTACATACTACAAAAGAGGAGGGAAGAAATCGTACGATTCCCCCCCTCCTGCATAGTATTACTTCGATGCAAAAAGCTCCCAGCCAGCCTCGACGTCATCAATGATGGCGAGGACGCCATTCTCTATCTCGCTCATGGCCATAACGATAGGTATCATATCGCGAGCTGATTGGGTGTCGATCGCAGCATCAGGGTCGATGCCCGTGCGCTGAGCGATGAAGCGTATATACCCATCGGTGAAGTTCTCCGTCGGTGGGGCATAGCGCTCAATCATCTGACGTATGCTCCTAAGTCCGTAGCGGCAGCGGTAGGTATTCAATAGCACAAACATGGCTCTATAGCCATACGCCATAGTAGAAAACTCCTTGAACTCGGCATCGCGGCTGGGCGTGACCTCACCCTCATAGCGCACTGCGGAGCGGCGGATGTTACCTGGGTTACAATTTCTTAGTCCTCTACTCACCGTCGACCTCCTTTCCTACGCGGCGCTTAACCCAGCGGCCAAGCCACCTAAAGAGCGGAGCGCGGCTTATGGTCGCGGCATTCTCCAAAAACGACCACAACTCGACGCCACAGACAAAGCCCGTGAAGAGATTTGCCAGATTTAGGTGCATGAATCCGAGAACGTGGTGATCTACTATCCACATCATAACTATGGCCATAGCAACAAAGCCAGCCTTAGCCACGGTGCGCCACGCCTGACGGCTCTCGAACCACCAACTGCGACCCTCACGACGGGCAACAGCACGCGAGGCTGCAACGCCCGTAAGGAAATCGACAGCGACAAACAAGAGTGCCGCAACAACAAGTGGCGCAACAGGACACAGCGTGGCAATGAGAGCGGCAAGCGAGGCACTAACGTATTTGAACAATATTTCCATCTATAGAACAACGATTTAAGGGGTTTTCATCTGGGTTGTACTCGGGATAGTCGGCTACCCTGCTATTGAGATGACGGGTAAGCCCACGTGAGAGTGTACGAGCCCTCAGTCGTAGCTGACGACAACGCTCCGCGAGGGCATCGTTCGAGGCGGCGGTAGCCTCAGCAAAGGAGCAAGCATCGCATCGCGAGGCAAGAAGCGGCTCGACAAGATAACGCGTCCACACGGCAACCACTGGGGCGACAAACTCATCCTTCAGGCTCTGATAGTTACCCTCAAGGAGCTTGTCGTAAAGCGCCTGACCAAGAAGCGGGCGCAGGTAACGCTCCTCGGCCGTAGCAACGTCGAGCTCAGTGATAACAGCACTATTGTACACCTCCTCGGGACTAAAGGCCAAGGCAACAACCTCGTTAGGTGATATTAACGTATTCATAGGCTACTCGATTGAACGTATATTATACTTCGTTATCTCGGCAAGAAAGCGCTGCTGCTCGGGGTCGTTCTCATCGTAATCTAAGCCATCAGCGCGGCGAGCCTCCCACACTCGCATATATAGTGGCTTTGAGCGCGAGGGTGGGCGATTGACAACCTCGAGCGACGAGGCATCGACACCCAGCTGCGAGGGGATGATGGCGCGTATGGGCTCCAACAGCTGCGCCTGAATGGGTAGGATGACCGTATTTAGCGCCACCTCATACTCCTGCAAGATGCGGTCGGTGGAGAAACCCGAGGCATAATCCAAGCCGCTCAGCGAGCGAAACCATGAGTGCGCAACAACCAAGTCCGATTCGGCCACAGAGTGCAACGTGTGCCAGTCGCCATCGGTCGAGGTGTCGATGGGTATGAAGCGAGAGTTGTCCGACTCAACACCATCACGTAGGACGAACAACACCTGGCCAGGATTACCAGCGAACTTCTCCTCAGCCATGCGCACAACACGATCGGCCTCCTCCTCGCTATCCACCGCACCATCAAGCATCATGACACCCGATAGTTGGAAGGCATTGTCTATGCGCGAGATATTCCAACGGTCGGTCTTATAGACGATGGCAGCAGCATCCAACGCCGCAATGTAGGGCGCCACACCATAGTGCGAGAACATAGGCTCATAACTCTTGTAGTGTACCACCGTGCGTAATGTGCCATCCTCGCGCTCCTCAAAGAGCGGATATAGCGGCAATGTCACCGCCTGCGAGGCGTTGAACTGCGACCAGTCGTGGTGCAGGACGACATGCTCCGAGTCGCACGACACACGACACTGCGAAGCATCAATATGGTAGAACGAGAGGAAGGAGTGCTTTGCGTCGGTCACAACCTCCAAGAAGGCGTTACCGAACATAGCCTCATCCATGGCTATGCGGCGCAAGATGGAGTGAAGCGTCTCACCGCTACCATTAGCGTGCTCAACGATATAGCTTAACATAGCCTCCTCCTCGGCACATATAAGTCCCTTGCCAGAGATATAGTCCGCCTTATCGTTGATGATACGACGATGTGCCACAGAGCGTCGCGCTAAGAGTGAGAGTGCATACGGAAGCATATTATCACCTCCCCACTGCCACACCCTATTTGTGGTCGAGGCAGTGCCACCGCTGGAGCCCAATAGGGGCTCCGAGCGGTTTTGTGTGGCAACCACACGTCTTAAAGCTCTATCCTTAGACATAACTGCTAAGTGTTAGTTATAAGATGGTTACGCGAAGTAACCAATCGTGATAAGGTTCTCGTCGAGAATCTCAGCACCCACAAGGAATGTTGCACGCTGACGATTCTCCATCTCATCGGGGTTGTACCACATGCGCACCTCAGAGCCTGGCATATCGGCCGTATTGACCGCGAGGGTGAGGTTGCGGCTGTCGGTGAGGAGACAGTGTGTAGAGATGCCATTAGAGTGCAGCGGCATATACTGCGATATGCCCATATCTACGATCTTGATACCATGATACGAGAGCTCGCGACGTCCCGACACAAGGTCGGTATATGCGCCATCGCTACCGCAGCTATCGAGATACTCCTCGTAGGCGTTGCAGATGTCCGAGGTCACGTAGAAGGCCAAGTGACCCTCCGACTTCAGCGCCTTCAACTCGGGCGATGCGGCATTCCACATATCCCTGAAGATGCCGAGTATTGTCTGGCTCGAGAGCTCCACGTCGCTAAAGTCTACATGGGGGACATCCGACTGCTCTGCATAGTTGTAGGCCAGCGTAAGGAAGCCATCCATGTTGGCGTACTCTGCCGCCGCCTTGTCGCCCATCCACATCAACACTCGTAGATTCTCGGCTATAGCCTTGCGGAACATCTCGGTCTCGGCCTGCTCCAGCTCCGTACCCGTGAGGTCATCGAGATTCACATCGGCACGACCGACGATAAGCTCGTAAATCTGCTGGAAGTAGCTCTGCGCCGAGAAGGCCACCTCGGCCTTAACCTTGTTCATCTCGATGCGCTTCTGAAATCTATCTGCCGAGCTGCCACCCGACCATCCTGCGCTATACTCCTGGAGGATATTAGGCTGTGGACTCCACAGCTGTATCGTTGTGGGCACTGGCATGTTGTAGAGCACACGTATGCCAAGCTCCTCGGCATTAGCGCCCGAGAACATAGGGCGGAAAAAGATTGTCTCAAGGTCACGACCTGTGTAGGTCTTAGGATTCTCAATAAGTCCCATAAAATTAAATGATTTAGATGTTAGTAAATGTGTTTTTTGTATTGTTCAGGGGTTCTACCCCACTGTTTAGCTTGTTTTAGCGCATCTTGATACGACGCACATCACCATCATAAGCCTTGGCACGTGGGCTCAGCGCGAAATCCACAGGGTCGGGATCCTCCTGAGCCTTAACCTTCGTTGGCTCAACGCCACGCTGATGCTCCTCAAACTCGATAGATGGATTGTTGATGGCCTTAGCCTCGGGCTGCATGGCGACGACACTCGCTCTCTGGCGCTGGATATAGTTGATGTCATCCTCGACAGCTGGCTCATCACCACCATCACCCACGCCGATGGCTCGAAGTAGCGCCTTCACGCCGAGCTTCGTGCGCTCGACAATCGTGGGTGCCTCATCCTCCGACACCACCTCGCCATCAACCCTATCTACGAGGCCTTGCTCGATACTCTCGGTGGGCGAGAGCCATCGTCCGCGACCACCATTCTCGGACATGAGAGCCTCGATAGCTGCCACATCGCGCTCCGAGCGTGTAGCGTAGATCTCGGCGATGCGTCGATCTGTCTGGCGAAGCATCTCGACCTCGGCCTGAAGCTCCTCAGCATTACCCTCAGCCGTGCATAATGAGTTGTGTATGAGGTATAGCGATGATGGTGCTATAAGCCTGCATCCAGGGCTTGCCGCCTGCGCCACGATGGTTGCTGCCGAGGCGGTATATCCATAGCAGCAGGTGGTAATATGCGCCCCCGTGGCACGCAGCGCCTCATAGATAAGTATGGCGTCGTTAACATCGCCACCCGTCGAGCGAATGTTGACACGTATGCGGGCATTACGTATGTCGGCAATCTCCGACACACACTCGCGAAAGCGCTCGTATGTAGCAACGCGGCTCTCAGGGTTATCAAACTGCCATGCCTCGCTGAGGCCGATTGTTCCCTCGATGTCGATTATTGTCTCGTCGACCTCGTTTCTAATCTTGATTGTTCTGTTCATCTGGTTCTCTTTTGTCTGTTTCTCAATTGTGTAGACCGCCTGTCGCACCTTCTCGTACGAACAACAGAAGCTCTCGGCGGCAATAGACATCGCATTGCAGCGGCCACCACGGCCACTCGTCAGCTCCATGACCATACGATGTATGGCCTGTTGCTCGCACCTCTTTATGTCGAGCATATCGTTTTCAAGTAGTTGTCCAATGAGGCGTTCATATCGACGCGAAGGGCGAGGCGTGGGCGCTATGTGCCCCTGCCAATGTGATGTTATCATACTACGTGTTATTATGTTAATCCTCGAGGAGTCGCTGGAAGCGACATGTGGCTACATGGTGCTCAGCGTCGTATGCCATAATCTCCCCCAACCTAAAGAGTGAGCTGTCGCCACCTACACTGAGTCTAAAGCGCGAGCGTACTGTAGCTCCACCGCTGGCGGGGTCGAGGAGCGCCACATACTCCTCGGGGTGTAGCGTTATCTTTGTGTCGAGCCACTGTCGCGTTGTCGCCTCGCGAAGTTCGCGGTCGAAGTAGCGGTGCAGGCCACTGCACCCATCGCGGTCGTCGTAGCATAGTGTCTCGCCCATTGCTGGTGAGTGGAAAGCCGCTAATGGATAGCTCTCACCTGCACCCTCAGGCCATCGCTCACCCACGGGCAGAGGCTGCATGCCATAGTATAGGACTATACGCGGGGCGACATACTCTTCATCAACAACAAGATCTCTATCGCCCACGGTGAGTACCTCGGCTGAGGGCGCCATCGATAGAGCTTCACCGTACGATGCTGTGGGCATGAAGAGCGGATTAAGACGACTATCTTGAGCATGCTTTGCCGCATAGCTACCGCTCAAATAGTGCCACGTACCGAGCTCCTTATCCTCACCCTCGACCATGCGCGCAGCCGCACCATCGGCACCCTGATAGCCGAGTGTCGTACACTCAAATGCTGCCGTAACGCACTCCTTGGTTCGAAGGCTCTCTCCCACTTGACGCCAACGCCAGTCGTACACCTCGCCAGAGAAGAAGTCGTCGTATGGCTCGACATACAGGCAACGCGAGGGGCGATGAGAGTAGAAGCAGAGGTTGAACATCCTTCCTATAGCCTCGATAAGCTCCGCCTGCGATATATCATGGTTTGCAACATCGGCAAATGTCAGCTCCTCACCATAGCCCGCAGCACCACTAAATACGGGCGTTATGCTACATCGTGGAAGGATGGTTATCTGCTGTCCCGCCTCAGCTCCCTCGATGGTGATGTCGTCGAACTGGCGCGGCGAGGTGGGCGTACATAGCTCGAAGGGGGTACGCACAGTAAGCTCCACATTGCGCTGACCACACTCCTCAACATAGCCCTCATATAGCGCCCAGTCGCCCATATATGGCTTATAATAGAGATCTCCCGCACGCTTATAGTACAACACAGGCTTACCACTAAATCCATCTTCGAAGGTTACATCCGTCACAGCCGCATTGAACTCACCCACACCTGGTAGTCTATAGGTCATCTCGGCATCGTAGTCGAATATGAATAGCCTGTATTGCACACCCGCGACTACCTCGCCACTCATATCCTTGAATGGATTTTGCAGCACCACATCGACATAGGTATTGCTACCTACGTATATTCGGTCGAAGCCCTTGAGACGCGACGACGAGATGATGCGGTAGTCGGTCGTGTAGCGCAGGTGTATGTCGAAAGCCACACTCACATCGCGCTTAGGCACAAACATCGGCCTTCCCGACTCGAAGCGGAAGCATCCACCCGTAGAGTATGCCTCACCATTAGGCACACCATCCTCATCCTCGACATTCGGATTTATCGTGTCGACCACAGCACCCACGTTTGTCGATATTAGGGGATTTTCTAAGATTTACCCTACCTATCTCACCCGCCGTGGCGGTTGTCGACGTGGTACGCATAGCCTTGAAACCCATCTGGGCGTAGGCCGTCTCCACATTAAGGCGGTGATATGCCCCACTAAACATCAACTTCGCTGCCAGGTCGCTGTCGAGGAAGTCGCTACAGAGCGTATAGCCACTATCACTCATGATGCTACGTATGACCTCGCGCACCGAAATAAAGGGGTAGTAATCCTGCGGTAGGAGCATCCGCTGCGTGACATATAGACCTGTGGGTACTGGCTCTGGATAGCTATCATGGCATAGTGGCAGTAGACGTACAGCACCATCATCCTCCCAAGACTCACGCACACCGAGCATATCCATCACACGGCTACACTCCACGCTGCTACGATTAAGCCTTGTGAGCGCAGCGCTCTCAGCCCACTCATCACCTCCGCGGCGCACCTCAACCTCGTAGCTGTCGCCATCGTTCGTATGCTCCGCACCTATCAACACCGCGCGCCCCTCGAAGAGCACCACACCATCAACCATCAACGTAGCATGGTGATAGCTGTCGTTAAACTCCTCGGCACGATGCAGGTCAAGGGCAAAACCAAAGAGACGCTCCACCTCGGCCGTGGCCACGACCCTTAGCCGTAGTGCATCACCCTCACGCCACGCCTCAACGCTACGCAGCCTCTTAGCACTATAGGCCGACAGCCCGACCTCACACTCGGCTAAAGGAGATACAACCCCATCAATCTTTAACTCCATCATAACCTTTGCCCCCACTCCTTTTCGATGTTCAACTCTACACGTCGCAGCCCTCCATGGTCATCAAATGCTATGGTGCGGTCAACAAGCTTCACACGGCTACACTCCTTGTCGCTACACTCAAACACCTCGGGCGAGAATACGATGCCCACGATGCGCTCAACCTCCTCGCGCATCTCCACTGCCGATAACAGACGATACCGCGCCACTATACCCCTCAGTCGCGGAGCATGTCCTGAAATATTGGCCATAAGTTCTGCCCCCACACTCTCGCGTACCGAACGCGGGAAGGTGTAACACTCGATGCCTCCCTCGGTGTTGTACCACGCAATACGACGGCAGAGAGGTGCAGGCTCGATGATGTTGTAGACGTAGGAGAGAGTGTACATGTTGTCTAAGACGATAGTTACCGAGATGGTATCGCTAAGCCCTGTGTACGACGATGTCGAAATGGCCACCTCCACAGGCATCCCCTCGGTGTTTATCGTCGACAACGCTATGGGGCTTGGCACGCTCTTGTTCACTACCGTAACACGTACCGCGCTACGAGCAAAGAGCGTAAGACGTATGGCATCACCACGCGCCACAACCGACGGCTGCTTGGCCGACGAGAGCATGTGCGCCTTTGCGCAATCTACCGCCGCACGGTAGAACATGCGCCGCGGCGACTCCACACCACCAGCACGAACGACGACACATCGTGCCGAGGGTGAGAGGGCTATTGTCTCGGATGAAGGTGTCGCATCTGCCACCGCATTTCGCACGTATGGCGCAATGTCGAACTCAGCCTCAGTGATGCTGTAGAGGCGACGTCGGCCGAGAAGCTCCCCACTTATGGCGTCAACAATCTCCACGCTCACATCACTCGGCAGATCCAACCCCGTGGCAATGGTGTAGCACAATGTCCCTGTCCATGATGCACCATTTTCAGGTATCTTTACGAAATTCATTTGTTAAATAATTTAAGATGTTATACTTTATGTGTCAAACTTCCTTAACTTCCGATGCAAACGAGTTTTATAAGTACCACATATAATGTTAATAAAAAGGTTAATAGTCGGTTGAAAATAAATAATTATCACTTATAATCCAGTAATTAATAACACCTTATATATGTTAATAACTTATCTTTAAACTTTCACCAAGTGTTAGCAACTATACCACAACAGCCAACTGCTAAGCTGCGTTTTACGGTACAAATATATAACGATAAAGAGGCCTTGTCAAGCCTTTTATCAAATTTTTTTACTAAAATTTTTAGAAATAAATCAAATCGTTTAACCATCAATCTGTTATGAGAATAGGGCAGCGATTTGCTATCACACCATTGAGAAGATTGGTTTTTACATGGAAGCTACACTGATAATGAAAAATTTTCGTTATATTTGCGCGGAAAATAATACACATGGAACTTATGGCAGATAATTCGATACTTATCCGACTCGACGGACTGAAACTCAAATACGAGGAGATAGGCCAGAAACTTACCGACCCCGAGGTTATTGCCGACGTCAAGCAGTTTGTGCAGCTAACGAAGGAGTACAAAGAGCTTGAGCCCATTGTCGAGACATCGGATCGTTTCCGCACAGCCTTAGCCAACCTTGCCGAGGCGAAGGATATTTTAGCAAATGAGAAGGACGAGGAGTTTCGCGAGATAGCTCGCGAGGAGGTTGCGACACTCGAGCCCGCCATCGAGAAGATGGAGGAGGAGATAAAGCTACTACTCATCCCCAAGGACCCGCAGGACGATAAGAATGCCATCGTCGAGATTCGCGGCGGTACAGGTGGCGACGAGGCGGCAATCTTCGCTGGCGACCTACTGCGCATGTACACCAAGTACATCGAGTCTAAGGGTTGGCGCTACGAGATAACATCATCGTCGGAGGGTGCTGCAGGTGGCTTCAAGGAGGTGGTACTAAAGGTTACGGGGCAGAGTGTCTACGGCACCTTGAAGTACGAGTCGGGCGTACACCGTGTGCAGCGCGTACCTCAAACGGAGACTCAGGGTCGTGTACACACCTCGGCGGCCTCTGTCGCTGTGCTCCCCGAGGCTGAGGAGTTCGATGTTGAGATCTCGATGAACGACATTCGCAAGGATATATTCTGTGCATCGGGTCCTGGTGGTCAGTCGGTGAACACCACCTATTCAGCAATCCGCCTCACGCACATACCTACGGGCATCGTCGTACAGTGTCAGGACCAGAAGTCACAGCTCAAGAACTTCGACAAGGCCTTCGAGGAGTTGCGTACGCGCGTCTTCAACCTCGAGTACTCAAAGTACCTCGACGAGATTGCCTCAAAGCGTAAGACGATGGTATCTACGGGTGACCGCTCGGCTAAGATTCGTACCTACAACTATCCGCAGGGACGCATCACCGACCACCGTATCAACTACACCATCTACAACCTCTCTGCATTCATGGATGGCGACATTCAGGATGTCATCGACCAGCTTATCGTAGCCGAGAATGCTGAGCGTCTGAAGGAGAGCGAGTTGTAGCAGGGGAAGGAAGAGAGTTACGAACTACGAGCGTATAACATATCGACCGACCCTCTGCGTGGGGTTGGTCTTTTTTTAGATAATCATGGAACTTAGAACACTGATATTTACCGTCGTTGCCCTTATGCTTACTACCACGGTCACGGCTAATGAGCCTGAACGAGCAGCCATGGCGCGCAGCCATGGTAAGCGTCTGACAGTTAAGGAGTGGAAGACGACGCCAGATGGACGTAATAAGTGGATAGATCACATCGAGGTGTACAACGCCCAGGGGTTGCTCGTCGAGGAGATCGAGTATAGCGACTTCGGCCGTCATCAGGCATGGCGTTCGGAGTACACATACAACAGCAAGGGTGAGTTGGTGCAGGAGGTCGTATATAACGAACGCAACAAGATTGACAAGGTGCGCAAGTTCGAGTACGACGCTGATGGCGTATGTACGCGACGTCTCAACTACAACGCCAATGGCACGCTTAACTCCTACCGACAGTTCGAGTACACCTACGAGTAATGAACGATGTGTAGCCAGGAGATATACGACCAGCTTAACAGCCTTGCCGTGTGGGAGCACATGGCGCCAATCACACTTGCCGAGATGCGCAGTTTGAAGCTCATGAACCGCATCGACACGAAGTATGTCCTCAACTACGACGAGGTATTCACCCTTTTAGAGTGCTGTGCTAAGGCGGGATACATGGTGCAACATATCGACGGCAAGCGCGCCGTGGGCTACGATACTCTCTACTACGACACACCCGAGCGTCGCATGTACCTTATGCACCACAATAGGGTACTCACACGCCAGAAGATACGTACACGCACCTATCTCTCGTCGGGCATCACGTTCCTTGAGATAAAGAACAAGACCAACCGTGGTCGCACTAAGAAGCAGCGCATAGAGATACCGCGCGCGCACTTCGAGACCTTCGCTACAGATAGCGCTGCTCTCGACTTCTTCACGCCACGCTCCACATTTCGACGCGAGGAGCTATCGCCCGCCATATCGACACGCTTTCTGCGCATCACGCTTGTCAACAGTGCCCTCAGCGAGCGCATAACCATCGACCTCGACTTACGCTATGCCGACTATCGTAGTGGACATACAGCAGCCATCGAGGGCATGGCAATCTTGGAGCTTAAGCAAGATGGACTCACGCGCTCAACGATGAAGGAGCTTCTGCGCAATATGCGTATAGCCCCGCTCAAGGTAAGTAAGTATTGCCTTGCCACGGCGCTCACTGTCGAGGAGATCAAAAAAAATCGCTTCAAACTCAAATTGCGTGACATTGAGAAGCGCCTCGGTGACCTAAATATAATTACCGCAAACTAATACAAGATAGTATGATACGTTTTGACAACGAGGGAGTTGATCCCGACCTTTTTGATGCAGAGATAGCCGCCCTATCGGGTGCTGATGCCGACATGGGAGCTACGTTCCTTGGCATACCACTGTGCGACACCATGTCTGTCATGCAGCTCGGTGTGCAGTTCTTGATAAACCTTGTCGTATGTAGTGCCATTGTCTGGCTCTTCTACTACCCCAAGAGCCACCGCAAGGACTTCTCGGTGACGTTCATGCTCTTCTCGTCGGCCGTATTCATGCTTCTGTTCTTCATGAAGAGCGTGGGTATCGACGTGAGCATAGGTCTCGGTCTATTCATGATATTCGGCATCATGCGCTACCGCACGGAGATGGTTCCCATCCGCGAGATGACCTACCTCTTCCTCTCCATCGCCGTGGCCGTTATCAACGGTATCAACCTCATGGTATCGTATGCCGAGCTGGCCTTAGCTAATGGCCTTATACTCGTCGTACTCTATGTGTTGGAGTATGTCGTCATGCACCGTAAGGAGGCATCGAAATTGGTATGTTACGAGCGTATCGAGCTTATACGCCCAGCGCGACGCACGGAGCTTATCGCCGACCTCGAGGAGCGCCTCGGCCATAAGGTTAATAGGGTCGATGTGGGCAACGTAGACTTCCTCCGTGACGTAGCCTTCTTGAAGGTGTACTACACACCCTCAAAGGGGGAAATTCCACCTACGGATAGCACCCTCAAAATAAACGAAAAGAACGCCTTTAATGAGTAATACTATGAGAAAAATAGCCATCATCGTCACCATGCTGAGCATAGTTCTCGGCGCCTATGCACAGGAGGAGTATACCCCTGCAAAGAGTACCACCAACGACTTCCGTGGACGTGTGGAGGGTGCTGTAGAGTGGGAGGCGGTAAAAAATCTCACCCTTGAGGCTGGTGTGCAGCTACGCCTCAACAACGACATAGGCTCGGTAGACCGTATTCAGACGAGCGCTGGCGCTACATACGAGGTGAACAAATACTTCGACTTTGGTGCCGACTATGTGCTTATCAACGGCTATGAGAGCGCCACAAAGAGTTGGGATAAGCCCCGTCATCGTGTTAACGTCAACGTACGTGGTAAGGTCAAGATCGGACGTGTGCAGCTGTCGCTTAGAGAGCGCCTACAGACCACCTTCCGCACCGACTCGGTCAACCGCTACGAGAAGATGAATCCCGAACTTATGCTGCGCTCACGCCTTATGGCCGAGTATAGCATACGACACTCGCGCTGGAGCCCATACCTTCTCTTCGAGCTAAACAACACGCTCAACGCCCCAAAGGTCGTAGACAACTACAAGACGGCAACACTGCGCACCGACAACTACATCGCTCGCTACCGCCTCGGTGTGGGTGCTAAGTTTCGTATCTCGCGCCACCATCGTCTTGACTTCTACTACTACTTCGACTACGATCGCGGCTACGACATCGACTACAAAGGCAATAAGGGCAACTTGAAGGGATATGTCGAGGAGAACGAGTTCCGCCACACGTTTGGCATATCGTACAAATTCAAACTATAACGCCATGCGTCGCGTAATACTTAGCCTTATACTTGCTCTATGTGCGACGACGCTCAGCGCCCGCGAGCCTTTGTATGTCGTCAATGGCCACATCGTCGATAACATCAACGACATACCGCAGGAGGATATCGAGAGCATCGACATACTACCAGCCACCGAGGCTACCATTGCCGAGTGGGGCACGGGCGCTACAGAGGGGGTCATCCTCATACGCCTTATCTACGACTCGCCAGCACGCTATGCCGTAGCCCCCTATAATAACTTCACGGCCTATCTGGCCGACAATGTCAAGTGGGATGATAGGATGCCCGCCGAGCGTGTATCGCTACGCCTAAAGATCGATGCGGAGGGTAACGCTACCATCTCTGAGGTGTTGCAATCCACCTCGCGCCAATTTCTGAAGCGTGTGACACAGGCCATAGCTAAAGCACCACGCTGGGAGGCTGCCGTGCGCGATGGTCACCCCGTGGAGAGTATCGTGCTGGTAAACTTGCTACTACCCGAGGGTAAGAGCCTCCCCGCAGAACACGCCGTCATAATACGTTAACCATGTCACACACCCTCCGAGATATAGCCACAACACCCGCCATGAGCATCACGCTCCTCGACCTTCAGCGTATGGTACGCGCCACACTGGAGAGTAGGTTTGACATGCCCCGATGGATAAGCGCCGAGATATCGGAACTCAAGCTCAACTGCTCGGGACACTGCTACCTCAACCTTGTGGAGAAGGGGGTGACAGATGGTGCTCCTCGTGCCGAGGCACGAGCAGTGATATGGCGCTCGGCATACGCAGCCATCGCCTCAAAGTTCGAGGTGGCCACGAGCACTAAACTGTGCTCAGGGTTGCGCGTATTAGTATGTGTTGTCGTCACCTACCACGAGGTCTACGGCTTCTCGTTGCAGATTGTAGACATCGACCCGAGCTACACGCTTGGCGAGGTTGAACGCCGCAGACGCCAAACAATAGCACAGCTTCAAGATGACGGCGTCTGGGATATGAATCGCGAGTTGGATATTCCCCGTCCTACGCTTCGTGTAGCTGTCATATCGAGTCGCACGGCCGCTGGACATCAGGATTTTATGAATGAGTTGCGCCGTACACCCTATAACTTTAGTGTGACACTATTTGAGAGTCTTATGCAGGGTGATGGTGCCGAGGATAACATCATTCACGCATTAGAACTTATTGCCGAGGAGGAGACGAACTTCGACATTGTCGCCATCATACGTGGTGGTGGCTCGACGAGCGACCTCGCCCTCTTCGACTCCTACCGTATAGCCTCGCACGTGGCACAATTTCCGCTCCCCGTCGTTACGGGTATAGGCCACGACAAAGATATATCTGTTACGGACATGGTTGCACACACGATGTGTAAGACCCCTACAGCCGTAGCGACGCTCCTTGCCGAGATGGCCGACGCTGAACTCTCCACCATCGAGCACCTCGCACAGCAGCTACGCGATAGCGCCGTAATGCGTATCGGCAATGAGCGCCTACACCTTGAGCGTAGCACCTCGGAGCTCACGCGTACCACACAAGTTGCCCTCAATGGCTGTAACATGCGCCTCGATAGAGCTGAGGAGAGCATCCGCAACGAGAGCCTCAACCGCCTTGCCCGTGAGCGTAACCACCTCGATGCTGCCGAGGCTATCGTCGAGAGCTCCTCGCCTAAGAGAATCTTAAACCTCGGCTTTGCCATCGTGCGAGATAGTATGGGTGAGATCATCAACCTCGACAACATAAATAGTGGCGACAACATAAGCATAGAACTTGCGGATGGTAGAATCGAGAGTAGAGTTATAAACGCGCAAAAACAGAAATAATTAAGTATATGGCAAAAAAGAAGTTAACATACGCAGAGGCCATGGCCGAGGTGGAGCAGATACTCACACGCCTACGCTCTGGCGAGCTTGGCATCGACGAGCTTTCATCGGCTGTCGGCCGTGCCTCGGAGCTTATCGCCGAATGTCGCAAGATGCTCCTTAAGGCCGAAGAGGATGTTGAACGACTCATCAACCCCGAGGAGTAACCATGAAGGGTATTATCCGCTGGGCACTAAACCATATCCCGCGCAGCTGGCTACAACGTATGGCTGGCTGGGCTGTGCCCATCATGGGTCTCTTGTACGTTGGCCGTGGTCGCAGATGCCCTATATGTGGCAGTCGAAGACGTAGGTTTCTACCCTACGGCTATGTCACCTCGCGCGAGGATGCCCTCTGTCCGCGCTGCTTGGCTCTGGAGCGCCACCGCATGATATGGCTGTGGATAGAGCGTCACACCGACCTCTTCGACAACCGCCCACGACTACTACATATCGCCCCCGAGGTGTCGCTTATGCGCCACTTCAAACGCCTATACCGCGGCACTGATGGCTACATAACGGCCGATTTGGAGTCACCCTTGGCTGATATGCACTTCGATGTGCAACATATACCCTTGGAGGAGCGTTCTATCGATGTGGTTATATGCAACCACCTCCTCGAACATGTCGAGGATGACCGCTGCGCCATGCGAGAGCTCTACCGTATCATGCGCCCAGGAGGTTGGGGCATAATGGTTGTACCCGAAGATAGAAGAAGAGCCTCAACCTTCGAGGATGATAGCATCACCGACGCTGCGGAGCGTACACGCCTCTTTGGTCAATACGATCACCGTCGCGTCTACGGCCGCGACTACGACGATAGGCTTCGCGAGGCGGGCTTCGATGTCGAGCGTATACCCTTTGCTACGAGCCTCACAAGCGAAGAGCGTACTCTCTATGCCATTGGTAACGATGACCTTGTAGTTGTACGTAAGCACTGATTAATAACGACATAAACAGCTATGACCGCTAACATATTAGATAAATACTCCGAATTTAGAGCGCTTGTTGCCGCACAATTCTCGCCGAAGACCGTTGCCATGGTCGACGATGCTCTATGCTTCGCATGCGAGCACCTCAACGGACATCTGCGCTACGACAATACGCCTCTCGTTGACCACGGCGTATCGGTAGCACGCATCGTCATTGCCGAGGTGGGACTTGGACGTAACTCCACAATCGCAGCCATCATACACGATGTTGTGCGCATAGCCATGCAGAAGCACAGCGACAATCTCAATGAGCTGACGTCGTACATACGTCAAAACTATGGCGACGAGGTTCTGGGCATCGCCCTGGCGTTATGTAAGATTTCGGACATAAAACTCAAGACCTCGAAGGAGCAGGCCTCGGACTTTCGCGATATGATTGTATCCTACTCCGAGGATCCACGCGTCATACTCATCAAGCTCGCTGACCGCCTCGAGGTGATGCGTTCGCTCGACATCTTCCCCGAGAAGAAGCGCCGCACGAAGAGTTGGGAGAGCCTCAACCTCTACGCGCAGATAGCGCATAAACTAGGTTTGTATAGCATCAAGAGCGAGCTTGAGGATCTATCGCTAAAACACCTTGAGCCCGAGGCATACAACCATATCGTTCAAGAACTTAAGGAGAGCGAGGAGGAGCGTATGGCCTTTATTGAGCGTTTCTTAGAGCCTGTGCGCAAGCTTCTGGACAAGGACGGCATAAAGTATCATATCAAGAGCCGCACGAAGTCTGTATTCTCTATATTCCAGAAGATGCGCAAGCAGAAGGTTAGCTTCAAGGGTGTCTACGACATCTTCGCCTTGCGCATCATCATCGACTGCCCACGCGAGATGGAGAAGCGCCTCTGCTGGACGGTATTCTCGCATGTTACCGACCTCTACACCCCCAATCCCGACCGCATGCGCGACTGGATATCTATACCTAAGTCCAACGGCTACGAGTCGCTACACACGACTGTTGTCACCGACGATGGTCGCTGGGTGGAGGTTCAGATACGCACCGAGCGCATGGACGAGGTTGCCGAACGTGGCATCGCAGCCCACTGGCGATATAAGGGCGTCAAGCAGAGTGGCATGGGTGCCGAGGAGTGGCTTAGACATCTACGCGAGCTACTTGAGGACACCACCTCGGAGTCTATAGCCCGCCGCTTCGAGTCGAAGCCTTCGACGGGTGAGATCTTCGTCTTCACCCCCACGGGCGACATACGCAAGCTCCCCGAGGGTGCTACCGTCTTAGACTTCGCCTTCGATATACACACCTCCTTAGGTGCTATATGCGTCGGTGGCAAGGTGGGTGGCCGCGTTGTGCCCATCAAGGAGCCACTCAAGAATGGCGACATCTGCGAGGTGCTCACACGCAAAGACCAGACGCCCAAGGCCGACTGGCTCACTATATGCGTCACTCAGAAGGCTCGCTCGCGCATACGCGCCTACCTCCGCGAGGAGCGCATGAAGAATGCCCGCCTTGGCCGTGAGGAGCTCGAACGCAAACTCAAAAATTGGAAGATAGACGTTGCCATCGACGAGGCTGTTGCCTACCTATGCAAGCACTTCAAAATACGTAGCGGCAACGAACTCTATGTACATATTGCCGACGAGAAGATAGACATCTTCAGCGTCAAGGAGATACTCACGCGCTGGCTCTCGGGCGAGGCCGACGAAGAGCGCCGCCAGGCTGCCGCTGAGGTCGAGGAGCGCAAGCTACGCCTCCGCGAGGAGAGGGAAGAGACAGCACCACGTAGCAGCGATGCCCTCATTATCGACGAGAAGATCAACAACATAGAGTACAAATTAGGTCGCTGTTGCAACCCTATTAAGGGTGATGACATCTTCGGCTTTGTGACCATAAATGCTGGTATCACCATCCACCGCGCAGACTGCCCTAATGCTCGACGTATGCGCGAGCGCTATCCCTACCGTGTCATGGAGGCACGCTGGAGGGAGGGGGCACAGGGAGCCTTCCGCATCACCGTGGCCGTCACGGCAGCCGACATTCCAGGATTGGCAACAACGATAATGGATGTGGCAAGCAAGGAGTTGAAGCTCTCGGTGCGCGGCATCAACTTCACCCCCAAGGGCGATGGCTCGGCTACGGCACAGCTCACGGTCGAGGTGCCCAGCAGCAGCGTTACCGACACGCTACTACACTCGTTACGACGCATCAAGGGCGTCAAGAATGCTTACAGAATAAACTAACCTCACAAATATAGAAGTATGGAGTTTGAAAATCTACGTTGCCCGTGGGGCGATACGCTCAAGACGTGCGCCATCACCGTCTGCGACCTCGACGGTGTTGTGTTATACCAGAATAAACGCTCTGTAGAGGTCAATGGCGACGTGCGTGGACGGTCGATGATACCCTGCCACTCACAGCGCTCGCGCGAGATTATCGCCCGCCTGATGAGCGAGGGGGCAAACAACGCCTATACTATCTCTAAGCGCGGCCTTAAGAAACTTATCTACCAAACACCCTGGTACGAGTCAGGCGAGGTTGCTGGCCTCGTGGAGTTCTCGCTGGAGATACCCGAGGATATGCCCCACTACGTTAGAGAGTAACCCCTCCTCTAATTCTTAACTATTGTGATGCGCTCCCATAGGACGCGTGGTATAAGTCGCCAGAGGGCGACAATAAGCCTAAAGCGCCAGTCGAAGATAACGATACGCTTCTGACGCTCGATGCCGCGTATTATGTAGCGTGCAGCCTCCGCCTTCGACATAAGCATGGGATAGTGTTTCGCGGGGTTTAGTAGCTCCGTAGCCACAAACCCAGGGCGTATATCGGTGAATATGATGGGAAGATGCTGCATTCTCACATGCTGCGCGAGAGCCACGATGTAGGCACTCTGCATGCTCTTCGACGCCGAGTATGCTGGTGCTTGCCCCATGCCCATAGTTCCAGCCACGGAGGTGATGACAGCAACGTGAGCCTTATGTTGCTTGGTGTACGCTGGCTCGCGCTTCACATAGTTGATGAAGCGGTCGACTATGCGCACCATGCCCTCGCAGTTGGTGCGCACGGTATTTAACTCGCGCACCTCGTCGAGGTCGGGATTCTGCTTACCCACCCCCGAGGCGTAGAGTAGCACGTCAGGGGCTCCCACCTCCGATAATAGCGCCTCGAGAGCCTCTACCGATGAGGGCTCGGTGACATCCATCTGAGCTATGGCTATCTGCTCTCGGCCATACTTCTGCTGCAACTCCCTAAGTAGCTCAACACGCCTACCAGCAAGGGCCAAGCGCACACCCTGTGCCGCCAACACCTCCGCCACCTCGTGACCTATGCCCGACGTCGCACCTATTATCATCATTCGCTGTATCTTTGCTGTCATATACACTCCGCACCATAAGAGGTTGGTAATGCAAATATACATCATTCTGCCATTATTCCCAAATATACATCGGCTAAGTTGGGGATAATACTCATACTCAACCTACTACAAAACCTACCGCAAATAAGCGCGAATAAGTATTTATACGCCTTTTTATTTGGATGTTAACATATTTATTCCTACATTTGTACTATAGTGTGCAGATTATCACCACAATACGCATATTGTATTGACCCAATAAACTTCAATAATTATGATACGTACACTACAACTACTTTGTTGTACACTACTCATGCTTGCACCCTTAGCGCTTACGGGGTGTTCGGATAACGACAAGCCCCTTGTCGTCAGCAGCCTTAGCCTTAGCAATAAGGCTGTTGCTTTCGATGCTACGGGTGGTAGTGCAACAATCGAGATTACCCCATTCCCCGACACCGAGAGGTGGGAGATAGGCTCCGTAGGTGAGAATGAGTGGTTCAACTACGACATCGATGGTAACAATCTAACCATCAGCGTCGACGAAAACTTAACGACCACATCGCGTCGCGCCGAGGTCGTTATCACAAGCCCGACACAGAGCTTCGACAACACCACCCTCACCATCTTGCAGGAGGGAGCATCAGTCGTAGAGCTTAGCTGCTCGGCAGCCCAAGAGCACATCTTCGACTCGGAGGGCGACACCTACACCTTTAACATCGCCTCGAACTACGCTTGGAGTGTCACCGTCGACAAGGAGTGGATTACCATCGACGAAGATACGAAGGGAGGCCGTGTATCACTCATTGCCGAGGCCAACACCTCGTACGACGAGCGTAGTGCCACAGCTACAATCACGGCAGGCAAAGGTGATAATATCGAGAGCATAACCGTAGCTCTACGCCAAGGTACACATGACGATAATCCCTACTTCAAGCTCCTTGGCAAATGGGAGATAACGGCGGACAAGTGGTTCTACACAACTAACGGTTCGCTAAACAGCGTGGATGGAAGCCCCAGTGCCCAAGATCACTACCTCATCTTCGACATCGTGGAGGGCGACTACAACGAGAACCTATACATGCGCAACTTCCTCTACCCTGGCACATCGCTTCAGGTGCGCTACAACCCCACGACCAAGGGTTTCGTTATCCCCTTTGGCTGGAGTGTCTACGCCTATGAGGTGTTCCTTTACATCACGTTAGTAAGCAACAACTCGTTCTCGTATGCTGCCCTTGAAGTTGCGGTAGAGCCCTCGGCCGACTACACACTGCTTACACCCAAGATGCCCTCGGTCAGCGGCTACAATTATGTAGGCTTCGGACTATGGGCATATAACGACAATGGTGGCAAGGAGGCCTTCGGCTCGAGCATGTACCCCACGGTATACCCCATGGGCAACATTAAGTTTATAAAGTATCAGGATTAAACACACTGACCCCAATATCCTAACTATGAAAATAACAAAGATACTCCTTTGGGCAATGTTCATAATCCTCGGCACGATGGCCTGTGGCGAGGAGCCCGACATAGATATTACCCCTCCTGAGTCTGAGGGACGCCTAACTATCGCGCTAAGTAGCGAGAGCACCCTCTTTGAGCATGTGGAGGGTGATAATTGTAGCATGGTCAATTTCAAGTCTCGCGGTGGTGAGCTAACAATCGACGTTATCACCAATGGTGATAGCTGGAGCTATACAACGACCGATGGCGACTGGCTCACAATCACTGCCGACAGCTACTTCCTCACCGTCAAGGCCGAGGCTAACGGCGCCAAGGAGCAACGCAGCGCTACGATAACACTCACGGCAACGGATGACATGGAGCGTACCACGACAACCACGCTCAACATCGCACAACGAGGCACGGCCGATAGCGACATAACTCTTGCCGCCACCAAGCATAACTTCGAGGCTCACACGTCGCTCACAACAACCATAGCCGTGGATAGCAGCAGCGAGGAGTGGTATGCCGACTGCACATGTAGCTGGTTGCTTGTCGAGTGTCAGGCTAACAACCTCATCCTCACAGCTGACGATAACCAGTCAAACACGCAGCGTAGCACCAAGGTTACGGTCATCACAGGCGAGGGCAACAATACCGCGAGCGACACCATCACCGTAACTCAGGATGGCAACGCCTTTATCACGCTGAGCAGCAAGAATGTGGCTACGGATGATGACGGAGGAGTTAAGGTCGTAACCTTCGACGCCAACCCCGAGCTTGAGCTTACCGTCGCCAACGCCTCGGACACATGGTTCAGCACAACGCTAACAGATAGCAGCATAACCATTAGCGTAGAGTCTAACGCAGGTGGCAATCAGCGCTTTGGCAGTGTTGACATCGTCGTTGGCGACCAGAATAACTCTGCCACAGCAACAATCAACATCCACCAGATAGGCCCCGATACCGAGGCTCTCATCTATGAGGTGCTGATTCCCGAAGCCGACTATACGCTTACGGCAGCACCCGTGCTTACGATCAATAGTGGCGGTAGCATCACCGTCGACTGGGGTGATGGTAGCGAGGCTGAAAGCTTCGAGTCACGCCGTGGCACACACCTGTATAAGAAACCTGGTCTCTACACCATATCTATCACAGGCGAGGCTCCATCGCTAAAATTTGGCGACGACAGCGAGCCCACCACCGAGCTGCTAAATGTCATCTCGTGGGGTAAGCTCGGCTACACCTCGGCCATAGATATGTGTCTCGGATGTATCAGCCTTGAGTCGATACCCAACGATGTGGCGGGCTCATTCACCAACGTAAAGTCGTTCCTTGGTGCCTTCTCATGCTGCACGGCACTCAAGGAGATACCCGCAGGCTTATTCCGCCACGCCACCTCAGCCAAGCGCTTCGAGGATTGCTTCTCGTACACCTCGTCGTTGAGCGATATCCCTGCAGGGCTGTTCGACAACTGCCCCGCCGCCGAGGACTTCACCTACGCCTTCTATGCTGCGGGCACAGGCGTTGTGGTAACAAACAATACACTTAGCAACTTCAGCGAGGTGGAGACGATGGTACGCCAAGGACAACTACATAGCCTACCCACAGGCCTCTTCGCCCAATGCCCCAATGCCAAGGAGTTCGACTACGCCTTTGGCGCTACGGCACTGAAGAGCATACCCGAGGATCTCTTTGCTACCAGCAGCAATGCAACGAAGTTTACGGGCGCCTTCTCGGCATGTGTACTCCTCGAAAGCATACCCGAAGGACTGATGCTCAATGCTACCTCTGCTACCGACATAAAGTACATGTTTGCGGGCTGCTCCTCATTAACACATATCCCCTCGGGCATCTTCGTAAACAACAGCACCGTCACTAACCTCGAATATATATTCTACAAGACGGGGGTCAACAGGTTGCAGAAGGGCATCTTCGAGGGTCTCACTGGCGCTAAAACTATAGGTGCTGTGTTCCAGGGGTGCGAGAATCTAACCACCATCGAGGAGGGTGTCTTCGATGGCCTCACGGCGGCTAAGTCATTCCGATATGCCTTTGCCGACTGCACCTCCCTCGAGAGTATCCCCGAAGGTCTACTACGTAATATGACCTTAGCCTACGAGTTTACGTATATGTTCCACAACACGGCGCTTCGGAGTGTTCCCGCCTCCCTCTTTGCCGATGCGAGAGACTACTCTTCGGCCGACTTCACATATATGTTCTCGGAGTGTCCCAACCTCAAGACCATACCCGCAGGGCTGTTTGACACCTTCACACAGGTCACCTCGCCAGGCTTCAAGAACCTCTTCGACGACTCTGGCATTGAGACCATACCCGCAGGGCTGTTTGCCAAGAATGTGAAGGTATCGAGTGGCTTCGAGAGCGTGTTTGAGAACTGTCCGCACCTCACAACTATCGAGGGATCTATCTTCCCCACGACCACTTCGGTAAGCTCCATGGCCTACGCCTTCTGCAACTGTCCGATGCTGGAGAGCATCCCCGAGGATCTGTTTGCACCCCTCGGTGATACGAAGTTGAAATTCACAGCCACGTTTGCGGGCTGTACGTCACTGAGGAGCATCCCTGCAGAGCTCTTTACGTCCAACCCCAAGACTAAGCAGTTCTCGGAGACCTTTGCTGACTGCACATCGCTTGAGAGCATCCCCGAGGGGCTACTCTCGGCATGTACGGAGATAACGACCGTGAAGGGGCTCTTCGCGGGCTGTACGTCGCTAAAGAGCATCCCCGCAGGACTCTTTGCCAACAACCCCAAGATACAGTACTTCGAGGCCACGTTTGCCGAGTGTGCAAGCCTCGAGAGTGTCCCCGAGGGTCTCTTTGATGCTATAGGCACGACATCGTCGAGCATCACCTTCTCGGAGTGCTTCGCCGACTGCACGTCGCTCAAGAGCATCCCCGTGTCGCTCTTCGACACCGTACGCCGCATAAACTACATCGACAGATGTTTTGCTGGCTGCTCACAGCTCGAGGGCGAGTCGCCCTACACCATCATTACCGCCGAGGATGGCACCGAGACTAAGGTACACCTCTACGAGCGTGAGCGTGGTGACATATTCCTCACCGTGCCCTCATCAAACTCAGCACATGCCGATTGCTTCGATGGATGTAAGAGGCTTAGCGACTACTACGATATACCCACAGACTGGAAATAACACAATACTATAATACAATGAGAATCAAGCACATATACCATATAGCTGTCGCTGCTCTAATCATTATGATGGGCTGCACAGAGGAGTCTCGCGAGGTGTGCTATGCCGAGCCCGACTATGCCTCGGTGACACTCTCGTCATCGTCGGCTACCATCCACTGCGATGGTGGTACTAAGGAGCTCTTCGTCGCCACCAACCGCGATATGTGGGATGCTACGACCGAGGCCGACTGGATAGATATGAGCATCGAGGGCGACAACCTCACGCTCTATGTCGAGGAGAACACCACGGGACATGAGCGCCTCGCCATCATCACCGTCACGGCGGGCAGCAGACCCGATACGGCTGTTGTACGCTTCAAGCTACTACAGGTAGGCGCTATTGCTGCCGACCTCTCAGCCACAGATACCGCCAACTGTTATATCGCCCCCACCGAGACTACGGTGTCGTTCCGTGCCGACGTTAAGGGCAATGGTCGCAACGATGGCAACACACGCTACATGGCCACCTTCGGAGCAGAGATCGAGGTCGGCAGCTATGCCGAGCTACTGTGGGAGGCGACATTCGATGGCGACAAGACACGCAGTACACACATCATCGCGGGCGAGCCCTTCTACTCGGCCGACGAGCAACGCATATACCTCACCACGGGCACAATAGAGGGTAACGCCCTCATTGCCCTTATGGATGGCGATGGCCATATACTATGGAGCTGGCACGTGTGGGTTAGCAATAATGCCATCACCGCAGTTAGCGCCAACGGTCTTGAGTGGATGGATCGCAACCTTGGTGCTCTGAACAACGACCCCGCCGATATCGCCAACCGCGGCATGCTCTACCAGTGGGGACGCAAAGAGCCATTCTTGCCATCGCCCGCAGAGTATATGCGAGTGCCCACACATAGCTACGACGACAACTACGAGCTCCTTGAGAGCGAGGAGGAGTATAATGCTATACAGGCTGAGATTGAGGCTCTACGCACGGTGCTCAACGTGAACAACACACAGCGTGGTGACGGTAGCAGCGAGTGGCGATATGTAGGCTTCGAAGCCCCCGTAGCACTCAACGCCCCAGGAAATATAGAGTACGCCCTGAACCACCCCACCACCATCCTCGGATGTCGCACCGATATACCTATCGGCGAGTACCTCTTCGACTGGTACATGCAGCAGGACTTGGTCAATAGCGCGGGTGTGGCCATGCAGTCGTCATCCGAGCTATGGGGCACGGCTGAGGCTGGCACCGACTATAAGACCATCTTTGACCCCTGTCCTGCAGGCTACTGCGTACCCCCTGCTGGTGCTTTCGGCACACTACATGAGGACTACGCCTGCACCCTCCTCAGCCAGCAATGGAGCAAGGAGGATTATGGCTGGCGATGGAACGATGGCGCGGGCTACTTCCCTGCTGTTGGCAACCTCGATGTCTCGGGTCTTATGGGTGAGACATCGGAGCGCATGCTCTACTGGACAGCCGAGAGCAACAATAACACCATGCAACCATTTGGCAAGGCGGCAACACTCTTTGTCGCCTATAACGACATATACTACGGCATCTACCCACTCATGGACGAGAGCATTGCAGCCTCGTGGTACTCCTACGGTGCCCGCGCCTATGCTGCCTCGGTACGATGCATCAAGGAGACAAACAATAACTAACTAATACACATCACTAACAACTATGAACGAGACAATTTACACAGCTCCAGCCCTTACTATTGAGGATGTGATGGTGGAGCGAGGCTTTAACCTTAGTGGCTTTGGCGATAATGGCGAGCCAGGACAGGATTCAGGCTACAACGACTATGATGATGAACTCTAAAAACTTATTTTGACCATGAAAAAGATGATTAAATTCATGACCGTCGTTGCTGTAGCAGCAATGGGTCTTACGGCTTGTCAGAATGAGTTTGATGAGCCCAACAGAAATTCTAATCAGGGCGATGTTATCGTCACCTTCGTTGCCGAGCCCGAGGCAACACGCACATCGGTAGATACGTCGAGCGACGAAGCCCCCGTGTTTAGCTGGAACGATAATGAGACCTTCGTGGTGTTGGAGCAGACGGACGTGCTGGCTGCTGCCACAAATGTAGCATACGAGAAGGTTGATGGCAAGGCACATATCACCGCAACCTTCAACGGTAATGCTAACCGTGGCGAGTATAAGTACGTAACGGTATATCCCGCAAGCGCATACGTTGAGGCCGAGAACATCAACGCCACAACCCTTACGCTGCCCTCTAACCAGACCATGGCCGAGGGTTCGTACGACCCCAATGCCGACCTTATGGTCTCGAAGGTTGTCACCGCCGACGTTCAGCCCACCGAGGCACAGCAGGTGCGGTTCACACGTGTGGCTGCCGTTGTTAAGATGACGCTCAAGAATTTGGGCATCGAAGCTGGCGATGCTGTTGAGAAGGTTATATTTACAGCCGAGGGTAAGAGCCTTGCAGGTACTATTACTGCCGACCTCAATATGCCCCACGAGTTCACTGTAAATGAGGGCGTAAGCAGCGTAAGTGTTGCTACAACATCAAATACAGATGTATATTTCAACGTGCTACCCACAGCTTTGGTGGCAGGCGACAGCTATACCGTTACGGTCATCACCACCAAGCACCTCTACATCAAGAGCGGCACTATCCCCGAGGATAAGACCCTCACGCTCGAGGGCGGTATGGTTAACCGTTTTAGTGTGAATATGGCAGAAGTAGCCCCCAGCGACAAGTGGGTACTCGTACGCGACGCCTCAACACTTCAGGAGGGCGATATTGTGACGATTGCCGCAGTAAACAATAACTTTGTGATGGGTTGTAACAGCGGTACAAACTACCCATACGCATCATACAACACTGACATTGTTAGAGTAGGTGATTATCTCTATCACCCCATCGTTACCGATAATAGCAAGTATCAATATATGGTTCAGCAGCTTGTTCTTGCTAAGCAGGATGCAACCAAGGCTGCTTTCGACTTCTACAATGCGGTAGATTATGATGGCGACACAAAGAAGGGATATCTTACCAATGCCGAGACAAATAACTATCTAAAACTCTCAGACTACCCATCAAAGAATTCATCATTTGAGATCTCTATTGAGGATGGTGTGGCTACAATCGAGGCAAAGAACAGCGAGTGGGATAACACGCTCTTAAAGTTCTATAATTCTAATCCTAACTCTACAACCTCTACATATCGTCGTTTTGTTTGTATTGATGCAGCAAGCATAGATGCAGATAAGCACGATGATGTATGCATCTATAAGATGGCAGGTGCTAAGGGCACGGTGCCCGTTGCAGGTGCTGTTGTCACTGTCCCTGATAGTGACGAGACCGTTGTTATTGCCATAGAGGGCGTAACTACGGAGACTGCCTTCGAGGATGTGACGTTTACCTATGTCGGCAAGTGGACTATCAATGTTACCACCGATGCCGAGTGGCTCACCTTGAACTATGCCGATGGTGTTCTAAGCTACACAGCCGAGGCAAACGATGGCACAGTGCGCTACGCTAATGTTACCATCACCGCAACTCTTGAGGGCGAGGAGACACAGAGCTGGACATTCTCAGTTGTTCAGAAGGGTGCTCCCGTGAAGGTTACTGTTGCCGAGTTTATCGAGAAGGCGGCAGATGCAAATGTAGAGTACGAGGTTACAGGCATACTTACCAAGAAGGCTACAACGTCTTCAGGTAACAATACTATCACAGATGCTGCTGGCAATGAGGCATACTTCAAATGTACGAAGATGGCTAACGGTGACTATCTATACAAGAACGATAGCATCAACCTTGGCGACATCGTTACCATCGTAGCGGCCGTATCTGGTGAGGCTACTGGTGGCTCGAGCACTGCACCCTCTATCTGTAAGGGCTACTACAACTTGGAGGCTGCTGCAGAGAATAACCTCGTTGCTCACACGGGTGGTAGCGTGGAGGTAGCTATCAATAAGCTTGGCACATTGAACCCTGCAGGCGATATCACCTGCACGGTCGATGCAACATTTGCCGAACTCGAGTATACCACTAATGCCGATAAGGCTAAGGTTACATTGTCGGCCAACGATGGCGCACCTCGCAAGACTGTTGTAACCTTCACCGATGGCTACGCAGAGACATCTGTTACCATTGTACAGAGTGCCGATACAACTTTGGGTAACACCTGGGAGCTTGTTACCGATGCCTCAACTCTCGCCGCTGGCGACCAGGTGGTTATTGCTGCTAAGGATTACGACGTGGCTATGAGCACAACGATTGCAAGCGAGTGTCGTAGCGCCACTGCTATTACAAAGCTTGGCAGCTACTACATCACACCTACCGCCGATGTTCAGACCTTAGTTTTGACTAATGGCTCGGTCGAGGGCACCTTTGCCTTCTACGATAGCGTTAACGAGGGCTTCCTCGTATCGACCAGCACATCGTATAAGCTCAACAACCAGAGCTACATCGATGCTAACACCTCATTCACAATCGCGAGTGCAGACGGTGTAGCTACCATTGGCAATAAGGAGGGCAATTACAACGAAAACAAGATATACTATCGCGAGGGCTCTTCTTACAACTACTTCTATAGTGGCAAGACCGAGAAGCAGGCTATCTCTCTCTATCGTCTTGTAGGCGTCAAGGGATCTATTCCTGTAACACCTGCCGATGTCACTGTTCCCACCACAAATGTAGTAGTTCCCGAGGAGGGTGCTACGGAGGCTACGGCTATCGACGAAGTTGTGTTCAACTATGTTGGCGACTGGAATATCTCTGCTACAGCGGATGCCGAGTGGATTACCTTCAACTTCGACAAGGCTAAAAACTGCCTCACCTACACCGCCTTG
This sequence comes from Alistipes sp., assembly GCA_017481145.1. GTDB lineage: Bacteria > Bacteroidota > Bacteroidia > Bacteroidales > Rikenellaceae > Alistipes. The sequence goes on along the minus strand of JAFUPR010000074.1, from coordinate 11,801 downwards.
GCAAATGAGGGTACAGTACGCGAGACTACTGCTACCATCACAGCCAGCATGGAGGGCCAGGAGTCACTCACGTGGACATTCAACGTACTCCAGAAGGGTGCCCCCACTGAGATTACTATTGCCGAGTTTATCACGAAGTCCAAGGACGAGAATGTGACATACCGACTTACGGGTATTGTTACCTCTGTTCCGAGCTCTTATGCTTATGCCTATGTGATTGAGGATGGTGCTGGCAATAAGGCAAATATAAAGTACCTCAAGAACGAAGAGGGTAATTATGTCGTTCAAGACGATAATACCGATGTTAAGGTTGGCGATGTTATCACCGTTACCACAGTTGTAACAACCACCACTAAGGGTACTGGTGGTAGTAGCACATATCCATCTTACTTCAAGGGCTATTACCGACTCACAGCAACAGCCGATAAAGATCTCGTTGGTTACGAGGGCGACACAGCAACCATCACGCTTACTACATTGGGTAACTTGATACCTACGGGCGAGACTATCAAGGGTGCTACGGCAGATACTTACGACTTTGTGACCTTCGACTACACCGAGAATGCCACAACGGCAACTGCCACATTTGCAGCAAACAGCGGTGCAGCGCGCAATGCAGAGTTTACCTTTACCTTCGGCTTAACCTCTGCTACCATTGTTATCGGTCAGTATAACCACCCCGATGTAAAGGTTGGCTGGCTCCTTGTGACTGACATAAATGAGCTTGCTGTAGGCGATAAGGTGATTATTGCCGCCAAGAGTCCCGATGGCACCTTGGACTATGCGATTAAGACTTGGACAAGTACAAGCAGTACATCTACCTCTATGCAAATCGAGCTGTTGGGTAATAGCATTAAGGATGTAACTAACCTTGAGCAGTTCACCATTGCAAGCGGTGCTGAAGCCTATCCCAACACCTATGCATTTGTGCGCGCTGATGGCAGATATTTGTCAAACTCAAGTGGCTCATTGAAGACAAGCACAACGCTTGGCGAGTACACCTCATGGAGCACGACAATAGACTCTGCGAACAATGGTGCTGCTACAATTAAGGTCTCTAAAGTATATAATAGTAAGGATACTATAATGTTAAATTGGACAACATCTAATCAAACATTTAATATCTATAAGCCCACTGAAACTAGTAAGGGAGCTATATATATCTACAAGTACTACAATTCATTAGGTGAATAGTTATGAACCTTATTAAAAACTATATTACGAGGGCTATGGTCGCAATTGCGGCCATGGCCATTGTCGTGGGCTGCGGTGGCGACGACGAGAAGGTCAAGAAGCCACAGATGTCGGAGCTAAAGCTAAATGTCGAGGTTGAGAATATTACCACCACCACGGCAAAGATTAAGGTAACGCACGAGGACGACATGTCGAAGACATGGCTCGGATTCCATACCGACGACCTCACCTCCGACATGATGACGCTTGTCGAGGCGCATATTGCCGCTGGCATCAAGGGCTCGGAGCTTCACACAAGCCGCCAGTACGTAACCATCGTCGACGGCCTCACGCCCGATACATCATATAAGTATGTCGCCGTAGGCTGCACTGCCGATGGCGAGGTATATGGCGACATCTACACCGTGGAGTTCACCACACTCAAGCGCGCAGAGGAGAACAACCCCGCGGGAGGTAATACCGAGGGTATGAAGAAGAACGACGCATGGCGTGTTTCGTATGTCGGCAGCGACACCATCGACAACTACGTCTACGACCATGTTGTGAGGGTTGAAAGCCTCGATAACAACGGCTATGTCATCGCCATCATCACCGCCGAGCAGTGGGAGACAGAGTCGCTCATGGGCATGTCCGAGGCACTGCTTATCGACATGCTCAACTACCTTGACAACTACAACGCTACCAATGGCACATCCTACACCATTAGCGATATGCTATGCTATGGCGACGGTGTCGACATGTTCGACATCACTCCAGGCAGCTATCGCGCCGTGGCTATAGGCATCACCGCCGATGCGGAGCTAAGCACCCTCTACGCCATCTCTGAGGAGTTCGAGGTCATAGAGCCCATCGCCTCGGAGGCCTACAACGCATGGCTCGGCGAGTGGGTCATCGTTGGCGAGAATGGAGCTGCGTGCCCCGTGACCATCAGCCGCGATATAGCCAATAGGTCGGTGTGGATGACGGGCTGGGAGGGCTTCGACGACCTTAAGGTTAAGGTCGAGTACAACAGCAGCCTCGACTCGCTCTTCTTCCTCTCACAGCTTGTTGCCGAAGACTACGACCTCGGCGAGGAGTATGGCACCGCCGACATCTACTTCCTCGGCTGCGACGACGATGGCTACTATTACGACCATAACGAGGGCTACTACTATATAGGCATCGCAGGCATCCTCGACGATGGCGCACGTGCTATCGTACGCTATGGCGTAGGTGTCTCGGACTACCCCCACTTTATGCAGATGTTCTTTATGGCCTATATCAACGGTGAGGCCTGGGCACTCTCAAAAGAGGAAGATGTACCTTCGTATATCTCGATTATGGCACGCGAGGACGAGTATAACGCCTCGCTCGAGAAGAGCTCAAAGCCCAAACTCACCCTCCGAAAGCTATAGTCGACAACTACATACCAATTAATAGGAGGATGGCTAAATGGTAAACTTAGCCATTCTCTTCTTAATTACTATACCTTGGTACCAAAGCTCTGTTTTGCTGTCAGAAGTGGTTAGATTTGGCCTCGATTAAGATGCTGGGATGGATGGGACATACTAAGCGTATTTCCCAATCGCTCTTTTGATTGAGGTGCCGAAGTAGACCACTTATCACGACTATGTTTTGTTGTCAGAAGTGGTTAGATTGGGCCTCGATTAAGATGCTGGGATGGATGGGACATACTAAGCGTATTTCCCATTCAGCCCAGCGATTGAGAGGTCGAAGATGACCACTTATCACAACAAAACTAAAAGAAGAGACCCTTACGCCCAAATATAGCATACCCAAAGTTGAAGGTTAGATATAGGTTTTTGGGGGTGGAGAAATCATATTTTGTGAGGGCAAGACTCACGGGGCCAATGGGGGTGTGATAGATGATGGAGAGGTCGGACATATAGTGTAGATGGTCGCCAGCAAACTTGTCGCGGAGCATGGCATAGACACTAACACGAGCATAGAGGTTGTTGATGATGCGGATGGTGGGCATCAGTCCCACACCGAGGTAACGGTCGGCACGAAACTCGGGCATGTATATCATGCGCGAGTGCAAGAGAGGTGCATATTGGGGTGAGGAGAGGAGTGTCGCCTCACGCGAGTCGAAGGAGGGGTGGTTGGTGTATACACCCTCGACGGCATAACCCCACGAGAAGAGGCCACTCGGCGTGATGTCGAAGTACTGCTCCCACTGCGCCTTGACGCCCCACCACTGACGTATACGGCTGAAACGATCTTCGGGCTCGGGATTGATGATACCTGCGCGTGAGTCGCGCTCATCGCGACCATAGACATATATACCCTCGGTTATAAGGTGCGACCCCGAGGTGGGAAAGAGTGGCTTGTTGAGCGACGTGCGCTCCAACGATATGCCACCAGCAATATATGAGAAGTGCGTGTACTGACGCTTAGGATAGCCCTCCATCTCATAGCTATAGCTATTACGGCCACCATTGATGGAGAGGTTAGCAACAGCCTTACGACGCAATGCCGAGCCCACAGAGAGCGACACGAAGTTCTCCATCATACGCATCTGCTCGGCATTATCCACCTGGGTGAGATTGCCAAAGTTACCCTTCAACGTGTTGTGTATATTGAAGTTATACGAGTAGTCGAAGTATATGGGCGCATCGTGTATGAGTGTCGTGCGTCCCTTGATGCGCGCCATGGTGTATACGGGGCCAAGGAGTATGTCGAGGTTGAAGCTCTGCCCCACCCTACTCCACCAGCCATACTCCAAGCCTATATATGCCTGGTTGAAGGCCGTAGACGAGATGTTACCACCGATAGAGATGTCGAAGTTGGGCTTAACGCTTAGCGGCAACGTGACATCGAAACGCTCAGTATCGGCGTTAAACTTAAATATGGGAAAGTCGCTCTTAACAGGCACGTTGGCCAACATCGTAAGATAGTTGTCCGAGATCTCATCGCCTGTCAGGGGCAGTGTATCTTTTGCCTTCTTATGGCCTATATACATCATGTTGTGGGCTATACGCGTCTGGTTCTCATTGAGACCCAAGACTGTGATGTCGCCCATCAACGCCCGAGGATAGCGGGCTATAAACTCCCTACGCCGCTGGTCATACTCCTCCGCCGTCATCCTACGCGACACGAGCGCCTTAATCTCGGGCATGGCCGCCAGCGCATCGTTATATCCCGCCGCCATAATCTCACTAGCACTCTTAAAGTCGAGCACCGAGGCCTCCACCGCACGCTGAACAAGCACCGAGCGACCCTCGGGCATGTCGAAGTCCGTAGGCTTGGTTATGAGCGACATGACCTGCTCGACAACAGAGCTATGCTTCAAGCTCTTAGGCTTGATGTCCACACAACAGGCACCTATCAATATGTCGGGGTGGAAGTTATCCTCCAGCGAGCGCCAAGGGAAGTTGTCGTAACAACCGCCGTCGCACATCAACACCGAGTCGATCTCCACGGGGGGAAAGGCTACGGGTAATGCCATCGAGGCACGTATGGCTAAGGCTAGGTCACCACTCGAGAGCTCCACGGCGCGGTGCTCGGTCATATCCGTGGCCATGCAGCGAAAGGGTATCATGAGGTTGTCGAAGTCGCCACCTGCAGCTGTCGAGGCTTGGGCGAAGAAGGAGTTGAGCGCGAGGTCTATCTCCGCGGAGCTCATCATCGAGCCTGGGAGTATTATGCGTCGGCGTCCCGACCCCACATCTCGACTATCTGGCCCCACGGGGAGGGTTATCATGTTACTTATGCGGTCGCGCTGGATGTAGTAGTAGCGATACTTATCGTCGATGCCGCCACTCACCCATCGGTCTAAGTCGCCCGAGAGCGCCACCTCCTCCATCTCCTCGATGGTATATCCCGCAGCATACATACCACCTATTATCGAGCCCATCGACGTGCCCGCAATGTAGTCTATAGGTATGCCATTCTCCTCCAGAGCCCTAAGCACACCGATATGATATAGACCCTTAGCACCTCCGCCACTCATCACCACACCCACACTCTGCGCCAGTGCTACCGACGGTAAGAGTAGCAAAATGGAGATTATTATAGAGGTAAATCTTTTCATTTGCGAAAATATTAGTAACTTTGTACGTTCGATGGTATGTTTTGTAACATAACTAAACCGTAGGCAAATTTAGTACATAAGTTCGACATAAACAATAAGAAAAATATATGATCAACAAAATCGAAGAACTTTTGGCCGAAATCGAGGCTTTCGCCCCCAAGACGGCCGCCGATGTTGAGGCCTTCCGTATCAAGATTCTCGGTAAGAAGGGTGCGCTTGGCGCCCTCATGGAGGAGTTTAAGACGGTGCCCAACACCGAGAAGCGCGAGCTCGGACAGAGGCTCAACCACCTCAAAACGGTGGCTACCGAGCGCATAAATACGCTGAAGGAGGAGATAGGCAATGCTGCTCAGATGAACGCAGCAAAGATAGACGATATGACACGCCCTGGAAGCTCGGAGGCTGTAGGCTCACGCCACCCCATATCTATCGTGAAGAATGAGATTGTGGGTATCTTCTCTCGCCTCGGCTATACCGTTGCCGATGGTCCCGAGATCGAGGACGACTGGCACGTCTTCTCGGCGCTCAACTTCCCGCCCGAGCACCCCGCTCGCGACATGCAGGACACCTTCTTCATCGAGAGCAATCCCGATGTAGTGCTCCGCACGCACACCTCGTCTATTCAGGTGCGCACGATGGAGCGCCAGAAGCCCCCTATCCGCGTGATATGCCCTGGCCGTGTGTTCCGTAACGAGGCTATATCGTACCGTGCACACTGCATCTTCCACCAGATCGAGGGCTTATATATCGACCGCAACGTATCATTTGCCGACATGAAACAGTCGTTGCTATACTTCGCCAAGGAGCTCTTCGGCGAGCAGGCACAGATACGTATGCGCCCCTCGTATTTCCCCTTCACCGAGCCTTCGGCCGAGGTTGACGTATCGTGCTCGATATGTGGCGGTAAGGGCTGCGGCGTATGTAAGGGTACTGGCTGGTTGGAGATTATGGGCTGTGGCATGGTTGATCCCAACGTGTTGGAGGCCAACAATATAGACCCGAAGGAGTTCTCGGGCTTCGCCTTTGGTATGGGTATTGAGCGTATCGCCATGTTGAAGTATGGTGTTGGCGACCTACGCCTATACTTCGAGAATGATGTGCGCTTCCTCAACCAGTTTGAGAGTGCATTATAGCGAATATATGAGTGAGAAGCTTTAGACACATACTCTTTGCAACCATCCTATGGTTTGCGTATATGGCATCTGCCTACGCCGAAGAGCTTTCGGCTACGGGGCACGATGCCATCTCTTTCACTGTGGCCGACAGCCTCACCAACACACGACGCCACACCGACGCCATCAAGTTCTTAACCATACAGCGCGACACCAGCGCAGCATGCGAGATATGGCTTGACATCGTTGCTCGTGACACGGCCTATGCACCTGCGCACTACTACCTCAGCCGCTTAGACAACAACGAGCGCTCGCTACACCATGCCTACCGCGCCTTTGCTGCCGACAGCACAAATAAGTGGTACACGGAGAACTACGCCACACAGCTTGTTGCCAAGCGCCAATATACGCGTGCAATACCCATCTTCCGACGCCTGATGCGTCTCGACCCGAAGAACCTACAATCATACCACGCCTTAGCCATACTCTACGGCACGTCGGGCATGCCCTATTCGGCCATTGCCATCCTCGACACCGCAGAGCTACGTGTGGGCTATAACCCCTATCTCGCCGAGATACACCAAAATCTACTTCTCGACACGCGCCAATATGACCGCGCTATAGAGACGGGACGACGACGCGTTACGGAGCACCCCTACGATAGCCATGTGCGCACATCGTTAGCCCTGGCATACGATGCCGCAGGACGTGATAGCATGGCGCGTGCAACCCTTGATGAGGCCTTCATGCTCGACAGCACAGACATCTCGACGACGACGCTCATTGCCGACTACTACTTCTCCAAGGGTGACGAGCGACGTATGCTCGACTACGAGGAGCACCTCTTTCGTAATGCCAATCTTAGTGTTGACGACAAGCTGCGTCGCTTAGCCACACACACCTCGAACATACCCTTCTACGGCAAGAACTACTTGCGCATAGGGACAATAATACGCACGCTTGCCATAGACTATCCTAACCACCCAAAGGTTATAGAGACCTATGCCTCGCACATGATTGCAGGCGGAGAGTACAACTTAGCGTTGGAGTATCTGCGACGACATCTTGAAGATACGACAACGACGGCCGAGAACTATATCACCGTGTTGCAATTGGAGAACTATCTCGATAAAGATGAGCTCCTTGCCATGGACCTACAAGATGGTCTTCAGCGCTTTCCCGAGTCGTTCGCGCTTCTGAGCTTCGCTGGCTTCATAAAGACCGAGAGCGACGACCACAAGGGCGCTATCGACATATTCCTCAAGGGCTTGGATAAGGCCTCGAACGACAATGAGCGTAGCGATATGTGGGGATATATAGGCGACGTATATCACGACATGGGTAACGACAAGAGCGCCTTCAAAGCTTACAAAAAGGCGCTTAAATATAATGCCGATAATATTCTGGTGCTCAACAACTACGCCTACTTCCTCTCGCTCTTAGACCACGACTTGGACAGGGCGCTCGAGATGTCGGCACGCGTACTGGAGCTCGAGGCCGACAATGCCACATATATCGACACCTACGCATGGATACTCCACCGCCTCGGACGCAACGAGGAGGCTAAGAGCTTCATGCGCCAGGCGCTATCGCTCAGCGGTCAGCGCGATAGTTCGCTCTTAGCTCATTATGGAGACATTCTCTGGGCATTGGGCGAGAAGTTCATGGCCGAGACCTACTGGCAAAAGGCCGTAGAGCGAGGCTACGACAACGAGGAGATGGAGCGCCACATCGCCGAGATAACTGAGTCGAAATCTACGAAAAAGTAACTGCCACCATGTTGCAACGTATACTAAACCTTATCGTCGTTCTGCTACTAACCACTACCCCACTTGTGGCCGAGGCGGACAATAAAAAGACTGAGGAGCAACGCCGACGTCTTGAACAATATAAGAAGGAGCTCGACAAGGCTAAGCGCGAGGTAGACAACCTCAAGCGCGAGAAGAGCACAGCATCGAAGCAGGTGGCCGTCCTCGACCGCGAGCTACGCATGCGTGGCGACTATATTGCAGAGGTGGAGAACGAGCGCGACATGGTTCATGCCGACATCTTACGTGCCGACTCACTTATCGACTCGCTCAATGGTGTACTGGCACATAACCGCGAGATATACGCCGAGGCAGTACGTATAGCCTACCGCAACTACAGCCAGAATAGCGGCACTAACTACCTGCTTTCGTCGACCAACATCACCGAGGCGGCACGACGCATGGCCCAGATGCAACATATAGCTGAGAGCCGCCGCGCCCTGGCCGACACCATACGTCTTCAAACGACACTCCTCGACGAGCAACGCATGCTCCTTGATGCCCGCAGCCACGAGCTCGACTCCATAAGCTCGGTACTTGAGAAGGAGCACCGCGAGCTCTCAGCAACACGCACCGAGGCACAGCGCACATACAATAAGCTCACAAAGCGCGAGAAGGAGGCTATAAACGAGCAGCGACGCCAGCAAAAGCTACACGACGAGGCTGTCAAGGAGCTGCAAAGGTTGCTTAAGGGCAATACCGTGGGTGCTGGATTCTCGCGTAACACCAAGGGGCTAAACCTCCCTGTCGATGGCGGCACACTCTCGGAGGAGGGCTTTGGCGCAACAATCAGCGGAAAGAAGGGCGATGCCGTGAAGACCATACACGAGGGTATAGTTCAAGAGATACAATATAAGGCGAATACCAACCGATATACCATCTTCCTCGGCTACAACGAGTATTTAGTCACCTACACAAATCTCGGCTCGGTGAGCGTCAAGAAGGGCGACATCGTCAAGAAGGACCAGAAGATAGGTACCATAGGCGGTGGTATCAGTGCTAACGACGCCCCCTACGTGCGCCTTGCAATATACGACTGCGAGACCAAGAAGCCGCTTATCGTCTCGCAATTCTTCCGAAAGATGTAACAAGCTGCTAACATAGATATGATACATTTCTATAATCAAGAGTGCAACTATCTGCCTACCAAGCGATTAACGCTACGCAAATGGATTACCGAGGTCATCCGTCTTGAAGGATACGAGGTGGGCGAGATAAACTACATATTCTGCTCGTCGGACTACCACAGACAGCTAAACCGCGACTTCCTCGGCCACGACTACTACACCGATGTCATCACCTTCGAGGAGCGCACAAGTAGGGTAGAGGAGGGTATCGTCGCTGGTGAAGTATATATCGACGTGGCCACGGTAGAGGACAATGCAGATATGTATAATTCACTACCAATCAACGAGATGCGCCGCGTCATAGTACATGGAGCACTACACCTCTGCGGCCACAAGGATAAGACACCATGGGCAGAGAAGCAGATGCGCCGCATGGAGAATAGATACCTCAAACTCCTCAACCGAGAGATATTATGACCCTACAGTACGATGTTGTAGTAATAGGCGCAGGACATGCAGGCTGCGAGGCCGCCTCAGCAGCAGCACGGCTTGGCTCTCGTACGTTGCTCGTCACGATCGACCTTGAGAAGATAGCCTCGATGTCGTGTAATCCAGCCGTGGGAGGCGTTGCCAAGGGACAGATTGTCAGAGAGATAGATGCTCTTGGTGGTATGATGGGACGTATCACCGATAAGACAGCTATACAATTCCGCATGCTCAACCGCTCAAAGGGAGCAGCCATGTGGAGCCCTCGAGCACAGTGCGACAAGGCTGCCTTCTCGCGCGAGTGGCGACGCACGCTCGAAAACACCCAAAATCTCTATCTGTGGCAGGATTCGGTCGTGGAGATACTCTTAGACCACACAGGCACAAAACCACGCGTAAAGGGCGTAAAAACACGCATGGGCGTGAAGATATCATGCAGTAGGGTAGTGCTCACCGCAGGAACATTCCTCGGCGGAATGATGCACTGCGGCGAGGCACAGGCCGAGGGTGGCAGAGCAGGCGACCAAGCATCACATGGTATAACCACACAGCTGGCGAACCTCGGCTTCGAGCACGGCAGGATGAAGACAGGAACACCTGCACGCCTTGATGCACGAACCATAAATTTCGAAGCATTAGAAATTCAAGAGGGTGATGCAGAGCCCTCGAAATTCTCGTATGACACTGACACTGAGGCTGTTAAAAACCAAGCTCCATGCTTTATGGTCTACACATCAAAGCGTGTACACGACATACTACGCACGGGCTTCGACCGCTCACCTCTGTTCAATGGTACAATATCGGGTATAGGCCCTCGCTACTGCCCAAGCATCGAGGATAAGCTGCGAACATTTGCCGATAAGGAGCAACACCAGCTATTCCTCGAGCCCGAAGGTCGTGACACCAACGAATACTACCTCAACGGCTTCTCGTCGTCACTACCCTACGAGGTACAACTCGAGGCGCTACGCAACATCTCAGGCCTCGAGGACGTACACGTCTACCGCCCAGGCTATGCCATAGAGTATGACTACTTCCCACCCACACAGCTCAAACATACGCTCGAGACAAAAATCGTTGATGGTCTATACTTTGCTGGTCAGGTCAATGGCACCACGGGATATGAGGAGGCCGCAGCACAGGGACTTATGGCTGGCATCAATTCGCACCGCTCACTTAATAACAAGGAGGGCATCGTTCTCAAACGCGACGAGGCATATATAGGTGTACTCATTGACGACCTTGTGACTAAGGGTGTCGACGAGCCATACCGCATGTTCACCTCGCGTGCAGAGTATCGCATCCTGCTAAGACAGGATAATGCCGACGCACGACTCACACCGTTAGGCTACGAAATAGGGCTCGTTAGCGAGGAAAAATATCAAAATCTGCTCAAAAAAAATACAGCCGTAGAATCGCTTATTTCAATGCTCCGTGCAACGTCGGTCAAAATAGGAGAAATTTGCGACTATTTAATTTCACTCGGGGAAGAGCCCTTAACACAGGGAAAGAAGCTCTATGATATTATCTTGAGGAGCAATGTGACTATCGAATCGTTAAAGGAGGTGGTGCCAAGATTGAAGAAATATATCGAGAGCAATGAGCTAAGCAAGGAGATCGTCGAGCAGGCTGAGATACAAATCAAGTATCGCGGATATATAGAGAGGGAGAAATACTACGCCGAGAAGATGCACCGCCTCGAGAATATCACCATTCCCGAGTCGTTCGACTTTAATAGCATGCAGTCTTTGACTATCGAGGCTCGCCAAAAATTAAGTCGCATACGACCCACAACAATAGGGTATGCATCACGTATTCCAGGTGTCTCACCAGCTGACATTAACGTATTGTTAGTCAAATTCGGCAGATAACCGACAAATAGAGTATATACAAATACGAGTGTTCCACGTGGAACACTCGTATTTATTTGCTTGGAACAGGACGGAAAATGAGTGAATTTAGGCTTAATGGTCAAAAAAGAGACCTGCGAGAGGGGGTAAAATGTTGAGATATAGTATATTTGCAGTATTTATAATTATTATGGACAAAAAAGTGCTCTCGTTGCGGGAGTTCTGATGTGGTCCGTAAGGGCATCTGGCGG